>JBLNGI010000272.1:0-4049 GCA_050264615.1 Gemmatimonadota bacterium
GTGTGGAGCGGGATGGTCGACGGAGATCAGGCGAGCCTGGTCGGCCGCGGCGCGCCGCGCATCGATCGCGCGCTCGACGCGCTGGCCGCCGCCTGGGATCCGGAGGAGCGGGCCAAGCTCGCGCCCGAGCTCGCCGCCGCGCTCGCGGAGACCTGGCCGATCGCCGGGATCGTCGCGGATTCGCCACACGGCCTGATCGCGAAGCGGGTCAAGGGCGTGCGGGTGTGGGACGGCTGGATCGACCTCTCCCAGCTGTCGTTCGCCGAGTAGCCGCCCCACGCCGCGGTGGCGAGTTGCTACGCTGTACGCGTGGTGCGTCGTGACGACGACGGAAGCCCCGCCGGGGATCCTGGCGAGAACCCGTCGTCACGCTGTGGAGATCCAGCGGGTGCAAGTCCCGTCTCGGTAAGCGGCAACGCGCCGAGTAGCAGGCTCCCGGCGCCCGGAGAGATCCCGGCGTCCGAAGCGGAGCGTCGAGAGCCCGGGAACCGGCAAGAGCCGCTCACCGGGAGGCAAGCACGCGGGCCGCAACTTGAAGTGAAGACTGCAGCCTCGGCACAGTTACAATCCGAGAGCGTCGGTTGTGAGCCGACCGGCCGAGCCGCTCATGTCACGGCGAAGGCAACACCAACGGGGCGAGACCATCAACGCACCGGGGGCCTCGGCGGGGTACGGGTCGCAGCACGCGTGCAAGGATCGTCACGGAACACGAGAGAGCCGTCTGCGCAGCCGCCGTCACGGCAAGGTGCTTCGTATAAGCCCAAGGCGAAGTCGAGCACCGCGCAGCGGAAGTCCGAGGGGATCATAGTACCGCCCGCACCAGCGACGAAGGCCGTGCAGCACAACGCGGCCGGAGGGAAGGGTCCCTGGGGTCTGAGTCGAGTCGATCGAGGAGGTACGCGCAAGGGCATGGACGTCAAGCGTCCCAACTCCCCCCGAGGGCGAAGTCCCAAGGACAACGTACGACGCCTCCAAGGTCGGCTGCGGGATGTGGCCAAGCAACAACCGGGTCGAAAGTTCCACGCGCTGTACGACCGCATCTACCGGAGTGACGTCCTGTACGAGGCGTGGAACCAGGTGAGACGGAACCAGGGGGCCGCGGGCGTCGATGCCCAGACGATCGCGGCAATCGAGCAGGACGGAGTGGAGCGCTTCCTCGAAGCGATCCAGGCCGAGCTGCGCGAGAACGAGTACCAGCCGCAGGCGGTCCTGCGACGGTACATACCGAAGGCCGATGGAAAGCAGCGGCCGCTCGGGATTCCGACGGTGCGCGATCGCGTCGTACAGGCGGCGGCAAAGCTGATCTTGGAACCGATCTTTGAGGTTGGATTCCAGGACTGCTCGTACGGGTTTCGACCCGGCCGCTCGACGACACAGGCGCTGGAGAAGATCCGCAGAGAAGTGAACCGCGGGTTCAACCACGTGCTTGACGGGGACATCCGTGACTTTTTCGGCAACATCGCTCACTCGGTGTGCCTGTCGCTGGTGGCCCGCAAGATCTCGGATCGTCGTGTCCTGAAGCTGGTCAAGCAGTGGCTCGAAGCGCGGGTGATGGAAGACGGACGCGAGACGACCAAGCTCAGCGGTGCTCCGCAGGGCGGGGTGATTTCGCCGTTGTTGTCAAACATCTACCTGGGGTTTCTCGACGGTGTGTGGAGCAAGCGGTGCGCCGACCTCGGCGTGCTCGTGCGTTACTGCGACGACTTCGTCGTGCTGTGCAAGACGGAGAAGAACAGTCGAGAGGCTGAGCGGCGCGTGAGGAAGCTGCTTGGCGAGCTCAAGCTCGAGCTACATCCGAAGAAGACGAGGCGAGTCGATCTGGGTTGGGGCAAGCAAGGGATCGACTTCCTCGGCTGTCATCTGCGGAAGCGCTTCTCGGGATCGGTCTGGGAGAAGTCGCGCAAGCGCGTGTACTTCCTCCAGCGCTGGCCGTCGACGAAGAGCATGAAGCGGATCCGGCAGCGCATGAAGGACATGACCTCGAGATCACGCTGTCACCGGGACCCTCGCGAGGTGATCGCCGAGATCAACCCGGTGCTGCGTGGCTGGGGACAGTACTTCCGCACCGGCAATGCTGCGGACAAGTTCAGCGAGATCGACAAGTACGTCACGTGGCGGCTCAAGCGCCTGCGAATTCAGCGCAAGGGCCGTCACCTGAAACCTGGCGAAGCTCGTCGTTGGAACGCGTCCTACTTCCACGCCCTCGGACTGCATAAGCTCGTTGGCACCGTCGCGTATCCGGAGGCTGCGTAATGCCTCATCACGTCCTACAACGACCACCCGTAAGCCGTGTGCGGGAAATCCGCATGCACGGTTTGAAAGGGGTCCTTGCAGAAACCCACCACCAGGTGGGGGAAAGCTAGGCTCTACCAATGGCCTCTACGTGGTTCTCTGCATTGCTCGGGGGAGCGCTGATCGGGCTCGCCAGCACGCTGCTCTTGCTCGGCCACGGCCGGATCGCAGGCATCAGCGGTATCGCCGGCGGACTGTTGCAGCGCACGACCATCGATCGCGCCTGGCGCCTCGCATTCGTCGGCGGACTTGCTGCTGCCGGCCTCGTCGCGGCGCTCGGCGCGCCGGCGGCGATCGGGCCACCCGTTCGCTCGATCGGTGCCGTTGTCGTCGCAGGGTGGCTCGTGGGGTTCGGCACGCGGCTCGGCAGCGGCTGCACGAGCGGTCACGGCGTGTGCGGGCTCTCCCGCTGGTCGGGCCGCTCCCTGATCGCGGTCGCGACATTCATGGCGACCGGTGCGATCACGGCGATGATCGCGGGGATGCTGTCGTGACGGCCGCAGTACACGCTCGCTCGCGCGTGGCCGGGCTCGCGGTCGCGGCGCTCGCCGGCGCGCTGTTCGGCGCGGGACTCGTGATCTCGGGAATGACGCAGCCGGCGCGCATCGCGCACTTTCTCGACCCACTCCATGGCTGGGACCCGAGCCTGGCGTTCGTCATGGGAGGTGCCGTGGCGGTATACGCGACCGGCTATGCCTGGACCCGGCGCCGTCTCGACCGGCCGTGGTTCGACATGCGCTTCCACCTGCCAGCGCGGACCGACATCGATCCGCAGCTGGTCATCGGCGCCGCGATCTTCGGGATCGGCTGGGGGCTCGGTGGCCTGTGTCCGGGCCCGGGCATCGTGGCCGCAGCGTCGGGCAGCACCAGCGCGATTGCGTTCGTGCTCGCGATGATCGCGGGCATGTACACCTCGGCGCTACGACTCCGGACATGAGCATCTCACGCACGGTCGGCAGCTCGCTGCGGTTACCGAGATTCCGCATTTCGTGCGCACGCTCGCCAGGCGATGCAATCGGTGCGGCTGATCGCGGTGCTCACATCCGGCCGTGCAACATCTCGGCTTGCCCCCGCTCCGCGAGGTGGCAGGGGCCTGCCTACCGGCGCGCTCCTCCGTCGAGCTGCTTTTCCGCAAGGAACTTCGATAGCAGGTTCGCGATCTCGACGTTGTTCATGTCCGAGAACGGGAAGTGCGTGTTGCCGCGGATTCCGATCTCGGGGAGACGCACCAGCGTGACGTTGCCGCCATGGCGGTTCACCGTGTCGCGCCAGATGCGCGCCATCGCGAGCCGTACGCGCCAGTTGTCCTGTCCTGGATTGGGAGACGGCTCCTCGGGAATGTTGTCACCGAAGTAGAGAACGATCGGAATCCTTGTCAGCGCCATGAACTGCTCGACAGGAACAGCGACACCTTCGAGGGGGCCGGTGAGGCTCGGCATCGGCGCGGGCACCTCGCCTTCGGGGAACACGAAGCCGCTGCCAGGCTCGTACGACACGACCGCGCGTACGTCGGGTGACTTCATGACGGTCAGCCAGCCCGGGCCGCCGCTCTGTGAATGCGTGACGAGGATGGCGGGACCGATCTTCTTGAACAGCTCCGCAACGGCGCGCGCGTTCACCTCTGCGTCGTAGGGACCCGTGTTCGGCGTCATCGCGCGGAAGTACTGGTCGAGTGCGTCGGGATCTCGCGAGAACTGAACGCCCGGGAAGTAGTCGGGCCAGACGCCGATGCGAAACATGCCGAACCACATCTGGTC
>JBLNGI010000273.1:0-3125 GCA_050264615.1 Gemmatimonadota bacterium
CGCTGGATCGACTGGCTGGCCCTACACCTGCGCTGACTAGGCTTCGCGCTTGCTGCGTCGTGCCTTCCGTTCCTGGGGCCGGGCACTGCTCGTTTCGGCGACGACCACCCGGTTGCGACCGGCGCTCTTCGCCTGATACATCGCCGCGTCGGCCGTTGCAATCAGCTCCTCGGGCGTGTCGCCGCCGTCGGGATACTCCGCCAGGCCGATACTCACGGTGAGTTTGCCTTCCCCGAGGTCCTGGTCCGCTACGCGCGCGCGGATGCGCTCCCCGACGATTGAGGCCGTTGCGATCGGGCATTCCAGCAGCATCACCACGAATTCCTCGCCGCCGTAACGGGCGACGCAGTCCACGCCACGGGTGGTCTTGCGGAAGACCTCCGCGATCTTGACGAGCGCAGCATCGCCGGCGAGGTGTCCGTGCGTGTCGTTGTACTGCTTGAATTTGTCGACATCGGCGAGCAAGACGGTGAACGCGCGCCGCAGCCGCCGCGAGCGCTGCACTTCGCTGGCAAGGGTCCCCATCAGGTGGCGCCGGTTGTAGAGCCCCGTCAGCGCATCGGTGAGTGAGAGCTTCTCCAACTCGCTTTGGCCTTCCCGCTCGCGCAAGCGCGCCACCACGGTATTGAAAGCGCGGGTCAAGTAGCCCACCTCGCCACTGCTGCTCATGGGCGGCAGGTCGGCCGACAGGTCGCCGGCCGCGATGCGCGCGGCCGCTTCCGACAGCCGCACGACGGGACGGGTGATCAGCAAGCTGGCGAGGAAGGCCAGCACACCAATCACGACGACGAGCGCGAGGATGAGCAACGTGGTGCGGCCCCCCTGGCCTGCTTCATTCGCGACCGGCGCCTCCGCGACCGCTGCCCAGCGCAATTGCGGAACGCGGCGCAGCGTCGCCATGACGTCGCCTCCCTGGGTGCGCGACTGCCCGACCGTCTGTCCTTCACGCTCCAGCAGCTCGTGCATGGCTGCCGTGGGTACAGTGGTCTTCATGACGTCAGCGGAGTTCCCTGCTGAGCTGATGACGACGCGGCCTTGCTCCGTGATCGCATACACGCGGCGGGCGTCCGTGGCATGCTCGCGCAAGACATCGATGAGCCCACTCAGGTTGACCTTGGCGGAGAGCGCGCCGAGGAACAGTCCATCATCGCGGCGGATCGGCACAACCAGAATGATCACGGGCTTGTTGACGCCCGGGTCCCAATACGCGTCGCCGGCGAGCGCGTCGCGGGTCCGCAAGTTGTTCAGCTGATCCTGGGACAGGCGAAAGCCGGTGCGGCTACCGCTGCTGGTCAGCATCTGGCCCTCGGGGCCCAGGATCGCGAGGCCGTCATGCGCGGAAAGGTTCTGGCGGACGGAATTGAGGTAGTCGCGCAGCCGCCCGACTGCCTGAGCGCCAGAACGGCCCGATGCCCGCGCCAGATTGTCCGAGACGACGTAGGGACTCGCGCGGAGACGCAGATCATATACGCGCTGGTCGAGCCAGTTACCCATTTCGCGAGCGGTTTCGGAGCTCGCCCCCTGGAGTTCGAGCGCCACTTGGCTGCCCGAGGAGCGCTCGCTGCCCCGCGGCAGTGTCAGGGACATGACCACGGCGGTGAAGAGCGTCGCGCAGACCGTGAACGCCAGGAACTTGCCGCTCATGGAGTTGAGATGCAGCGCGCGTAGCGCCCGGTTGCTGAGGACGTTCCAGGAATTCACGGCACCCAACATTCAACTTCGCGCCGCAGACGCAATGGGGTGCTAGCTCGTTTTACGGCAGCAGTTTGCGTGCGGGGATCATTTGCATGTCGGGGGCGTCCGGCAACCGGTGAGATCTCGGATTTCGACTTTGCGGAAGTCGATCGGATGGCTCTCGCTTTGGAGCGCGATGTAGCCGCGGGTGAGCAGCTTGCCGTCCTGTTTCTCGGCTGGATCGAAGTTGTTGACGACTCCCCCGCCGATCTGCGGCTTCGAGTACTCGAAGACCGTGTCGCCGTTTACGATGTGCTTGATCAGGGAATCGCCGAGTACCATGACCTCGACCCGCACCCACTGCTCGCCGTTGTAGGTCTTGGAGCGTGAGTTGAGGCAGTGCTCGGTGATGAGCTGGCCACGGATGACGACGTTCGTGCCGGGTGTGCACAGGTTGGCGGTCGAGCGCTCGCCGGTCCCCTCCCCGTTTCCGCCCAGGAGCTGGACCTCGATCGAAATCGGGAAGTCCTGATCCTTGGCCATGCTCTTGGCGGACTGCGAGTGAATCATGACCCCGCTGTTGCGCAGGGCCCAGGCTGGTCCGCCGCGGGCCTGCTCACCGACGAAGCGGTATTCGACCGCGACGACGTAGCGCGAGAACGGCTCACGGTAGAAAATGTGGCCGAACTGGTTGTTGAAGGACTCGTAGCCGTCGTAGCGGACCTTGAGCAGCCCGTCCTCGACGCGGAAGGTGTTCGCGAAATTGTCGTTGAGACCGTGGCCGGTGATCTTGACGTCCCAGCCGTCGAGGTTCTTGCCGTTGAACAGCTGAATCCAATCGTTCGAGTCCCGGGCGGGTGCTTGCACCAGCACGCAGACGGCACTGGCGACGATCATCGATTTCAGCATCAGTATTTCAGCCCGAAGCCAAGGGGATAGAGCGGCGCGCGACTGTCGTGGGCAACGTCGGGTTGCTGCGCCGCCACGGCCTCCATCGAGGACGGCAGCTCGAACGGCAGCTTACCCTGTGGGCTCGCCTTGCCGGTCACCACGTCGAGCAGCGCCGCATCGCTCACGCCGAAATTCGCGAGCACGGCGCGTGCGCCGGCCTTGATCGGCGTAAGGATCGCGGGCCGGTCGAGGAACACGGTCGCGATCGTGGGAACGACGGCACTCACCCGCTTGAAGGCCTCGTAGTCGGGATCGCCGTCCGTGAACGCGAGGCTGCCTTCGTGGAGGAACTGGCCGAAGACGTACTGCGGGTGCAGCCGCTCGAACGGTGCGTTGAGTCGCACGATCGCGACCTCGGCCTGCGCGGGATCGGTCACGACGGTCAGGCCGGCGTGGGTTGCCGCGTCGGCGGCGACGCCTTGCAGGTAGACCCGCTTCGATCCTCGCAACGGCAGCAGCTTGCCCTTGTTCTCGAGCAGGACCAGCGCGCGCCGCTGCGC
>JBLNGI010000274.1:0-7225 GCA_050264615.1 Gemmatimonadota bacterium
TTGCGAATACGGTCCAGGAGCCGCTCCAGAACCTGCTGAAAGCGGGGAATCGCCGGCGCATCCAAGAGTTCTTCACGAGGATCACGCAGGACGAACGGCTGCTCGCGGTTGCGTTCTGTCCTGACGGGCCGGGCGATCCGGTCGTGACGCCCACGCTGCCCGCCGAAGTGCGCTGCCTCGAGCTCGGCCGGTTCGAACCACCGTCCGGCAGCCTGCTGCATACGGACAAGGGACCGGTACTCGTGTCGGTCCGTCCAATGGTCGCGGGTGATGGAAACATCGGCCGGCTCGTGCTGGTGCACGACATGAGCTTTTACGCGCGCCGCAGCCGCGAGACCCGCGAGTATCTATTCCTCTTCTTCGTCGGCCTCGGCCTCACGGTCGCCCTGATCACGGTCGTGATTGCGCAGCTCTCCTGGCGTGGCTGGGTCTCGGGCCTGCGCGCGCTGCTGCGGGGCGAGGGCCTGATTGTGCCGCCGGGTCGCACCGGCGTGCTGGCGCTCGCGGGCTCGCTCCCGCCCCCCGAGCTGCGGCCGATTGCCAAGGACCTGCGCGCGCTCATCGAGGACCTCGCAGCGGTTCACCGCTCGCGCGACGAAGATCAGCTCGCGTGGACGCCGGAGACGCTGCGGCAGATCCTGGATGGCGAGCTCCGCAACCAGGAAGTCATCGTCGTGTCGAACCGCGAACCCTACATCCACGTGCACAGGGGCGCGGAGATCGAGGTCTGGCGGCCGGCCAGCGGGCTGGTCACGGCGCTCGAACCGATCATGCGCGCCTGCTCCGGGACCTGGATCGCGCACGGCGGCGGCAGCGCGGACCGCGACGTCGCGGACAACCACGGCCGCGTCGCCGTACCGCCGCCGCCCGACGCCGCGGCCTATCAGCTGCGCCGCGTCTGGCTCACGCCGGAAGAGGAGACGGGTTACTACTACGGCTTCGCGAACGAAGGCCTGTGGCCGCTGTGCCACATCGCGCACGTGCGACCGATCTTCCGTACGAGCGATTGGACACAGTACCTCAGGGTCAACCGCAAGTTCGCGAGCACCGTGACCCAGGAGGCACAGTCTCCCAACCCGATCGTGCTGGTGCAGGATTATCATTTTGCGCTCCTGCCCCGCATGATCCAGGAAGCGCTGCCCGCCGCCACCATCATCTCGTTCTGGCACATTCCGTGGCCCAATCCCGAGGCGTTCGCAATCTGTCCCTGGCGCGACGAGCTGCTCGACGGAATGCTCGGCAGCACGATTCTGGGCTTCCACACCCAGTTCCACGTCAACAACTTCGTGGATACGGTCGATCGCCTGCTCGAGGCCCGGGTGGATCGCGAGCTGTTCGAGGTCACCTATCGCGGGAAATCGACCACGGTCCGGCGCTACCCCATCAGCGTGGAATTCCCGCCGCCTGGCGACCTGCTGGCCAAGCCGGTCGAGCAATGCCGGACCGAAATCCGCCAGCGGCACAATCTTCCCCCCGAGCACCCGGTGGGTATC
Source organism: Gemmatimonadota bacterium (assembly GCA_050264615.1). GTDB lineage: Bacteria > Gemmatimonadota > Gemmatimonadetes > Gemmatimonadales > GWC2-71-9 > 20CM-2-65-7. Next base: position 1,494 of record JBLNGI010000274.1, read on the forward strand.
GGTGTCGAGCGGCTGGACTACACCAAGGGCATCGAGGAGCGCCTGCGTGCCGTCGAGCGACTGCTCGAGCTGGAGCCGCGCTGGATCGGGAAGTTCACGTTCATTCAGATCGCGGCGCCCACGCGCACGCGCATCGACGAGTATCGCGCCTACGAGGAGCGCGTGCGGGCACTGGCGACCCGCATCAACCAACGCTTTCCCGAAGCCGCGCAGCCGCCGATCATCCTCAAGATCGAGCACCACCAGCCCGACGAGACGTTCGAGTACTACCGCGGCGCGGACCTGTGCATGGTGACGAGCCTGCACGACGGGATGAACCTGGTCGCCAAGGAGTTCGTGTCGGCGCGGGACGATGAGCGGGGGGTGCTGATTCTGAGTCTGTTCACCGGTGCGGCGCGCGAGCTGCCCGAAGCGCTGGTGGTGAATCCGTACGACACGGACCAGTGCGCCGGGGCGCTGCGGGTGGCGCTCACGATGGGCGTCGCGGAGCAGCGCACGCGGATGCGTCTGATGCGCGGCCTCATCCAGGACTTCAACGTGTTCCGCTGGGCGGGGCGGATGCTCATGGATGCGGCGGCAGTACGCCGCCGGGGCCGCCTGCCCGACGTCATCCCGGTCAAGCTCGGCGGGCGGCGCCAGGGGGCGGCAGTCCGGCCGATCGGCCAGCGGTGAGCGACGCGACGCCGCTCCCTCCCGCGCCGCAGTGCGACTGGGCGTTCTTCTTCGACATCGACGGCACGCTGGTCGATTTCGCCGACACCCCCACCGCCGTCCAGGTGAGCGACGACGTGCGCCGGCTGCTGGAGCGGCTCTACGAGTGCGCCGGCGGCGCGGTCGCCCTGATCAGTGGGCGGTCCATCACCCAGGTCGACCGCCTGTTTTCAACCGTTCGCATGCCCGTCGCGGGGCAGCACGGGGTGGAGCGGCGCAACGCCGCCGGTGTCCACAGCCACCATGCGTCCCCGACGGAGCGGTTCGAGCAGGCGCGCCGCCAGCTCACCGCCGCCATCGCCGACAAGCCCGGACTGCTGCTCGAGGACAAAGGGGTCTCGCTCGCGCTGCATTATCGCCGCGTTCCGGAGCTGGCCGATTTCGTGCAGCGAACGATGCGGGAGGTCCTGCCCCAGTTCGACGGCCAATACAGCCTGCAGCTCGGCAAAAGCGTCGTCGAAATGAAGCCCGCGGGCCAGGACAAGGGACTCGCGGTGCTCGAGTTTCTGGAGGAGCCGCCGTTTGCCGGCCGCACGCCGGTATTCGTGGGAGACGACGAGACCGATGAATTTGGCTTTCACGTGGTCAATCGCGCCGGCGGGTACTCGATCAAGGTCGGCGCGGGTGTGACGGCGGCGCGGTGGCGCCTGCCCGACGTGGAGGCGGTACGCCAGTGGCTACGCTCGATCTAGCCCTCATCGGGAACGGGACGATCGGCGCCCTCATCGATCCCGCGGGCGAGATCACGTGGGCCTGTTTCCCGCGCCTCGACGGCGATCCCATGTTCTGCTCCCTGCTCAGGCCCCGCCGCGGAGAAGACGATATCGGATTCTTCGCCGTCGAGCTTCTCGACGGTGTCACGACCGAGCAGCGGTATCTGCAAAACACCCCGGTGGTGGTGACCCGCCTGACCGACGCCGCGGGCGGGGTCATCGAAATCACCGATTTCGCGCCGCGCTTCGTGCACCACGGCCGGATCTTCTGTCCGATGATGCTGGTGCGGCGCGTGCAGCGCATCGCGGGGCACCCCCGCATTCGCGTGCGCGCGCGGCCGGCGCAGAGCTACGGCCAGCCACTGACCGGCACGACCTACGGGAGCAACCACATCCGCTACCTCGGCAACGGAGTCGTGCTCCGGCTCACCACCGACGCGCCCATCACCGCGGTCCTCGAGGAGCATCCCTTCTTCGTCGACGACGCCGTGAGCTTCGTCATGGGTCCGGATGAAACGCTCCAGGATCGCGCCGACGACGTCGGCCAGCGGTTCCTGTCCGAGACCATGGCGTACTGGCGCGGCTGGGTCCGCTCGCTCGCCATCCCGTTCGAGTGGCAGGATGCCGTGATCCGCGCGGCCATCACGTTGAAGCTGAACGTATTCGAGGACACCGGCGCGATCGTCGCGGCCGTCACGACCTCGATTCCTGAATCGGCGGGCACGAGTCGTAACTGGGATTACCGTTATTGCTGGCTGCGCGACGCGTACTTCGTGGTGAACGCCCTGAACCGTCTCGGCGCGACGCAGACGATGGAGCGCTACCTCGGCTTCATTCGGAACGTCGTCGCCGACGGCACGGACCGGCCACTCGATCCCGTGTACACCGTCACCGGGCACCGGCTGCCGCCCGAGCGCGTCGTGGAGTCGCTCCCCGGCTATCGCGGCATCGGTCCCGTGCGCGTGGGCAATCAAGCCTCCGAGCAGTCGCAGCACGACGTGTACGGCTCGTCCATTCTCGCCGCGACCCATGTGTTCTACGACCGCCGGCTGATCCGGCAGGGCGACGACGCGCTGTTCCGGCGGCTCGAGCCGCTGGGGGAGCGCGCGTACCAGCTGTACGACAAGCCCGACGCCGGCTTGTGGGAGCTGCGGGGCAGCACGCGTGTCCATACGTTCTCGGCCGTGATGTGCTGGGTGGGGTGCGAGCGCCTGGGTCGGATCGCCAAACACCTCGGCCTCACCGACCGCGCCACGCACTGGTGCCAGCGCGCGAGCGAGATGCACGAGGTGATCTCCCGCCGGGCCTGGAATGAAAAGCTCGGCACGTTTGTCGCCACGTTCGACGGCGACACGCTCGACGCCAGCCTGCTGCAGCTGAACGAATTGTTCTTCGTCGCGGACGACGATCCGCGCTTCGTCGCGACGGTGCGCGCGATCGGCAAGCAGCTCAGGCGCGGGGATTTCGTGTTCCGCTACACCACCCCGGACGATTTCGGTACCCCGTCGAACGCGTTTCTCGTATGCACGTTCTGGTACATCAACGCGCTCGCCGCGATCGGTGATCGAGCAGAAGCTCGCAAGATCTTCGAGTACCTCCTGGCCTGCCGCAACCGCCACGGCCTGCTGGCCGAGCACATCGACCCGAACACGCGGGAGCAGTGGGGCAACTTCGTGCAGACCTACAGTATGGTGGGATTGATCAGCTCGGCAATCAGATTGTCACAGAGATGGGACCAGGCTTTCTAACTAGACGTCTGGACGTCTAGACGTCTAGCCGTTCCCAGGTTCCAGGTTGGAGGACAACACCATCTACCACGTATCAGGTTTGCCGGCATCCGGAATGAACAGCGGTCGACCGAACTGCGTCGTTCCAAACCTTCCAATGAACCCTTGAGCTTCCGCGGACACGAAGAAGTCCGCGAGCGCGCGGGCGCCTGCTGCGGCGTTCGGGACTTCCATCACATGGTACACGTTGTACAGCAGCGTATCCCCTTCGACCAGTGGGACCAGCTCGAGCTTCGATTGCCACGCGAGAAATGTCCCGCGATCGGTGATCGTGTAGGCGTGCTTCTCGTCGGCCATCTGCAACGTGGCGGCCATTCCTTGACCGGCTTCGACGTACCAGCCACCAGGCACGGGCGGCGCGAGACTCGCCAGCCGCCACAGCTTCTGCTCGAACACGTGCGTGCCGGAACGGTCGCCGCGGGAGATGAACGGGGTTCTGGTCTCCGCAATCCGTCGCAGCGCGGCAACGGGATCGTGCAGCCCACGCAGCCCCGCCGGATCACTCGCAGGGCCCACGAACAGGAAATCATTGTGCATGACCAGCCGGCGCCGCACGAAATTGCCGGAGTCGACTTCAGCGCGTTCGATCTCGGGCGCATGTACAAGGACGACCTGGGCGTCGCCCCGCCGCGCCATCACGATCGCCTGACCCGTGCCGACCGCGACCACCTTCACCTTGTATCCGCTGGTGGACTCGAATGCCGGCACGAGCGAATCCAGGAGTCCGGAATCGCGCGTCGAAGTCGTGGTGGCGAGAACGACTTCATTGGCTTGGGGAGCCTTTTGGCAAGAGAGGAACAGCAGGGACAGGCAAAGACTAGACGCACAGACGCGCAGTGGTGAACGGTGGACAGTCAACGGGACCACCCTGACAGGATGGTCCCACTCACTGTCGACTCTACCCCGCTGTGCGTCTGTGCCTCTAGTTCTTGCATGTCCTCGCCTGTGAAGGCATAGCACATAATGCCAGTGCTACGCCATTCGTCCACCCGAAGCCATCCTGCGTTGGGTACTCCCCGCCGCCCGCCTTCCGGTTCGGATTGACCACGTCGTACTTCTCCATCATCCGCCCGGTCGCGCGATAGGTCCGCTGGATGAGATTGAGCCAACGCGTCGCCGCCAGGTCGGCGAGGTCGTCGCGGCGATAGCGGCGCACGCCCTCGATCGTGAGCCACTCGAGCGGCGGCCAGCCGTTGGGCCCATCCCACTGCTGCCCGGAGGTGAAGTTGGTCGTGACGAAACCTCCGGGCTTCAGAAACTCCGCTTCAAGCCTGGCCGCGGTGCGCACCCCCTGCTCTGGGGTCGCGATACCGAAGTAGAGCGGCGCCGCGGCGGCGAGTGACGGCCGATCGAGCACGCGCTCCCCGCTGCGCCAGCGGACATCGTAGAAGAACCCGCGGTTGGGCTCGTACATCAGGTTTTGAATCGCGTCCCGACGCTGGTCCGCGAGCTGCGTGAACCGGCGTGCGACTTCCGCATCGCCCGTCCCCTTCCGGAACGCCCGCAGGGCTGCGATCACGCGCTCCGCATTATAAAGGAGGGAGTTGAGGTCGACCGGGAGCAACTCGGTCGTCTCGAGCGTGCGCAGGTCCTTGGGATCCCGCATCCAGCGACTGGAGAAATCCCAGCCGCTCTCGGCGCTCGCCCGCACGTTCCGGTAGAAGCTCGGGCGCAGCGAATCGGGCAGGGTCATCCCGATCTCCACGTCGGGCCGGTAGGACTCGGGCCGCGGCTCGTCGGAGTCGTCCCAGTAGCGATTGAGAACCACACCCTCGGGCATCCGCACCGCCCGACGATGGAACTGACCCGGCTTCAGTTGGTCGGCTCCATCCATCCAGAAGGCGTGCTCCTGCTCCAACGCGTCGAGGTACGGGAGCGCCTGCGACGAATCGGTCGCGCTCGCGTACAGCGCCACCATCGCGGCGAAATACGGAGGCTGGCTACGCGTCAGGTAGTAGGTTCGGTTGCCGTTGGGAATGTGGCCCAGCGTCCTGATCAGATGCGCAAAGTTGTCCAGCATGTTCTTCACGAGATCGGTGTGCCCGCTCTTCACGAGACCCTGCATCGTGAAGTAGCTGTCCCAGTAGTAGATCTCGCGGAATCGTCCTCCCGGCACGACATAGGGATTCGGGAGCGGGATCAGGGACGAGCGCGCATCCGCGCTATCCGGGTGACGTGTCAGGACCGGCCACAACGCGTTGACGTGCGCGACCATTCCCAGACGGCCGGACGGCCCGACTGCCTGCCCCGAGCGAAGCGAGGGGGCCGGACGGCCATCGCCCTGGGCGGCGCCAGCCGGTGACGGCAGCACGAAGTTCTGTTCGACGAACGCGCGCAGCACAAACCCCGGCGCGCGGCGTGCGGAGTCGTAGCTGGCCTGAATCACCCCCGGCGCTTCCCGCGGCCGGGCGTCGACGAACTCTTTCGAATCCGAAAAGATTCCCGAGAGTTGAACGTCCGAGAACAACGGGCCGAGATTATGCGCAGGGTCGTAGGCGGCCGGGGGGGCGCCCCGGGGGGG
>JBLNGI010000275.1:0-10690 GCA_050264615.1 Gemmatimonadota bacterium
GTGGTCGTCGAAGATCAGCCGGACAATCTCAAGCTGCTGACCACGCTGCTCTCGATCAAAGGACATCGCGTGATCGGGCTCGCGAACGGCGACGCGCTGGCCGACGTCATGCGGACCCACGAGCCCACACCGGACCTCGTGCTGCTCGACATTCAGCTTCCGGGGCGGGACGGATACGCGCTGCTCGCGGAGCTGAAGACGCTGCCGGCGCACACCTGGAAGGTCGTCGCACTCACGGCGCACGCCTTGCCGGAGGATCGCGCGCGGGCGAGTGCGGCCGGCTTCGACGGCTACATCACGAAGCCAATCGATGTGCGCGCGTTTCCCGCCGAGGTCGCAAAGTACCTCGGCGGGTAACGACAAGCTGGTCAGTTACGGGTTCGGGTTCGGGTTCTGCGGTGCTGCGGGCGCCCGCGGAGCGCGCTGAACGTGCGGGGGCGTCAGGTAGGTGCAGTGCTTCTCACCATTCACCTCCGCGCAGATCCTCTGCCCTCCAACCGGATGCTCGCCGCGCGGGCCCGCCTCGTGCAGACCGATCGAGCCATTCACCGTCACGAGCTTCAAAGTCGGGCCACCGGTGCCGATCGTGCCGCGCAGATGCCGTGTGCTGATCTTGCCGTTGATCTGCACCTTGAAGTCGCTCTCGACGCGGCCGTTCACCGTCTCGGCATCGATGTTGGCATTGAGCGACCGCGGCAGGCCGGCCGTCACCGAGCCGTTCACGGTCGTGAGCTTGACGTCGCCGCTGGTGAGCGACTCCATGATCGCATCGATGCTGCCGTTCACCGTGGTCGCGTTGACCGGACCGGTCGAGGTGATCACGGCGATCTTGCCGTTGACCGTCGTCGCTTCGACCGGAGCGCTCACCCCATTGATCTCGAGCCCACCATTGACCGTCGAGGCGTCGACCGGCACACCGTGCGGCAGCTCGACGACGATGCGCACGGCGACGTCGTTCTTCTTCACGCCATTGAGCCGGTAGTCGCCGCCTTCCTGGCAGCGCATTTCCCGCGCATTCCACATCGCGCAGATCGTCACGCCGCGCTCGGTGAGGACGGGGACCATCTGGACGCTCTGTGGATCGGAATGCCGCCAGCTCTTTTCCGCTCGGACGACCAGCGAGTCGGACTGCCCGGGCACGACGTCGATCGGACCGTTGGTGTTGCGGATCCACACCTGCTGCGAGGGCGTGATCCACGCCCGGTACTCCCAGGGGTCACCCATCGTGCGGCCGCGCCCGAAGAGATCGCTGCCTTCGCCGTCGCCCCAATTGAAGTCGCCGAATGCGCCCAACGCCCCGAGGGGCGAGGGGACGTGGACGTTGCGCTTGACGTTCCGGAAAAACAGACCGGCGCCCACGACCAGGCCGAACAGCACGCCGCCGCGGATGATTTCACGCCGCCACGTGCGCCAAAAGCGTTGGGTCGGGCTTGGTTGATCCAAGGGGATGTCCATGGTTAGGTGACGTTACGCTCCTTCAATCTTACAAGTTTCGCCCCTGAACGCGACTGCCCGCCGGGTCCTCAAGCGGGCAGTGCGAGGGGTGAGTCGTGGGATTCGGGGCGAGGGGCTCGGGACTAGGTCAGTGTGCATTTCGGCTGAGCAGTGGCCTCAACCGTGACCGGGGCCAGCATCCCTCCGTACCAGATATGGTTGGCATCGACCGTCGCGTCTCCGGTCTCGACCGCCCGAGCCACGCGGCGGAACGTCTCCGCGCGATCGACGGTCATGGCGGCTTGGGCGGCGAAGCCGTATCCGAAGGTCAGGATCGTCGCAATCAACAGGGTCAGGCCGCGCATCTGCAACCTCCAGCAAGAGTTTAGGCGTTACATCGCTTCAGTGGGTAAGACGCTGCAAGCGCGGGAAAGGTTGCATGGGATTGCGGGTTCACCGCTTCCGGACAAGCCGTAGCGGAGTGGTATCAGCGCCTGATTCCAGCTCGAAACGTCAGCGTGCTCAACTGCTCGTCGCGCCGCACGCCAGTGCTGGAGGTAAACGCGAAGCGCTCGAGGCCGTACACGAGTTTGAGCGCCCAGCGATCCTGCTGGTACGCGAGCCCGACCGCGCCGTCGAATGCAAGCGCTGACGGTGAGAGTCCATCCACCGAGCTGATCGGGATCACTCCGAGACGCCCGATCGCGCGGAATCGATCGCCGGTGAAGGCGGGCCGCAGCTCGGCGCCAATCCGGCCGAGCAACCAACGCTGCCGTCCGGCGTCATTGGCGATCGCGCGCAGGGTGAGCCCGCCGTAGAAGCCCCATGACGGCGTCACCGACAGCAGCGCGCGAAACTCGGCTTCACCGATGCGACGATCCAGATCGCCGCTGGCGTCCGGCTCCATCGTTGCCCCCTGCCCGTGCAGCCCGAGCGTGAATCGAGCGCCGAGGCGACGTTCAACCTCGAGACCCAGTCCGACGCCGCTGAATCGTTCGAGACCGAAGCCCTCGACTTCCACCCGTTCTTCGACGAGCGCGAGACGCCCGCTCACCGTCCAGGGTCGGGGGGCCTGACTTCGTGCAGGCCGCGGCCCGATGACAAGAAGGAAGAGTGCTGCCAGGACGACCGCTCGCTGGGCGGTCAATTGCTCCCGCCGGCGGCCGGAGAGATCAGCAGCACGGTCTGCGCGAGCCGCTCCACGTTACGACGACGGATCTCCGCATTGGCAGCGGACCGCTGCGCGCGGCGCTGCTCGTTTGCCGCGACGTTTTCAGGCCGTGCTCTGCCGCTGCGGGTGGCGATGCTCGCCACTCCGACCGCAACACCTGCGACCCCAACCGCGGCGGCCATTCCCTTCGCGGCGCCGAGATCCTGATCGCTCGCGACGGTGGCGAGGAGCAGCGCGCCCACCGCGACGCCCAACCCTTTCAAGAGATCCGCCGCCGCCGCCGAGGTGGGATACGTCTCGGGAAGCAGGTCGGACGTGTTCAGGTCGGCGATCGTGTCTTCGAGGGCCGCATACTCTTGTCTGACGTCGAAGTACGCGGCTGTCGAGTCCGTGGCGCGCGCAAGGTCGCCCCGTGTCCAGCTGCGCGCCAGCACCACGAACGCGTACCGTCCCGAAGGTGCGAGCTGGCCGCTCGACAGCACGCCATCCCACTCGATCTCGCGCAGTCCGCCCTGAATCTCGCCGACAAACACGGGGAACGACGTCGCTTGCCCGGCCAGCCGGATCTCGCAGCGCACGGCCGCAGCGTGCGTCGTGGCGATCGAAAACGTCATCTTCCCCGCGCGCGGGTCGAGCCGAACGGCAGTCACCGGGCGCAGTCCGATCGCGAACACCGTCTGGCGCGCCGCTTGAAACGCCTCGAGCTGGGATGGCGTGAAACGAGACGGGTCGAGATCAGCGAACGCATCGCGCTCCAGCGCCGCGCGGAAGTGCGCAAGCGCCGAGTCTCGCGCATCCAATAAAAGCAGCGCAGCACCGAGATAGAGATTGGCGTCGACCCGCTGCGCCTGTGTGACTTCGAAACGCCAGCCGGGTGACAGTACGGCGCGATAGAGCGGCAGCGCGCGCTCCAGCTCGACGCGCTCATAGAGGTCACGGGCTTGCTGTAACACGAGCGCCGTGCTGTCCTGGGCGCGGGCGCCCCCCGGCAGCGCTCCCAGCAACAGGGCCGCCACCGCAAGCCGTCTCATTCGTCGGGCACGCGGAGGATCACGCGCCCGAGCGTGAGCGTCACGCCCGCCTGTACGGTGATGGTCGTGTCCCAGGGCGCGTAGCCGGCCGCCTGCACGCGCACGCGGCGCTCGCCGGTCGGGACACGGAAGTCCACGACACCTCCCACACCCACGCGCCGTCCATCAACCAGGATCTCGGCACTGGGTGGGCTGGTGAGGATGCGGAGTTTGCCGGTCGCGATCGTTACCGGCCGCGACCCCGGGGCCGGCGCGGGCGGAGGAGGGGGCGGCGCGAGCGCTGCCGAATCGCGTGACGACTCCGCCGACACGGCGGCCGAGGAGTTCCCCATGGTGCGGCTGACCAGCAAGCCTCCTGCTGCAAGCACGAGCGTTACGGCGGCGGCATAACTCGCGATGCGGCGCGTCGACGGCTTCGGCAGATGAGCAGGTGGGACCGCCAGCGTGGGCATATCGGGCAACGCGGGCAGTGAGCCGGTGGTGATGCGCGGCGTCTCACGCCCGCGCGCGAGGTCACGGAGCGCACGTTGGCTGGCGCGCTCATCTTCATGCGAGAACGGAATCGCCTCGAGCGCTGCCAGCATCTCGCTGGTCGAGGAAAAACGCTTGCCCGCGTCTTTGTTCAGCGCGCGGGTGATAACGGAAACGAGCTCGGGCGGGATGTCCTGGCGCGCCAGGCGCAGATCGGGCGGTGGCGTGAAGAAGTGATGCTGGATGATTCCCGCCAATGTCTCCGAGTGAAAGGGAGTCGACCCGGCGAGCATCTGAAAGCCGACGACGGCGAGCGAGTACTGGTCGCTCTGCGGCCCCGCGCGCCGGCCCGAACACTGCTCGGGACTCATGTATGCCGGTGTGCCAATCAACGTGCCCGCCGCTGTTAACGTGATGTCGCTGGCGCGCAGGGCTACGCCAAAGTCAGAGACCACAACCCGGCCGTCGGTGTCGATGAGAATGTTGGCGCCCTTCACGTCGCGATGGACGATGCCGCGTTCGTTCGCGTAGGAGAGGCCGCGCGCTGCCTCCCGCAACACCGTCAGCGTAACGGGTACGGGCAGGGCGCCTTGCGTTTCCAGAATGATATCGAGCGATCGACCTTCAACGAACTTCATCGCGATGTGAAAGATTCCCCCCACCTGGCCGATCCTGTACACGGGGATGATGTTCGGGTGGTCGAGTGACGCGACGGTCTGTGCTTCCCGCTTGAACCGCTCACCCGCGGCCACGCTCATCCCGATGTCGGGCCGCAGAACCTTCAGCGCAATCGGCCGCTGCAGGGCGGTTTCGGTCGCCCGATACACGATCGCCATGCCGCCCCGGGCCAGCTCGCGCTCGACCTCATACTCTCCGGCGAAGACGCGTCGAACCCGCGCGAGCAGCTCGTCGCCTTCCTCGATCTCGAGCACCATCGTCCCCGCATCGGGATCCATGACCTTCGACCCGCAGTGACCGCAGAAGCGGGTCCCTTCGGGAAGCATCGAGCCGCACTGGAAACACTTCACGGCAGGACCCGGACCTGCTGCACGAGCGTCGGGAAAGAGTCAGTGAAGATCGAAGCGACCACGCGAATGGTCAGCGTGCCAATTCCGCGATCCTTGGCAAAGAGCGTGTCGCTGCGGGCTGAGAGGGAGATGAGACTGGTATCGGACGAGGTGACCCACAGATGCGCGTCGGTGAGCGGCGTCCCGCCGACTGTCACGGATACGGAGATCGGGACCGTGTCGCCAACGTTGACGACGTCGGGACCGGAGTATGCAATAGCGACATCGCCGATCTTTCCAGAATCGATAAGATCGGCAAATCCACAAGACACCAGTACAATGCCGGTGCCAAGTACCAACATGGTCTGCCGGAACCGCATATAGCACCCGCCGGCCTGGCGCAGGGGGCGCAACCCCAGCCTATCCGGTTTTCAGTGTGGACGGGCCCCAAGGTGTGAATCTTCGCCCTGTCATGCAAGGGCCTAGAGCCCGCCGGGCCATGCGTTTAGGCGTTGGAGCCTATGCTCGGGGCAGGAATCGAACCTGCAAGGGGTCGCCCCCGAGGGATTTTAAGTCCCTTGCGTTTACCAATTTCGCCACCCGAGCGGGCCTTCGGAATGACCAATGATCAACGCTCAATGATCAATGTTCAACTATAACCGCTCCGTGTGTGCTCCTGGTGAGGCAGCCACTTCTGTGACTGGCGGGCTCCGTCCATAGGCCCGTTCAAACGCCCGCTGAATGGCTGGAATCGTCTTGGTGTCGGTCTTCTGGAGGAGCACGAGCGCGGCACCGCCCCACCCCGCCCCCGTGAGCCGCGCGCCGAGTGCGCCGGCGCGCTTGGCGGCGGCAACGACCGTGTCGAGCTCGGGCGCGCTGCAGTCGTACAGCCGGCGACACGATTCGTGCGATTCGTACAACAGCTTGCCGAATTGCCTCAGCTTTCCCTGCTCGAGCAGCTGGGCCCCGAACCGGGTGCGCGCGGTCTCGCTCACGACATGCACCGCGCGCGCGCGCAGCGGTTCCTTGAGCGCCCGCTTGAGCCGCGGCAACCACTCGGCCGGCCAGCTGGCGAGCCAGGCCAGCTCCGGCAGCTCGATCTTGAGCCGCTTCACCGCTTCCTCGCATTCGGCCCGCCGCGTGTTGAAGCTGCCGGCGGCGAGGTCGTGCCGAACCCCGGTGTCCACCAGTACAAGCCGAGCCTTGAAGGGAATCTGCTGGACCGCGAGCGAGGCGCTTTCGAGCAGCAACGCATGAGCGCGCTTCCCCAGTGCCGCGATCGTCTGGTCCATCACGCCACAGCGCACCCCGACGTGATCGTGCTCGGCGCGAAATGCGACGCCCGCGATTTGACGGGGCTTGAGGTTCGGGGCCAGGGCCTGGGCGACAGCAACGGTGAGCGCCGCCGAAGATGACAGGCCTGCTCCGATCGGGACGTCTGAGGCGATCGCGACACGCGCGGAGCCGTTGGGCGGGATCACGTCGAGCGTCCACAGCTCACGCAGCACTCCCGCGACGTACGCCGCCCAGCCGCTCGGCAATGTTTCCTGCCATTTGACGCGCACGACCTGGCGGTCGCGCGTCGAGACCGCTTCGAGCACGCCCTCCTCCCCGTCCGAACCCGGGCCGATGACGGCGGTCGTGCGTTGCGCGATCGCGATCGGCAACACGGGACCGCCGTTGTAGTCGGTGTGTTCGCCGATCAGGTTGACGCGACCGGGCGCCGACGCGGCGGACCTGGGTGTTGTCCCAAATGCGTCCCGAAACAGAGCTATCGCTGGTCGTGGCATGAGTTTGACAATGATTCCACGCAATGCTACCGTATCGCGGCCGGATTCACCATCTACCCAATCCGTGTCTGGAGACAACACGTATGCGGCGGTTTGCGCTGTTGCTGCTCGCCGGAGCCTCCTCGCTTGTCGCCGCCTCGCCCCGCACGCTGGGAGCACAGGGATTCGGCGTCTACGAGCACAACTCCTGCGCAATGGGCCGCGCCGGGGTCACGGCGGCCCGTCCCTGCGCCGATGGTTCGGCCATCTACTTCAACCCCGCCGGACTCGCCGGTCTCCCGGGCACGCGCATCAGCGGCGGTGTCACGGCGATCGCCGCCAAAGGCGGGTTCACCGACGACTTCCTGAACCACCGCACCGATCTCGATAACCCGACCATCCCCGTTCCCAACTTCTTCTTCACGCACCAGCTCAACCCGAACCTCACTGTCGGGCTCGGTGCGTACGCACCGTACGGTCTCGAGACCAGGTGGCCGCTTCAAGGGTTCGAGGGACGGTTCATGGGGTACAACACCGACATTCGTTCGATCTATATCCAGCCGACGCTGGGCTATCAGGTCAGCCCGACGCTGAAGCTCGGCATCGGGTTTGCCTACATCACCAGCCGCCTCGAGTTGCATCAGCGCCAGGATCTCTCCGCGCAGCCGGTCCCAGCCGCGCTGGCGGTGCCCGCGGGACTGCCGGCCGGCACCACCTTTGGCATGCTGGGCGTGCCCCGGCTGACCGACTTCGCCGATGCGGCGCTCGAAGCGACCGGGACGGGCTACGCGGTCAACTTCGGCGCGATTATCAAGGTCAATGACCGGCTGAGCATCGGCGGGCACTGGCTGACGCGGAAACACATCTCATACGACGGCGACGCGGTGTTCGATACGGTCGCGACGGGCCTTGTCGTGCCCTCCACCATCGGCGTGTGCCCGGCCTGCATCCCAGCAGGCACGCCGGTCGACGCCGTTCTGGGACCCCAGTTTGGGGCAGGCGGTGCGCTGGAAGATGGCCCCGTCTCGACGACGATCGTGATGCCCCCGCAGGGCACGCTCGGGTTTGCCTACAAGATCTCCGACAGCTGGAGTTTCATGGCCGATTGGCAGTACGTCGTGTGGGGCTGGTTCAGCGAGGTCGCGATCGACTTCGAGAACCCCGCAACGCCGGACCTGACGCTGCATCCCAGCAATAAGGACACCCACGGCGCACGGTTCGGCACGGAGTACCAATACTCGCCCAAGGTCCAGTTGCGCGCCGGTTACCTCTATCACGGTGGGGCGTCACCCGCGAGTTTCGTGACGCCGCTCTTGCCCGAGGGTCCGCGCAACGAGTTCACGATCGGTGCCGGGATCGAGATGACACCGAAGCTGCATGTGGACCTGGCGTATCAGTACATCAAGCAGAACGACCGCCGCGGCACGGTGAACCCGACCGTTGGTAATACCGGCCTGTACCAGTTCTCGGCCAATCTGTTCGGGGTCGGGCTGGCTTACACCTTCTGAGGGCAACGAGACTCATGATGCGTACGAACCGCTGTTCAGCCGCCGCCCTCGGGTTCCTGCTGGCGGCCGCGGCCTGCCAGAACGACGAAGTGAACCGGCCCGCCAGTTTCATTGCGGTGGACCCGCTGTTCGACCGCTACGTCTCGATGGGCAACTCGATTACCGCGGGGTTCCAATCGGGGGGAATCAACGACAGCACGCAGGTGCAGTCGTATGCGGTGTTGCTCGCCCAGGCGATGCATTCGCCGTCATTCTTGCCGCTGTTGAGCCGGCCTGGATGCCCTCCTCCGTATACGAATGTGTTTACGCAGACGCGGGTGCCCTCGCCCCCGGGCTACCCGACGAGCAGCGGGAGCACGTGCTTCCTGCGGCGGATCAACACGACCACACCGGCACCGTACATCAGCAACACCGCCGTGCCCGGGGCCGAGGTGATCGACATCTACAACAACCTCGATGCTACCTCGAACGCGAACAGTCTCACCCAGTTCATTCTCGGCGGTCTGACGCAGGTCGGGATGATGCGGAAGGCTCAGCCGACGTTTGTGAGCGTGTGGATCGGCAACAACGACGTGCTGGGTGCGGCGACGAACCTGGCGAATGCTGGCGACAGCACGCGGATCACCCCGGTTGCGACATTCCAGGCCAACTACGATGCAGTGGTCGATTCGATCGACGAAGTGAATCCCGCGGGTGCGGTGCTCGTCGGCGTCGCGAACGTGACCCGTATACCGTTCTTCTCCCGCGGAACGACATACTTCGCCATTAAGGCAGGGCTTGTTCCGGGCGCGGCGTTTCCACCGAATTTTGTCGTTGCGGCAAACTGCGCGCCCCCGCGGGGCGACTCAGTCCTGGTACCGTTCCCGTTCGGATTACCCAAGATTGACTCGGCTCTGGGGAATCCGGCGGGGACCTATACGCTGGATTGCAACGTTCCGCAGGTCGTGGTACCAGTAGAGCTCGTGCGGCTCGTAACGGCCGTCTCGTCTTATAACGCCGCTATTTCGGCGGCGGCGACCGCCCATGGCTGGGCGTATTTCGACCCAAACCCGGTCTTCGACTCGATCGCCCTCGCCGGCGCGATTCCGCCGTTCCCCTTTGCACGGAATGCGGCGGGCCAAATCAATCCGTGCGCCGGAACACCAGCGCGAACCACGCCCCCTCCCCCGCTTCCAGCGACACCGCCGCCGTTTGGCCTGATATTCTCCTGTGACGGAGTTCACCCAAGCGCGCTGACGCACCGCCTGATCGCGCAGCATCTGCGGAACGTGATCAACACCGCCTATTCGACGGCGATTCCCCCGATCCCCTGATAACGACGGCGGCGACAGCAGCGGCGGCGCGGGGCGGCAGAGGGCGGCAAAGGGCGGCAGCGGGGTATGCATCTCCGTTGCCGCCCTTCTTCGCAGGTCTTCGGTTCCTCGCTCTTTGCGCTCTGCTAGTCCCCGGGCTGTCGCCCGGGGTTAGTTGGGCGCAAGCCGTCCCGCGCACCGACACGCCGCGCGCCGGCACGCTGCGGGTCACGTTCGAGCCCGTGATCACGACGTGGGAGCGCGAGTTCACGACCACCGGCCAGCAGCGGATCGGCGCCTCGCTGCCGACAACCGTGTTCGTGCGCAACGAGCGGCGCGTGACGCCGCTGGGGCTCGACTTCGGGATCACGAACCGGATCGCGGTCGGCGTGCGCCTGCCGCTGGTGCGTGTCCACTCGCGCCAGAGCTTCCCGATGGACTCGAGCGGCAACCCCCAAGACTCTGCGGCCGCCGACTCGCTCAACACATTACTCCGGGACAGTACCTACCAGTTCGATTCGATCGGGAGCACCCCCAGACATCTGCATTACTTCGCGGGCGACTTCGAGCTGACCGCGAAATACCGCTTCGTCGAGTCGCATAGCTTCGCGGTGAGCGGCGAGGTGTTGGTGCGGCTGCCGACGGGCCACCAGGATTCGCCCAACAGTCTGTTCGATATCTCGACCGGCGACCATCAGACGGACCTCGAGCTCCGGATCGCCGAGGAGCTGACGCTGTTCAATCGGCTGTGGCTCAATGGTTCCGTGCGGCTCGTCCGGCAACGGGCGGGCGAGCGCGAACGCCGCGTCGGACCACAAGACTCGCTGCTGCTTCCGCATGCCGCGCTCGCGCGGCTCAACTGGGATCCGGGCGATTACGCCGCGTTCGACTTCGCGCCGATGTACCGGTTTGCGAGGACGTTTGCCGTGGGGGTCACGCTAGGCTACTACACCCAGCAGCGCGATCGCTACAGCTACCGCTCCGCGCAGGACTCGATCGACCTCGCC
>JBLNGI010000276.1:0-8559 GCA_050264615.1 Gemmatimonadota bacterium
CGTCGGTCGTGGGGATGAAGTCGCCCGTGACGTCGATGCCGATGCGGTCGCTCAGGTTGTAGCCGACCCGGGCGCCACCGCCGAAGCCGTTGGTCATCAGAAACGAGTGGTCGAACCGCCAGTACGCACCGAAGGCACCGAACTCGATGTTCTGAGCTCTCTGCGCCGCCGCGGGACCCGCTACCAAGGTCACGAATCCCACCAGGAGAACTAGCCGCTTCATCGGGACGCCTCCGGGCCCCGGTCACGGGGCCGCCAACAGGACCGCATTGAAGAGCAGCTTGAAGGTGCCGTGGGTTTGGCCCCGAAACTGAGGGCGGAACCCGAACAGGATCACGCGACCGCTGCCGACCGGTGCCTCCACCAGCGCCGCCTTCCCTTCGAGCCGCTCCTGGAACCGGGCATAGCCGGATCGCAGGGGCTGCGAGGGATACGTCGCCAGGGCCCGAGCAGAGCCCGAAACTGTGAAGGCGGCGCTACTCTCGAAGTAGACTTTGAGGGAATCGGGAACGCCTAGAGTCACGGGGCTTTGGACTCGTCCCCCGTCCCCGGCTCCTCTTCCCCCCAAAACCGTACCGAAAATAGAGCCTGGGGCGTAAAATCGCAAAACTTGTGGACCCGATGCTTCCCCAGCTAGGACGTTGACCACGGATAGGTTAAGGCGTGTAATCGCGAAATTACTTGAACCATCGAGGCACACGAGCGTCCCACCACCCCGAACAAATTCCGAAACAGCCTCTGCACCCCGTTCCGTCATCCCACCAGCGTACTGCATCGGGATGCGAGTCGTATCACTCCCGCCCAGGAGCGAGCTGGTTTCGGCATCGGGCAGCACGAGCACGTCGAAACGCTGCCGCAACCCGCCATTTTTCAAGTCGTTGTCGCGAACTGTCGTGTAGCTGATGCCATACTGCTCGAACAACCACCGCGTCCAACCCTCATCGATGTTTCCGGTCCACGGCTGGTAGAGCCCGATCCGCGGCAACCGCTGGCGCGTGCGCCCCCGTCCCGCCGCATCGGGGGGCGCGTTTCGCACGGCGGTAACGCTGAAGCCATGTCGCGCAGCCTGCTCGCCGAGAATCGCGCGGGCCCGCGGGCCGCGCACGATGATGCTGTCACCCACGACGGTCACCGACTGCCTGGCCGTCAGGAGTGCCGCAATCGCCTGCGACTCGCCGTTCGTGCGGTTTCTCAGCACGAAAACGTCGCCGCTCCCTTCGATCTTCCCCGGCGCGGGGACAACGCTGTCCGCCCGTACCAGGTTGGCGTTGAACGGGCTGTTCACAACATCGGCGCGCACGTCCATCGTGAACGGCAGCGTCCAGCCTGCGACGTCATACGGTGGGCGATCGTTGACCGGCGTGTACTTCTGCGGCTCGAGCAGGTCCTTCGCGTGCGCGCGGTACGGCTGCCCCATCGGCACCACCAACGCCCCGGCGCTGTAGCGCCGGCCGTCCGCGGTGAACGGCTCGGCGGCTCGCCACACTTCCACGCCGCCGGCCGACAGCACGTTGGCCAGCGCCGCCCAGCTCTCAGGATCCCGTTGCTCGGCCGGCAGCACGTAGGCGAACGGATTTCCGGCGAGGCCGGCGTCCACGGCGCGGCGGCCCAGCCCGACGAACCGGTCGATCACGTTGACCCGGTCGCGCGCCGCGAGCCGCACCAGCGCCTCAGCAGCGATCAGCTCGTAGCGCACGATATCTCCAATGCGCCACGTGCCCCCCGCCCAGGGCGCCGGATAGTTCACCCCCCGGCCCGGCTGCCGCACCGAGTCGACAGGGATCGTGATTGGCGAGGCGAGCCGAGTGCTCGCCGCCTCGGTGAGAATGCCGATCATGTTGTGCCGCGTCGGCGTGCTGCGGAACCCGCCATGCCACCACAGGTCGTACGTTTGCTGGTGCGCGACCCCCGTCATGCCGGCATCGTACAGATCCGACGCCATCTGCACTCCCACCAGGTTGATCCCTGCGACAATGGCCGGATCGAGGTTGGGATTGACCGGATCCTGAAACGGCGGCACGAAGAGGCGCACACCGTTCGCACCCATCTGATGGACGTCGTAGACGATCTCGGGGAACCAGTCCTTGTACAGCATACGCGTCACGAGTCGCGTCTCGACCTGCGTGAGCATGAACCAGTCGCGGTTGTTGTCGTGCCCGATGTACTTGTGGTACAGCCACGGCAGCGGCCCGCCCTCGTAGCGCGTCCCCTTGTAACGCCGATACCACGTCACCACGCTGTCGAGGCCGTCGGGGTTCATCGAAGGAATCATCAGGACGACAACCGAGTCGAGCAGTTGCCGCAACGTGGCATCCGTGGCAAGGCGGTAGGCCAACGTCATCCCCATTTGGCTCGAGGCGATTTCGGTCGAGTGGATGTTGTTGCTGATGAGAATGACGGCCGGTTGTTTCGCGCGGATGTCGGCCAGCGCGGCATCACTGAGCCGGCGCGGATCGGCGAGCTGGGCCTGCGCCCGTTTGATCTCGGCGACCCGTGCCTGGTTCGCGGGTGCCGTGATCGTCATCAGCAGAAACGGCCGGCCTTCGGTGGTCCGTCCCAGCGTGTCGACGCGTACGTACTGGCTGCGTTGCGCCAGCGAATTCATGTAGCCGCTCAGCTGCTTCCAGTCGGCGAGCAGCGAGTCGGTGCCGGGTTCGAAGCCCAGGAAGGCGGACGGTTGGACGGTGGGACTGTTGGACTGTATGAGCGCGAGGAGAAGTAGGGCGTGCATTAGATCAACCCCAGTTTTGAGCCAACTTTCTTGAAGGCACGCAAGGCAAGATCGAGGTCATCCTTCGTATGTGCGGCTGAGAGTTGGCAACGCACTCGCGCATGTCCTTGTGGCACAACGGGATAGCCGAATCCCGTCACGAACACGCCTTCGGCCAGCAACAGCTCGCTCATCTGGATCGCCTTGGCGGTCTCGCCCAGGATCACCGGAACGATCGGCGTCTCGCCGGGGAGCGGCTTGAAGCCGAGCGCGAGCAGCTGCTCGCGGAAGTAGCGCGCGTTCTGGTGCAGCTTGGTCACCAGCTCCGCATGCGCCTCGAGATGACGGACCGCCGCCAGCGCGCTCGCGGCGACGGTCGGAGGCAATGCGTTGCTGAACAGCTGCGGCCTGGAGCGCTGCGTGAGATAATCGGTCAGCGCGAGTGGTCCTGCCGTGAAGCCGCCTGCCGCACCGCCGAGGGCCTTGCCGAGCGTCGAGGTGATGATGTCGACAGCGCCGACCATGTCGTAGTGCTCCGCGGTGCCCCGGCCTCGTTTCCCGAGCACGCCCGTCGCGTGAGAGTCGTCCACCGCGAGCACCGCGTCGTACTTCCTCGCGAGCTCGGCCAGATCCGGCAGCTTCGCGATGTCGCCTTCCATCGAGAAGATGCCGTCGGTGAATATCAGCTTGCGCCGCGCCGTGCCCGCGGCTTTCAGCTTCGCTTCGAGATCGGCCATGTCGGAGTGTTTGTAGACGCCGGTCTGACACTTGGTGATCGCCTTGGCGAGGCGAATCGAATCGATGATCGACGCATGGTTGAGCTGATCGGACACGACGAAGTCCGGCTCACTCAGGACCGTCGGGCACAGCCCCTCGTTCGCGTTCCAGCAGCTCACGTAGCTGAGCGACGACTCGCACCCGACGAACGTCGCGAGCGCAGCCTCCAGCTCACGATGGATCGTGAACGTGCCGCAAATGAACCGCACCGACGCGGTGCCGGCGCCCCAGCGATCGAGCGCCTCCTTGCCGGCGCGCACCACGTCTGGGACATCGCACAGGCCGAGATAGTTGTTGGAGGACAGGATCACGACTTCGCCGCGTCCTTCCATTTGGACGCGCGAGTCCTGCGGGGAATCGAGGTAGTTGAGACGCTTGTAGACGCCGTTCTTCTTGAACTCCGCCAACTCGTCCTGCAGTTGTGCCACGAAGCTCATACGATCTCCAGAATGACTTTACCGGCATCGCCGGAGCGGATGGCAGCGAGCGCGTCCTCGATCTTGGCCAGCG
This sequence comes from Gemmatimonadota bacterium, assembly GCA_050264615.1. Lineage (GTDB taxonomy): Bacteria > Gemmatimonadota > Gemmatimonadetes > Gemmatimonadales > GWC2-71-9 > 20CM-2-65-7. Next base: position 3,998 of record JBLNGI010000276.1, read on the forward strand.
GAAACTTGTGCGTAATGACGGGGCGGGGGTCGAATTGCCCGGCGGTGAGATAGCGCCGCATCTGATGCCAGGTCTGGTACATCTTGCGGCCGATCACGCCGTAGATCGTAATGCCCTTGAAGATGATCTCGTCGGCAAAGTTGATCGGTACGTCTCCCTTCGGGATCCCGAGCAGCTGCACGCGCCCGCCCAGGCGTACGCTCGCGAACGCCTGATGCAACGCCGAGGGCACGCCCGACATCTCGCACACGACGTCGGCCCCCTCGTTGCCCGTCTCGGCAATGACCGTTTTGACCACGTCTTCCCTGGCGGCGTTGATGACCACGTGCGCGCCCATCTGCTCGGCGAGCGCCAGGCGCTTGGGGTTCACGTCGGAGGCGATCACCTTGGTCGCGCCGGCCGCGCGGGCGATCCCGACCGCGAAGCATCCGATCGGTCCGCACCCCACAATGAAAACGGTGCTGCCGGGGATCTCCGCGGTCAGCACCGTGTGAAACGCATTGCCCATCGGATCCATGATCGCGCCGATCTCGGTAGGGATCCCCGAGAGGGTCAGCACGTTGCTCGTCGGCATGGTGATGTATTCGGCGAAGGCGCCGTCGCGGTCGACGCCGATGATGCGCGTGTTCTTGCAGATATGGCTGTTGCCGGTCCGGCACTGCAGGCAGTGCCCGCAGACGATGTGCCCCTCGGCGGTCACGAGCTGGCCGACCCGCAGTCCGGTGACCCCCTCGCCCAGCCCCTGGATTTCGCCGGCGAACTCGTGACCGACGACGATCGGCGGCTTGATGCGTCCCTCCGCCCAATGATCCCAGTCGGCGATATGGAGATCGGTCCCGCAGACACCCGCATGCCGCACGGCAATCAACACCTCGCCAGGTCCCGGCGTGGGCTTGGGAACGGACTTCACGGTCAAACCCGGGGCCCGCTTTTCCTTCACGATTGCTTGCATGAACTCGGGGGAGAGGGGATAAGGGACGGGGGACGCGTCAAAAGATCGAACGAATGAAGCCGCCATCAACTTGTAGCACGGCGCCGGTAATATAGCTTGCCGGTTCTGACGCCAGGAACGTCACGGCGGACGCCAATTCCTCAGGTGTGCCGATTCGCCCCATCGGTATCTGCGCAATCGTCTGCGTCATCATCTCGGGCTTGGCGCGCTGCAGCTCCTCGACGCGCTCGGTGGCGATGAAGCCGGGGCAGATGCTGTTCACCGTGATGCCGTCTTTGGCGACCTCGTCCGAGAGCGCCTTGGAGAATCCCAGGACTCCCGCCCGGGCGGTGGTCGAGAGGATCAGCCCGGGCAACGGCTGCTTGGCGACGAGGGACGTCAGACAGATAATCCGGCCCCATTTGGCCTTTTGCATGATCGGCACAGCCGTGCGCGCCAGATTGATCGTGGAGAGCAGGTTGAGCTCGATCGCGCGCTGCCACGCGTCGGCGGGTTGATCCTTGAATGCCGCTGCCGGTGGACCGCCGGCATTACAGAAGAGGATATCGAGCCGGCCGAACTCTTTCGCGACACGCTCCACCAATCCAACCGCCTGCGCGGGAACCGAGACATCCGCGGCAAAAGGAGCGTTCTTGCGGCCATTGATGGCGACCTTCGCCCCCTCATTTGTCAGCGCATCCGCGACCGCGCGGCCGATGCCTCGGGTCGAACCGCACACCAGGGCGACGCGACCGGAGAGTCCGAGATCCATGGTGGTGCCTTAGTCCGGTGGCTGTGCGGGCTCGATCCGGATCGCGCACACCTTCAGCTCCGCCATCTTCGCGTACGGATCGAGCACGGGATTGGTGAGCAGATTGGCCGCCGCTTCCCGGAAGTGGAACGGCACGAACACCTGTCCGCGGGCGACCCGATCCGAGATACGGGCGGCGGTGACCATGGAGTTCCGCCGCGACGTGAGCCGGACCAGCTCGCCCTCGCGCACGCCGAGCTGCCGGGCGTCCTCGGGATGGATCTCGACGATCGCCGTCGGCTCGCGCGCATCGAGGCCGCTCGCGCGCCGAGTCATCGTTCCCGTGTGCCAGTGGTAGAGCTGGCGGCCCGTGTTCATGACGAACGGATACTCGTCGTCGGGCAGCTCGACGGGGTTCGTGTATTCGACCGGCACGAACGTCGCCCGGCCATCTTTGGTCGGGAATTCCTTGTCAAAGAGGAACGCCGTGCCCGGATGCTCCTGACTCGTGACCGGGTACTGCAGCCCCGCGCCTTCGAGCCGGGGATAGGTGACGCCTGCCCAGCTCGGCGTGACGCGCGCGATTTCCCGCATCACGTCTTCGGCACTCGCGAACTGGGTCGGCAATCCGAGCCGGTTCGATAGGTCCATCAGAATCTCGAGATCGCCCCGTGCCGCGCCGGGGGAGTCCACCGCCTTGTGCGTGACCTGGATGCGTCGCTCGGTGTTCACAAACGTCCCCGACTTCTCGGCGAAGCTCGCTCCCGGCAACACGACGTCGGCGTAGCGCGCGGTCTCGGTGAGGAAGAGGTCCTGCACGGCGAGAAACTCGAGCTCCGAGAACCAGTGCTCCGCGTGGGCGATGTCGGGGTCGGAGATGACGGGATTCTCGCCCATGATGTACATCCCGCGCACGCCGCTCTCCGGCTTTACGACTTCGGTGACCATCAACCCCTTCTGCAGCGACAGCGAGTCGGCGGGGACCTTCCATTCCCGCGCGAAACGCGCGCGCACCTGCGGGTCGCCGACGGGCTGGTAGTCCGTGTAGACAAACGGGATCGCGCCGACGTCCGATGCGCCCTGCACGTTGTTCTGGCCGCGCACCGGCAGCATGGCGGCACCCCAGCGGCCGATCATGCCGCACGCGAACATCAGATTGAGCAGCGACGTGACGATGTCGGTGCCGTTGGCGTGCTGCGTCAGGCCCATGGCCCACAGCGTGCTGGTATTGGGGCCTCGGGCATAGATCTCAGCCGCGCGTTTGATCTTCTCCGCGGGAATGCCGGTAATCTTCGCCGCCTTCTCGGGCGTGTACGGCTTCACCGCCTCACGCACTTTCTCGAAGTCGTGTGTGCGCTTTTCGATGAAGTCCCTATTCTCCAACCCTAGCCCCAAAATGTGATTGAGCATCGCGGAGTAGAGCGCGACGTCGGTGCCCGGCTGCATCTGGAGGTGGACCTCGGCGCGGCCGGCGAGCTCGGTTCGGCGCGGATCGGCGACGATGAGCGTGGCGCGCTTTTCATGCGCGCGCTTGAGCGCGGCGCCGAACACGGGGTGCGACTCGGTCGTATTCGCGCCCGCGATGAAGATCACGTCGCACGCCTCTTCGATTTCGCGCATCGAGCCCGAGGCCGCCGCGGTGTTGATCGCGCGCTGCATCGCGGCCACCGACGTCGAATGGCACAGCCGCGTGCAGTGATCCACATTGTTCGTGCCCAGCGCGCCGCGGAACATGCGCATCATCAGGTAGTTCTCTTCGTTCGAACACTTGGCCGAGGAGAAGCACGCGAGCGAGTCCCCGCCGTGCGACTGCTTGAGGCGGAGCAGCTCCTGCGACGTCAGCTCGAGGGCGTCCTCCCACGTGGCCTCGCGGAACGGCTCGTACCAGTCGGCCGGTGTCGCCACGCGATCGCGGATGTCCAGGTCGAGCCGCTCGAGCAGAGGTAAATCGCGCACGCTCTTGCCCGTGGCGCGGGGCGGGGTACCGGGTTTTGACCGCTGGCCCTCTCCTTCAATGGTCCGCCACGGACCGCTGCGTCGCTGGGCTCCGATGGGTCCTTTCCATACCCATCTCCCATCTCCCTTCTCCCAGCCCCGTCTTATCAGCGGTTGGGTCAGGCGATCTTTGTGCTGAGGGAAGTCGTAGCCAAAGCGCCCCTTCACGCATGTCGAACCCTGGTTGGGGGTGTTCAGCTCGATGTCGGGGGACGTGACGCGTACGACCTTGTTGTCGGCCACATGCAGATCGACCTGGCAGCCGACGCCGCAATAGGGACAGACCGACCGGACGACCTTGTCGGGACGGCGGATCTGCTCCGGCGCGAACCGCTGCCGCGGCATCACCTCGAAGATCGCCCCCGTGGGACAGACCCGGACGCATTCGCCGCACCAGGTGCAGCCGGCCTTGTCGGGATCGCCGTCGGCGCCGACGATGATCTCCGCGTGCTCGCCGCGGAATCCCACGTCCAGCACGCCGACCACCTGAATGTCCTCGCAGGCGCGTACGCAGCGCGTGCACAGAATGCAGGTCGACATGTCGTGGCGAATCATCGGATCGCCGGGGCGCTCGTCGCCCGAGCGCAGCGGCAGGTCACGATCGACGACGGAGGTCGGCACGACGTCGTACTGCACGAGGTAGCGCTCGAATTCGTTGCGAGGATTGGCGCGGCCGCCGTTGCGCAAATGCTCGGCCGGGTAACGCTCGGCGAGGAGTCGCAGCACGCCCTTTCGATTCTCGACGGCGGCATGCGACAGCGTGGTCACCACCATGCCGTCCGTCACCTTCGTGGCGCACGCGGGGATCAGCTTGGGCTGTCCTTCGACGGAGACGAGGCAGATGCGGCAATTGCCCACGATGGACAGCTTGGGGTACCAGCACAG
>JBLNGI010000277.1:0-4370 GCA_050264615.1 Gemmatimonadota bacterium
GCAGGTGGCGGCGGCTGTACTTGCGCAACTCGTCCAGCGCCAGCTGACGGAAGCCAAAGTCATTCCGGAGAAAAAGGCCCGCTTCGCGCCCGACGATGCTCGCGCACTCGGCCAGGTTGAAGCCGCGCATCCCCCCGTAGTGCTCCCGCCAGAACGCCGGTGTTGCCGTGGGACCCAATGTGGTGCGGCCACCCACGTGCACCGTCACGTGGACGCCGAGAAACGGCTGCGCCAGATCTGGCACCGGGTAGATGTGGGTGCGGAACGCCGGACTCCCGTGTTCCGCCTCGAGATACAGGCCCCGGAACGGCAGGATCCGGTACTGCTCGCCGAACCCCCAATCGTGCGCGACGCGGTCGGCATAGGCTCCGGCGGCGTTGACTACGTATCCGGGTGTGATCGTCCCGGCCGATGTGCGCACAGCGGCGTCCGCGCGGCCTAGATAGGCGGTCCCCGAGTGGAGGGCGACGCCCGCGTCGCGGGCGTCCTGCACCAGGGACCGGAGCACCGCCACGGGATCGACCGACGCGGTGGTCGGGGAGAAGAGCGCGCGCTCGAAGGTGGTGGCGCGGGGCTCAACGCGGTGTGCCTCGGCGGCCGTCAGCGTTTCGAGGGGGACGCCGTTGGCTCGTCCGCGTCGGAGCAGCTCATCGAGGCCGGCGAGCTCCGCGGCGTTTCTGGCGACGACCAACTTTCCACAGCGGTTGATCGGCAAGCCGCGATTGACGCAGTACGCGGTGAGCTGCTGGTTCCCTTCGCGGGCGAAGCGGGCTTTGAGGCTGTCGCTCGTATAGTAGAAGCCGGCGTGCAGCACGCCGCTGTTGCGCCCGCTCGCGTGACGGCCCCAGTCGGGCTCCTTTTCGAGCAGGGCGACTGCGGCGCCAGCATGGCGGCGGCCGAGCTCGAGCGCCAGACTGACGCCGATGATCCCGCCGCCGACAACGAGGAAGTCGGGGGTCTTCAGGCCTGCACGAGGGCGCGGGCGGCCGGGTGGTCGTCGCGCCGGCGCCGCGGGGTGACGAAGGTCTCCTTCAGCGCCTGCACGTTGTGATAAATCGGGTCCCGCCAGCGCCGTAGCGCCGGATCGGCGCGCACAGCGGCCACCACCTCACGGATACCGTCGGCCACGGAGTACTGCGGTTCGAAACCGAGCACGCTCCGGATCTTGGCAAAGCTGACGCGATAATCGCGCGGGTCCGTGACGTCGCCGCTGATCTCCAACTGCGCGCCGCCCACGACTCCGGCGACCAGCTCGCCGAGCTCGCTGATGCGGTGGTTCTGCATGTCGCCGCCGAGGTTGAAGATCTCTCCCGCCACACGGGCCGCCGGTGCCTCGAGGGCCAGGATAAAGGCTCGCGCGGCGTCGCGGCAGTGCACGTTGGGGCGCCACTGGTTGCCGCCGAAGATCGTGATGCGTTGCTCGGTGACCGCCCGCACGGCAAGCGTGTTGACCACGAGATCGAACCGCATCCGCGGCGACAACCCGAAGACCGTCGCGAGCCGCACCACGACCGGCTCGACGTCGCCGTGGCGGTCGAACAGAATGTTCTCGCTCAGGACGCGGGTGCGGGCGTACAGCGACACCGGGTTCAGCCGCGACTCCTCGGTCAACATGTTCTGGCCGCCGGCCCCGTAGACACTGCAGCTCGAGGCGAAGACGAGGCGGCGCACACCATACAGGTTGCAGGTCTCGGCCAGGATCTTCGTCGCCGTGTAATTCAGATTGATCGTCTCCTCGGGGTCCAGGTTGCAGGCGGGATCCCCGACGATCGCGGCGAGTGCGATGACGCCGTCTACATTCTTGACGGCGCGACTCACGTCGCGGCTGTTGCAGATGTCTCCCTGAATGATCTGGAGATTCGGGTGCAGCAGCCCTTCGATCCCTGCGCGGCCGTAGTCGAAACGGTCGAGCAGGCGGACGTGATATCCGCGATCGAGCAGCATGCGCGTCAGATGGGAGCCGATGAACCCGGCTCCACCCGTGACCAGGACGCGACGCACAACGGAGTCCCCTGTCGTGCCGGGGCGGTCGCGGCTGATCGCGGCGCCGCTATCCAGCAGCTCGTGGAGCTTCGCGGCCCCAGGCCGGTGTACCTGCGCGCCGGTCACAAACCGGTGCACGCCCTCGACGGCGCGAGCCCGGATACCGGTGGCTTCGAGGCGCCGCAGGAGCCCCCGCACGAATACGGGATCCGCTGACGGCATCGCTACGATCACCTCGGTGATCCCGTGACTCTCGCAGACTGTGTGGACGTCTTTGAGCGGCCCAAGCACCGGCGCACCGTTGAGCACCGCGCCGATCTTGCTCACATCGTCGTCCAGATAGCCGGCGAGCGACACGCCGTTGCGGCGTTCGACGAGCTCGCGGCCGATGGACAGACCATGCTCGCCGGCGCCGACGATGAGGACTCCACGCGGTGCGTGACCGGAGGCGCGCGCCACGCGCTCGCGCCGGGAGCGCTTCGTGGCGGCCATTTGCCAGCGACGCAGGACGCGCACGCCGACGCTGGCGAACAGCATCAGAAGGACGCCGAGCAGCAAGGTTTCGCGCCCGAGCACGACGATGCCTGCCATCCGCCCGATCTCGAGTCCTGCAGCCACCAGGAGCGCCGAGGCGGTGACGTGAATAACTTCCCGGAGACTGGCGTAGCGCCAGATCGTCCGGTAGCTCCCCCACAGGGCGTGGGTGGCGATGAGCACCAGCCCGACAGCAGCCGCGAGCGCTACCGTCTCGCCCGTCCAAGTCGCGGCGATGCCTTCCGAGAGCGCGACCGCGGCGAGCATGGCGATGGCGGCGCACGCAAAGTCCAACACCATCTTCGTGGCGCGCCGAACTGCTCCGTCAATGATCCACGCGGTCTCTACCGCCGCACACCATTCGAGGAGATTGAAGCGGGAGCGGGTCAGCGTCAGTAGCGTGGTCTGGGGCGTGGACATCGGAGTCAGGTGGTCTCCTCAGGGCGTCAGGGGTCGCGACCTACCGATTGCTGAGGGTGCCTAACTCACGAATTGTGCCAACTGGGCACACGGATTTGGTTTACGGGCAGTGGCTCAACCCCAGTGATGACAGGCTGTTACGCCGCCCCCTCGGACTGGACCGGGGCGGTGCACTCCGGCCCGCCATTGAACCGACACAGTTTAGTCACAGGTTCGTAACACGTGTCACGGCTCGCCCGAACGAGGTTCGGTAGGTTCGCGGCGCGCTAACATCGTGTGCCGCCACGCCTTGCCGGCCGGGTCGGCCCGCGAATTGCGTCGGCGCGTCAGGCTCGCCAAGGAGGCGGCTCCATGACGTTCGTTCACAAAGCGGCCCGGCGTCTCACCCGACCGAGAGCCGACGCGCTACTCGCGCTCGCATCGGCTGTCGTGGCGCTGACCTCCTGCAAGGCAAGTACCGGTCCGAGGCCGGTGGCATCGGTGTCGGTCACCCCGACGTCGGCGAGCATTCAGGTCGGCCAGCTGATGATGCCCAGCGCGGTTGCTAAGGACGGTGGCGGGAATCCATTGACGGGTCGACTCATGAGTTGGTCTAGCTCCAATGCGCTGGTGGCCACGGTGACCTCGGTAGGTCTCGTGACGGGGATCGCGACCGGGTCGGCCACGATCACCGCAACGAGCGAGGGCCAGAGCGGGATGTCCACGATCACGGTCACTGCCGCAGGCTCGTGTCTCGACCAGGTGGGGCCCCTCACGACACTGACTGGTGTGAGTGCGAGTCCGTACATAGAGGAGAACTTGGCAGACAATACCAAGATTGATGCCAGGGAGTGGCAATCGAGACTGCCGGTCGCCCTCGACGATGCTGTCAAGATCGGCGGCAGTGCAGGTGCGTGTTGGAGTGGCGGTGAAATGCTGGGTGCGTGGCCCCCCAACACGATTTATGATGTCATGCACTCGAAATACCCTATGGTGGTCGGGGGCAGTGGTGGCGCGCAGAACATTCGCGTGGAAAATGTGCGCGTCTTCAACTACGGGCAGGGCATCGGCTTTGATAATCAGGGGGACCGATACTGGCGGCTGACCGGCTGCTACATCAAATATGACCGGCAGGCCATCGAGAACGATTTCTTGAACAGCGGCACCATCGACGATTGTTTCATCGAAGACGCGCAGACCTTCTTGAGTTCCCGGGCGTACACCACGACGCAAGATGGCAGCAACAACGTGGTTATCATCAGCAATTCGCTGGTGAGTCTGAGCGCGCACGACGCGGCCTATTTGAGCGGGCTGCCCAGCCACAACGCCTTTGTCAAGTGGAGCGGCGGCGGGTATACCCCTGGGATTGGACCCAAGGTGGCGATTTATCGCACCGTCTTCCGCGTGGATTCCGATTCGCGCGAGCAGGAGGGCGCGGGCGAGTACATGGAGCC
>JBLNGI010000278.1:0-13635 GCA_050264615.1 Gemmatimonadota bacterium
ATCGCTCCGAGCGTCGCCCGCGTGATTATCGTCGCGGCGACTGTGGCGGCGGCGCTGCCGCTGGTGGTGGGAATCGGCCGATTGTCGCGGGGACTAGGGCGCGCCCTCGCCGAAACGGCGCTGCCAAAGGCGGTCGGCAAAGCGGATCTGGACGCGGCACCGCGGCGGGCCCTGGGCGTAACGCTGCAGCTCGGAATCGTCCTCATCACCGGGATTGTCGTCGTGGCAATCACGCAGATCTTCCTGCCCAGCTACTCGGGCCCGCTCGTGCTGTTTCTCTTGCTCGCGGGGTTTGGCGTCGCGATCTGGCGCAGCGTCCGCGATCTCGAGGGACATGTCCGCGCTGGCGCCCAGGCGATCGTTGCCGCACTGGGACGGTACGCGCGCGCCGGGAGCTCGGCGCCCGGCACTGACGCCCTGGCTGACGTGAACAAGCTCCTGCCCGGCCTCGGCGAACCGGTGGCGGTGCGCATCGATTCCGCGAGTCCGGTCGTGGGTCAGAGCCTCGCCGACCTGAATCTGCGCGGCCGCAGCGGCGCCACCGTGCTCGCGATCTCGCGCGACGGTGAGTCGATCGCCGTGCCGACCGCGGGAGAGCGCCTGCAGGCGGGCGATGTGTTGGCGCTCGCCGGCTCGCAGGAAGCCATCGACGCCGCGAAGGAAATGCTGCACGCGGGCTAGGCGGGCTGGACTCCTCCCGTGAGGACCTCATAAGCGCCCTTGAGCTGCCGGGGCTGCCCGACCACCACGAGCACATCACCGGCTTCGAGCCGGAAGGTGGGCTCCGGTGTCGCCAGATCGCTCTCGCCGCGCCGGACCGCGAGGATCAGCGCGCCGGTGCGCGAACGCAGCCCCGTTTCCGCGAGCGTCTGGCCGACGGCGGGCGCGTTCGGTTCCAGGAGCATGCGGACGACGCGCATCTGGGGCATGGAGCCGAGTGCGCCGCTCAAGGTGAGCCGCGGCCGCTGGCCCGGACGCAGCGCCTGGTAATGCGACGCGCGGATCTCGTTCACAAGCCGCTCGATCTCGTCACGGTGCACGTTGTAATGCGCCAAGACGCGCGAGAAGATCTCGATCGACGTTTCGAATTCCTCGGGAATCACGACGTTGGCGCCCAGCCGCGTCAGCTCCGGGATTTCCACCACGTAGCGCGTGCGCGCGATGATATAGACCTTGGGATTCAAGTCGCGCGCGACGCGGACCATCCGGCGCGTCGCCGCGGGATCCGAGATTGCGATCACGAACATGCGGGCCCGGTCGATGCCGAGCGGGTGCAGGATTTCCTCGCGGGTGGCGTCACCATAAAACGCCGGCTCGCCCTCCGCACGGGCCTTGCGCACGGTCTGCGCGTTCAGCTCCACGATCAGGTAGGGCGCGTTGATGGCGCGGAGCGCGGCGGTGAGGTTGCGGCCGTTGAGGCCGTAGCCGGCCACGATGACGTGATCCTTCACGGGATCCTGCACCGGCGCGAACCCACGCGGCCGGAACCCGGGCAGCAGCTTGTCGAGGGGGACCATGCGCTCGAACACACCGAGCAGCGCCGGTCCGCCCTGCAGCAGGAACGGCGTCAGCAGCATCGTGATCACCGCGATGCCGAGGAACTGCTGGTACAGCACCTCGGGCAGGAGTCCGGCTTCCCGGCCGTCCTTCGCGAGCACGAAGGAGAACTCGCCGATCTGCGACACCGCAACGCCGGCCAGCAACGCGACCCGGCCGGAGTAGCCGAGCAGTGCCGGCCCGACCGCCGCCGACAGCGTCTTCCCGACCATGATCACGGCGACGGCGAGCACCGTCAGGCCGAGGTGATTCCGGATCGTATCGAGCTGCACCAGCATCCCGACGGCCACGAAGAACAGGGAGATGAAGATGTCGCGAAACGGCATCAGCTCGGCGAGCGCCTGATTGCCGTAGTCCGATTCCGAAATGATCAGCCCAGCGAGAAATGCACCCAGCGCGAGCGAGGCGCCGGCCGCCGACGTGCCGAGCGCGGTGAGCGTGCCGATGAGGATCACCGCGATCAGGAACAGCTCGCGGCTGCGCGTCTTGAGGATTTCGGAAAGCACGCGCGGCACGATCGTGCGCGCCGCGAGCACGACCCCGATGACCACCAGGGCGGCCTTGCCGAGCGCGAGCAGCAGTCCGACAATCCCGCCTCCCGCTTTACCCGCGATGAAGGGCAGCACCAGCATGATCGGGACGACGCACAGGTCCTGAAAAATCAACACGCCCGAGGCCAGGCGTCCGTGCGGCGCATCGATCTCCCCCTTGTCGGACAGCACCTTCAGCACGATCGCGGTGCTCGAGAGCGCGACCAGAAACCCGAGGAACAACGGGACGCGCCAGCCGCCGAGCAACGCGAGTCCCACGCCGAGCGTGGCGAACACGGTGAACGCCATCTGCGCAAGCCCACCGGCCAGGACCATCCGTTGCATCTCCTTGAGACGGCTCAACGAGAACTCGATCCCGATCGTGAACAGCAGGAGGATCACGCCCACTTCGGCGAGTCCTTCCACATCGTGCGGATCGGAGACGAGTCCCAGCGCGTTCGGACCCAGCAGAATCCCGGCGACGATGAATCCCGGCAGTGCAGGGAGCTTGAGCCGGTAGAAAACCAGGATGACGAGGAGGGAGCCGGAGAAGATGACCGCGAGATCGCGGAGGATGTGGAGCTGTGCCATTGGTGGCCTAAAATGAAAGGCGGCCATAGTTTTGGCCACCGTGCGCGACTGGTTTCAGGACCGCCTTGGGCTGAGTCCCGCGGTGCAGACGCACCTGCTGATCACGTTCAGCGTGATCGCAGGACTGTGGCTGCTCGAACGACTCGTCCTCGCGATCGTCTACCGGCGCTTCACCGACCCGTGGACGCGATATCGCTGGCGGAAGAGCGTCACGTATCTGTTCCTCGTCGTTGCGATCCTGATCATCGGCCGCGAATGGCTCGAAGGATTCAAGTCGCTCGCCACGTTCCTCGGCATCGTCTCGGCGGGCGTTGCGATCGCGCTCAAGGATCCGCTCGCGAACCTCGCCGGATGGGCCTTCATCGTGTGGAGCAGCCCGTTCGAGGTGGGCGACCGGGTCGAAATCGCCAAGCACAAAGGCGACGTCATCGATATCCATCTCTTTCAGTTCACGCTGAACGAGATCGGTGTCTGGGTGGACGCCGATCAGAGCACGGGACGCATCGTCAAGATTCCGAATCAGCTGGTCTTCACCGAGGCGGTCGCGAACTACGACAAAGGATTCAAGTACGTGTGGAATGAAGTGCCGGTGCTGGTGACCTACGAAAGCGACTGGCGCAAAGCGAAGGAAATCCTGACGGCGATCGCCGTCCGCCACGCCGAGCATCTCACGGCCGAAGCCGAGCGCGATCTGCTGGCGGCGTCACAGCAGTACCTCATCAACTACAAGAAGCTCACCCCCATCGTCTATACGAGCACGACGGCCTCGGGAATCCTGCTGACCATTCGGTATCTGATCGAGCCACGGCGGCGGCGCGGCACGGTGTCGGCCATCTGGGACGACGTGCTCACCGAGTTCGGGAAGGCGCCGGACATCGAACTCGCCTATCACACCGTGCGGTCGTTCAATAATCCGATCGAGGGGAAGATCGTGGGCGTGCCGGACAGGCGGGAGTAAGCAGCTCCTAGTCGGGACGCAGTCCGGACGCGATTTCAACCACCGAGCGTACCAGCAGGTCGAAGTCCTCGCGCCGGCTGCGGTGGTTGGTCACCGCGACCCGAATCGCGAAGCGGCCGTTGAGCATGGTCTGTGATGGTATGGCGACGCCGCTCTCCTGAACGCGCAGCAGGATCTCCGTGTTGAGCGCGTTCAGCTCGGCATCGGATGGTCCCGGCCCCGCCCCCTTGAACCGGAAGCAGACGATGTTGAGCGGGGCTGGGGCGAGCAGCTCGAGCAGCGGGTGCTTCGTCACGAGTCCCGCCAGGTAATGCGCCTGGCGGACGTTTTGGTGGATGAGCTGCGCGAACGCGTCCGTCCCGTGGGTCTTGAACGACATCCACACCTTGAGTGCCCGGAAGCCGCGCGAGAGCTGCACCCCGCGTTCCGCGAACGGGAACCCACCGGCCGCGATGCCGCGATCGAATGACGCGAGGTACGCCGGGGTCACGTTGAACGTGGCGCGGTGCGCCTTCTGGTCGCGCACCAGCGTGCAGCCTACCTCGTACGGCATGTACAGCCATTTGTGGAGGTCGAAGGCCAGCGAATCGGCTTGCTCGAGACCCGCAACGATCGGACGCAGATCCGGCACCAGCGCGGCCAGCGCGCCAAACGCGCCGTCGACATGGAACCAGGCGCCTTCCTCCCGGCTCACGGCGGCCAGCGAACGCAAATCGTCCGTCGCCCCGGTGTTCACCGTCCCCGCGTTTCCGACAATACAGATCGGGCGATGGCCCGCTGCCTTGTCGGCCGCGATCCGCTCGCGCACGGCGTTCACATCGATCGTGTAATCGGTGCCGACGGGAATGTTGCGCAACGCCTCGTGGCCCAGGCCGAGTAGCTCCACGGCCTTGCGTACCGAGGAGTGCGTCTCGGTTGAGGCGTACACGGTGAGCTGGGGACCGGCGCCGTTCTGGAGGCCGCGCTCGCGGACGTCGAACCCGGCGCGCGCGTTCCGAGCGACCGCGAGCCCCACGAAGTTCGCCATCGAGCCGCCCGACACGAGCAACCCGTGCGTTTCGCGCGGCAACCGGAGCAGCTCCACCAGCCACGCGATCACCTGGTTCTCCACCACCGCCGGCGCATCGTCGAACTCGGCGACCTGCGGATTCATGCCCGAGGCCAGCATGTCGGCCAGCATCGCGACGGGCGTGCCGGTGCCGATGACCCAACCCCAGAAGCGCGGATGCGTGTTGCCCGTCGGGTAGGGCAGTACGTCGCGCTTGAACTCTTCGTAGACCTGCCCGACGGGGGTCGGCTCGTGGGGCGCGGGACTCGACAGGCGCCCGCGGACCTCTTTCGGAACGGGACGCCACACGGGGCGCTCCCGAACCGTCCGCAAATGCTCGAGCATCTCGTCCACCATCTGGTGTCCGAGCGCGCGCAGCTCCGCCCACCCGCGCTCGTCAGCGGGATCGAGCGAGATCTCGGGGTCGTTCACCGGCCGGGAGCGTCCAACACGTCGTAGTGCTCGACATATGGCTCGAGCTCGACCAGGAAGTCACGATCTTCCGGGTAGTAATGCGCCTTCTCGTAGTCCTCGCCGGCGAACCGCTTGATCGCCTCCAGCGATTCCCACAGCGAGATAAACGTGAAATCGGCTCGACCGTTTTGGATGCGGCGCAGGACATAGACGCCGCGGTTGCCGGGAATGGCGCGGCACTCTCGAGCGCCGGTTCGCTCCAAGTAATCGGCGTATTCGTCAGCTCGCTCGATCTGCGTGGATCCGTGCCAGATCCGCGCGATCAGGGGCTCAGAGCCTTTCGAGCTGGGGGACGGTGCGTTCATTCCGGACATTTCCCGTGTTCAGGGTGGAGTTGGGCTCGAACAGCAGCACTTCCGTTTCTTCCTCCGCCACCGGCTTATGCTCGACGCCGTGCGGGATGATGATGAATTCCCCGGGATTCACCACGATGTCCCCGTCCCGGAGCTGCATCCTCATCCGGCCTCTGACCACGAGAAATAACTCGTCTTCGGTGTCGTGGTGGTGCCACACGAACTCGCCTTCGAACTTCACGAGCTTGACGAGGCTGTCGTTGACTGCACCGACGATTTTCGGCTTCCAGTGCTCCTGAAACCGGGCGAACGTCTCTTGCAGATTGACCTTGCGAATCGTCACGTGCTTGCCTCCGGCTCGGGATCGACGACCGGACGGCCCGGCGGCCGGACGGCCTGATCATCTATAGGTCCCGGCCGTCTGGCCGTCACGCCATCCGACCGTCTCAGTTTGTGCGAAAACTGAATCCAGACGACGGCCACCAAGATCATTCCCATGGCCACGAATGTGCGCGCACTCACCGGTTCATGCAGCAGCAACCAGCCGAGCAACACCGCGATCACCGGGTTCACATAGGCATACGTGCCGACGATGGTCGCAGACGCGTGCCGGAGGGCATACGAGTACGCGCTGTACCCGAGGATCGAGCCGAAAATCACGAGATAGACAATCGCCCCGATGCCGCGTGTGCTGAGGTGCCACGAGGCCCATTCGCCGAGCAACGTGCCGACGAGCGCGACGGCTGCGCCGCCCACGATCATCTGGAACGCGGCGCCCATATAGGGACTCGCGTTTGTCGGGTGACGCTTGGCGTACACGGTGCCGAGCGACCACGACGCGCTCGCAATCGTGAGAGCGATTGGCCCCCGCTTATCGGCGGCCAGAATTTCCGCCGGAGTGACACCGACCAGCAGCACGGTGCCGAGGAAACCGAGCGCCAATCCGGCGATCACACGCCAGTTCAACTCACTCGACCCGCCCGGAATAATCGCGTCGAACAGCGCGGTCCACAGCGCGACGGTGACGACGAAGATGCTGGCGATGCCGGACCCGATGTACTGCTCGGACCAGACGACGAACGCGTTGCCGCCGGCGAGCAGCAGCAGTCCCACGATCGCCAGGGTGCGCCAGTCACTCTTTTTCGGCAGCGGATCGCCGAGCGCGCGGGAGATGACAAGCAACAGCAGTCCCGCGACGAGAAAGCGCAGCCCCGCGAACAGGAACGGCGGCAGCTCCGTGACGCCGACCTTGATGGCGAGATAGGTCGAGCCCCAGAAAACGCAGACGACGAGATAGGCGATGAGCGCCTTGCCTTTGAGCGCCGCCATCAGTCAGGCTCCGTCGGAATGAATCCGGGCTTCTCGAACACCGTCGAGAGCACGATCGTGGTGCGGGTGTTCATCTGTGCGTTGGGACCCCGCAGGTCCCGCAGGATCGACTGCACGCCTTCCAGGTCCTCCGCCACAACCTTGAGGATGTAACAATCGTCGCCGGCGACGTGGTGGCACTCGAGCACGCCGGGGTGCTTTTCCATCTCACGCATCCGGGGCTCGTCGCCCACGTAATCGCTCGAGCCGTACCGCACCGCGACAAAGGCTGTCACGGGCAGCCCGATCCTGGCGCGATCGAGCTGGACGCGATACCCGCGGATGTGTCCCGACTCCTCGAGCCGCTTGACCCGCTCCATGATCGCCGGTCTCGAGAGCCCGACTTCGTCGGCGATGGCTTGGTAGCTCGCCCGGCCATCCTGGGCGAGGATGCGAATGATCCGTCGGTCCGTGGCGTCGAGTTCGGTCTTGGCAGGCATTTGGGAGGTTCTCCCGGAGTATTTCCGACTATCCGTCGCAAAACGGAGACATATGTGAACGCTTCATAAGTCTAACATGTTCCAACCCGACGGAATATCCGGTTTGGGCACCGAAATTGTCCTTTGATTAGGACAGTCAGGCGGGCTACTATTGGGGCGATGCACGCCTTACGCGCCCTCATACGCACCTATCCCTCGGTTCTGCTTGGCTATTCAGGCGGAGTGGATTCCGCGCTCCTCGCGGTTGTGCTGCGACAGGAGCTTGGGAGGGACCGGATGCTCGCCGCCATCGGGCGGAGCGCCTCCTACCCTGAGGCGCAGTGGCAGGCCGCAATCGAAGTCGCCCGGCGCTTCGACATCCCGCTGATCGAGATCGCCACCCATGAGCTGGAAGACGCCAACTACCTCGCCAATCCCACCAACCGCTGCTTCTACTGCAAGACCGAGCTTTGGAATCGTCTCGTGCCGCTCGCGCGCGAGCGGGGACTCGCGGTCGTGTGCGACGGCACGAATGCCGACGATCTTCACGAGCACCGTCCGGGGAAAGCGGCGGGTGCGCGGGCGGGCGTGCGCTCGCCGCTCGCAGAAGCTGGACTCACGAAGGCCGAGATCCGTGCCGCCTCGCGCGAGCTGGGGCTGCCGACCTGGGATGCGCCTGCAGCGCCGTGCCTCTCGAGCCGCGTGCAATACGGTCTTGCGATCACACCCTCTCGACTCAAGCAGGTGGAGGCGGGCGAGGCCTACCTGCGCTCGCTCGGCGTCACCGGGGATCTGCGCGTGCGTCACCTGGGCGAGCGCGCCCGTGTCGAGGTAGAGCCGACCTGGATTCCGTGGGTCGAACAGCGTCGTGCGGCCATCACCGACCATCTCACGACGCTGGGCTTCGCCGAAGTCGAGATCGACCCACGTGGCTATCGCCGGGGGAGCCTGTTAGAGCGTTCGTCGCGTTGAATTTTCCCGAGCGCGTGCGTCAGGAGCTGTGGGATGCGCTCGCGCCGCTGCGGCAGCGGCGGGAAAAACTGCCGGTCAAATGGGTGCGGCCGGAGAGCATCCATTTGAGTCTGAAGTTTCTCGGCGAGGTGGAGGAAACGCGCGCGCCGGAGTTGCGTACGGCGCTACAACGCGCCGCGCGGGGGGGCTCCGCCGCCGAGCCCAGACCACTGACGCTTCAGATCACGGGGTTCGGCGTGTTCCCAGACTACCACCGCCCGCGGGTGCTGTGGGTCGGTGTGACACCCGAGCCGGGACTCGAGCTGTTGCAGCACGGGGTGGAGCAGGCCTTCGCGCCACTCGGTTTTCCGACGGAGGCGCGAGCGTTCCGCCCGCATGTGACGATCGCGCGCGCGGCGCGGGACGCGAAGCCACGCGAGTTCGCGGGACTCGAAGAGCTGCTCGCCGGTGTCGACTTCGATGAAACGGTGACCGTCCCAGACGTGGACCTGATGCAGAGCACGTTGAAACCCGAAGGGCCGGTGTATCAGGTGAAATACCATGAACGGCTGTCTTAAAGGCGTCTTCCAGATCGGCTGCGCTGCCGCGCTGATCGGTGTGCTCGCGCTGGCGTGGTGGTTCCGCGAGCCCATCCTGAGCGGCGTCGCGCGCTGGTTCGGGGGCTCGCAGGCCTTGCCGCCGGTCGCCGATACGGCGGTCGGCGCCCCCACGCCGTCCGCGACGGCGTCCGGCCAGCAGAAGGTCACGACGTTACGGAGGCCCGCCGGCCCCGATTCGATCGTGCTCACGCCGAACGAGATGGCCTCGTTGATCGGCGCGGGAATCGACTGGCGCGTGCGCAAGACGTACGACTCGCTGCGCGTCGAGCTGCAGGAGGACAAGCTGATCCTGCACGCCCGCCTGGACACCCGCGCTCTGCCGCCGGGCACATTGGGTCCGTTCGCGGGGATGTTCGGCGATCATGAGCCGCTGCGGATGGCCGGCACGGTATCGATCGGTCGGCCGGGGACCGCATTGTACGACATCCAGGAAATCAGCCTGCGGGGGATCGCGATTCCCGGCCCGCTGATCTCCCAGATGACAAAGCAGATGGCGGGCGCCTCACCAGACGGGGCCGTGCCGGTCAAGGTCGATCCGGCCGTCACCGACGTGAAGGTGCACACAACCGGCGTGGTCCTCTACAAGAGGCGAGCACCATGAGCCCGCGCCGAGTTATGGTGGTGGATGACGAGAAGGGAATCCGCGACGCGCTGAAGCAGGTCCTCGAATACGAGGAAATCGCGGTCCAGACCTGCGCCTCAGGCCACGAGGCGGCACGGGTCTATCCCGAGTTCCAGCCCCACCTGGTGTTTCTCGACGTAAAAATGGAAGGAATGGACGGGCTCGAGACCCTCAAGAAGTTGCGCGCGCTCGATCCACAGGCGCAGGTCGTCATGATCTCCGGCCACGGAACCATTCAAACCGCGGTCGAGGCGACGCAGCTCGGTGCCTACGACTTCCTCGAGAAGCCGCTCGATACCGACCGCATCCTCCTGACGCTGCGCAACGCGCTGCAGCACGTGGTGCTCGTGAACGAGAACGTGCGCCTCAAGCAGGAGGTGCGCACGCAGTACGAGATCGTCGGTTCGAGCAAGAGCATCAAACACGTCATCGGATTGATCGAGAAGGTGGCGCCGACGCCTGCCCGGGTGCTGATCACCGGTGAGAACGGCACGGGCAAGGAGCTGGTCGCCCGCGCGATCCACGCGCTGAGTTCCCGCGCGGCCGGTCCTTTCGTCGAGGTCAATTGCGCCGCGATTCCGACCGAGCTGATCGAGAGCGAGCTGTTCGGGCACATGAAAGGCAGCTTTACCGGAGCGTTTGCCGATCGTGCAGGGAAGTTCGAGCTCGCCGATGGGGGCACGCTGTTCCTCGACGAAATCGGCGATATGAGCCTCTCGGCCCAGGCCAAGGTGCTACGCGCGCTCCAGGAGGGTGTGATTTCGCGCGTGGGATCTGGCAAGACGTCGCCGGTGGACGTGCGCGTGATTGCGGCGACGAACAAGAACCTGGGGATGGAAATCGAAGAGGGGCAATTCCGGGAGGATTTGCTGTACCGCCTCAATGTCGTGCCGATCCACGTGCCTCCGCTGCGGGAGCGACGCAGCGATACCCCCCAGCTCGTCGCCCACTTCATCGCCGAGCTCACCAAGGACGGCCTGCCGGCGAAGGTCTTCGAGCCGGCGGCGTTGGAACGCCTGACCGCGCACGACTGGCCCGGCAACATCCGCGAGCTGAAGAACGCGGTCGAGCGGCTCCTCATTCTCGCGGCAGGATCCACGGTGACGCAGAACGATGTGGAGCGGCTCGTCGGGAAGGGGGAAGGGGGCAGGGGGAAGGGTCCGGCGGGAGGCGGGGATGCGGGGTGGATGCGCGCCGCGACATTCGAAGAGTTCAAGCAGGCCGCCGAGCGCGCGTTCCTCATGGGTAAGTTGCAGGAGCACGACTGGAACGTGTCGGAGACCGCGCGCAGCTTGCAAATGCCTCGCAGCAATCTGTACAAGAAAATCGAGCGGTACGGATTGGCCCGCCGTGGAGATGGCGCGGGGGGAGGGAGTGTCTAAGTGGCAAAAGAGAAAGATCAGAAGGAGCGCGACTGGGAACGCGAGATGCGCGAGGTCGACAAGCTGCTCGCCAAGCTGCCCGAGGC
This sequence comes from Gemmatimonadota bacterium, assembly GCA_050264615.1. GTDB lineage: Bacteria > Gemmatimonadota > Gemmatimonadetes > Gemmatimonadales > GWC2-71-9 > 20CM-2-65-7. Next base: position 10,900 of record JBLNGI010000278.1, read on the forward strand.
CGACCCAGCACTCGGCCGTGGCGTGCCGACGGTTCCGGTGTCGCCGCGGCCCGGCGTCGGCGCCCTCGGTGGGGGAGGCCTCGGTGCAGGGCATCCGGCCGGTCCCGCCCGCGGGCGCGCATGGCTGACGACGTGGATACGCGTCGGCCTGGGGCTCGCGCTGGGTGTTGGGATGATCGCGTGGCCTTACGCGTACTCCTGCGGATTCAAACTCGTCTTCTACCTGATTGGGGCGACGACCGTCACCGTCGCCGGTGTCTGGGGCGCGCTGTCGTCCTGGAGGCGTCGCCTCGGCTGGGCGCATGCGCTGTCGATCGTGTTGATTATCTGGGGTCTGGGGTTGGCCGGCCGCCAGATCCTGCCGCGAATCTACGGCAAGCAGCCCATTCCATTCTTCTGTCCCAAACCGTGAGATCCATGGCACCCGCTCCTGAATTCAAGAACTTCATTGCCGGCGATTGGGTCGCTCCGGCAACGGGCGAGTACTTCGAGAACCGCAATCCTGCCGACTGGAACGACGTCATCGGCCGCTTCCCACGCTCCGGCCCCGACGACCTGAAGCGCGCGATCGCGTCTGCGAAACGTGGATTCGCCCAGTGGTCCAAAACGCCGGCGCCGATCCGTGGTCAGGTGTTGCAGCAGGTCGGCCAGTTGCTGGTCGCGCGCAAAGACGCGATCGCACGGGCGATGACGCGCGAGATGGGGAAGGTCGTCGCGGAAACCAAGGGCGATGTGCAGGAGGGCATCGACACCGCGTTCTACGCGGCCACGGAGGGGCGCCGGCTGTTCGGGCGCGTGGTCCCCTCCGAGCTGCGGAACAAGTGGGCGATGAGCTATCGCCGCCCGATCGGGATCGCGGGACTGATTACGCCCTTCAACTTCCCGCTCGCGATCCCGACCTGGAAAATGTTTCCAGCGCTATTGTGCGGGAACGCGGTGATCTTCAAGCCGGCCGAGGACGTGCCGCACACCGCGCATCTCCTGGTCGAGATCCTGCTCGAGGCCGGCCTCCCGCCCGAGGTCGTGCAGCTGGTGCACGGCCAGGGTTCTGTGGTCGGCCGCGCCATCGTCGAGCATCCCGACGTGCCTGTGATCTCGTTCACCGGATCGACCGAGACCGGCTCCGCGATTGGCCAGACCTGCGGCAAGATGCACAAGCGGCTGTCGCTCGAAATGGGCGGCAAGAACGCGATGATCGTGATGGACGACGCCGATCTCGACCTCGCGCTCGACGGGGTGCTGTGGGGCGCGTTCGGGACGACGGGGCAGCGCTGCACCGCCACGAGCCGTCTCATCCTGCACGAGAAGATCCACGACAAGTTCGTGGACATGCTGGTCGATCGCGCCGCCAGGCTGCGCCTCGGGCCGGGACTCGAGGCAAAGACCGACGTGGGTCCGCTCATTCACGAAGACGCGCGCCAGAAGGTCGCCGAGTACGTCGACATCGCGAAGCAGGAAGGCGCGAGCGTGGCGCTCGGCGGCAAGATCCCCCAGGGCAACAAGCTCGAGTGCGGCTGGTTTTACGAGCCGACGGTGCTGACGGGCGTGAAGCCGGGTATGCGGGTCGAGCAGGAGGAGATTTTCGGGCCCGTCCTCGCGGTGGTCAGGGCCAAGGATCTCAACGACGCGATCGCCATCAACAACGGCGTGAAGTACGGCCTCTCGAGCTCGCTCTACACGCGCGATGTGAACGGCGCGTTCAAGGCGATGACCGACCTCGACACCGGCATCACCTACGTGAACGCGCCGACGATCGGGGCCGAGGCCCATCTCCCCTTCGGCGGTGTCAAGCAGACCGGCAACGGACACCGCGAAGGGGGATGGGAGGTCTACGACTTCTATTCCGAGACCAAGACGATCTACGTCGATTTCTCCGGCACGCTCCAGCGGGCGCAGATCGACACCGAATTCAGCCCTTGACGCCGCCGGTACTGCAGGGCTAGACTCACCTTACAACTGAAGAGTCGTGGTGATTTGCCGCGTATTGCCGCCACGTTAAACAAAGTGCTAAAAAGCGACTCGCCCGCGGCTTTATTAGTCCGGGCGATGGTGTTTTCAGGGAATCGCTTTCCCGCGGCCGCTCAGACGAGCGGCCGTTTTCGTTTCGGGAGTGGACTATGCCCGTCGTCCCTGCCAGTCGCGTGATGGCGCTCTCGGGAGAAGGTGCGTTCGAGGTGTTGGTGGCGGCGCGCCGCCTCGAGGCCGCCGGCCGCCATGTCGTCCATCTCGAGGTCGGCGAGCCCGGTGAGCCGACGCCGCCCCACGTGGTCGAGGCGGGCGTCCGCGCCCTGCATGAAGGCAAGACCGGTTATGTGAACCCGGCCGGCCTACCCGCGCTGCGCGATGCGATTGCCGTATCGCTCGCATGGCGCGGCATCCGAGCCGCGTCGGCGGAGAACGTCCTCGTCGTTCCGGGCGCCAAACCGATGGTGTTCTACGCGCTCCTCGCGGTGCTCGAACCGGGCGACGAAGTGCTCGTGCCGGACCCCGGCTTCCCGATCTACCCGTCGGTCGCGCGATTCGCGGTGGCGGTTCCCGTCCCATACCCGCTCGATGCAGCGGGTGGATTGACTGCCGAGCAGCTCGCGCCGCTGATCGGGCCGCGCACTCGGGCGCTGGTCCTGAATCTCCCCGGGAATCCCACCGGCGGTGTCGCGTCCCCCGATGCCTTGCAGGCGATCGCTGAGCTCGCGCTGCGTCACGACCTCATTGTGATCTCGGATGAGGTGTACGGCC
>JBLNGI010000279.1:0-3914 GCA_050264615.1 Gemmatimonadota bacterium
GTGCAGCCGGCTGCCCGATCCAAGCCATCGGGCAACCGGTTGCCAGTCTGTGCTCACACCAGCCCCTGATCCATCATCGCATCGGCCACCTTCAAGAAGCCCGCGATGTTGGCGCCGTTCACGTAGTTGCCCGGCGTCCCGAACGCGGCCGCTGTCTCCGAGCAGGCCTTATGGATGGCCTGCATGATCTGGTGCAGGCGGGTGTCGACTTCCTCGCGCGTCCAGGTCATGCGCATGCTGTTCTGCATCATCTCGAGCCCGGACGTGGCCACGCCGCCGGCGTTCGAGGCCTTGCCCGGAGCGTAGAGAATCCCGGCGTCGATGAACTGCCGCACGCCATCGAGCGTGGTCGGCATGTTGGCGCCTTCCGACACCACGGACACGCCCGACTTCAACAAATTCCCGGCGTCGACGTCCCGGATCTCGTTCTGGGTCGCGCAGGGAAAGGCGCACTCCGCTTTCAGCGTCCAGAGCGGGTTGTGATCCAGCGTCGCATCGGCAGCCATGTACATGACGCCGGGGAAACGGTCGGCGTACTCCTTGATGCGGCCGCGGCGGACGTTTTTCAGCTCGAAGATGAACTCCAGCTTGGCGTCGTCGATCCCGGCCTCGTCATAGATGAAGCCGTCCGAATCCGATAATGTGACGGCCTTGGCGCCCAACTGGATCAGCTTCTGCACCGTGTACTGCGCGACGTTGCCGCTCCCGGACACCAGGCACAACTTCCCGGCGAGCGTCTCCTTGCGCGTCGCGAGCATCTCGGCGGCGAAGTAGACGGCGCCATACCCTGTGGCCTCCGGCCGGATCAGCGATCCGCCCCACGCCAGGCCTTTGCCGGTGAGCACGCCCGTGAACTCGTTGCGCAGGCGCTTGTACTGTCCGAACAGAAAGCCCACCTCGCGCCCGCCGACGCCGATGTCGCCGGCCGGCACGTCGGTATCTGGTCCGATGTGCCGGAACAGTTCAGTCATGAAGCTCTGGCAGAAGCGCATGACCTCGTTGTCGCTCTTGCCTTTGGGATCGAAATCGGAGCCGCCCTTCCCGCCGCCCATCATCAGCGTCGTGAGCGAGTTCTTGAGCACCTGCTCGAAGGCGAGGAACTTGAGAATCCCCAGGTTCACCGACGGGTGGAATCGCAATCCGCCCTTGTAGGGGCCGAGCGCGCTGTTCATCTCGATGCGGTACCCGCGATTGACGTGGACGTCTCCGCGGTCGTCCTGCCAGGGGACGCGAAACATGATGACGCGCTCGGGCTCGAGCATTCGCTCGAGGATTCGGGCGCTCCGGTACTCGGGCCGGCGCTCGAACACGGGCACCAGCGACTCGAGCACTTCCTCGATCGCCTGGTGGAATTCCGGCTCACCGGGGTTCTTGGCTTTCGTCTGAGCGATGACGTCTTCGACGTAGGTGGATGTCGCCGTACGGGGCGCACGCTTCGTGACCATAAGGTGCCTCCTCGAGAGCTCCCGAATCCAGCACGTCCCGCACGTTCCGTACCGCTGCCGTTCGGCCCGATCATGGATGAGGCTCCAACGGGGATGCCTCCGATTGAGCGATCTTTCCCGACTCGGTGCTGAATCGTAGGCGGCGACGGCCGACCAGGCGCCGGAACGGTTCCGCGGGCGACCGAGCGACCGGCCAAGCGCCTATGATAGCCAAGTGATGGCCGCCACCCCCGCTTGCTCGCCCTGCACCGCCTGATCGGCAACACGCCGCTCCTGGCGATTGACTTCACGTGGCGCGGCGAGCGGCGCGTCCTCTATGCCAAGCAGGAGTCGCTGAACCTGACCGGAAGCATCAAGGACCGCATGGCGCTGCACATCATTCAGGCCGCCTACGAAGAGGGACGCCTGCGGCCAGCCGATCCGATCGCCGAGGCGACGAGCGGCAACACCGGCATCTCCGTTGCAGCGATCGGACGTGCCCTTGGCCATCCCGTCACGATCTTCATGCCCGACTGGATGAGCACCGAGCGGATGGCCATCATCGCCAGCTTCGGCGCCACGATCGTGCCGGTGAGCCACAGCGACGGCGGGTTCCTGGGCAGCATCCGGAGGTGCGAGGCGCTCGCCGCAAGCGATCGCCGCGTGTTCCTCCCGAACCAGTTCTCGAACGAGGTCAACGTCCTCGCGCACGAACGGACGACCGGACCCGAGATCTGGTTGCAGTTGCAGGCTGCGGGCCTCGAGGCCGATGCGTTCGTCGCCGGCGTCGGCACCGGAGGCACGGTGATGGGCGTCGGGCGGCACTTGCGCCGGCAGAAGCCGTCGGCGCGCATCCATCCGGTCGAGCCTGCCGAATCGCCGACGCTCTCGACCGGGCGGAAAGTCGGCCAGCATCGGATTCAGGGGATCTCCGACGAATTCATTCCGGCCATCGTCGATCTGGCGGCGCTCGATCACGTGGTTGCCGTGCATGACGGCGACGCGATCCTCATGGCGCAGCAACTCGCGCAGCACGGTCTGGCCGAGGGCATCTCGTCGGGCGCGAACTTCATCGGCGCCCTGATGATCCAGAACGAGCTGGGGCCTGACGCGGTTGTCGTGACGGTCTTCCCCGACAGCAACAAGAAGTACCTCAGCACCGATCTGCTGCGCGAGGAACCTGTGCGCGCGGACTATCTGTCGCCCGGTGTCGCCATCACGGGATTCCGTGCATTCCCGCGCGTCTGTGCCGTCTGCATCGACCAGCAGCAGGGCGCGGGAGCGGTGGCTGTGCGATTCGCGGCTGGCGGCGTGAAGACCATCTGAGGCTCACAGCCGGTCGAACACGTCCCAGATCCGCAGACCGGAGCCGTTCCGCGAAGGGGCAGCTGGCCCCTCTCGGCCCGGGTGCGGCCCCTCAATGGAGGAACAGCCGCCCGCGCGAACGAAGGTAAGTTCTTGTCCTCGACGAATTTTGAACTTCATATCGCCGCTGCGATGTCAGGCGGCGCTTAATGCCGTTTTGGCCACCGTTCACGCGGGCGACGACGGCGCCGTATCGCGCCAGCGTCGCCGGCCGCGTCAATGGCGAATTTTCCGGTCCGGCGATCCAACGTTTCAGCCCAGCCGGCTGTCGGAGATCGCGATACGATCGCGGGCAGGGCGTCTGCAGGTAACAGCTGCTGATGTGCTTAGGGGTCCGGTTCGGCATTTGCGCGCCGGCTCCGTTGCTGTGAGCATCCGGGCCGCAAGAGTCAAACGGCGGCATAGGAGTGAGCCCCATGTCGGATAACCCATTGCCTGACTTAACCAACGACGGATCGATAACCGATATCCCCTCTCCGCTGAGAAACTGCCCAGACTGTAAGGCGGAGTTCATAGTCGAAGCGGTCCAACGAGAGCAGAAGCGTCACGGCAAGGTGTATCTGCTTCGGTGCTCAAATGACCACGTTTGGGAGTGGCCTCATGGGGAGCTTGAATTACGGAAATCAAAGTAGGACTACCCGACGCCTCGTCGATGTCAACTCCGCCAGTCCTTCGTGTTGTCGAATTTGATCGCGTAGCGGTTCGACTCGGTGAAATGTGGTCGCGCACGAAGAACGGCAAGACGCTTACCTGCAAACTCTGGAATCATCCTGTGGCCGCGCCGAATGAGTGGCAGCACGTCGCGGCCCACGGTGGTATCCGGCGGGGTGATCTCGACGTGCAGCCCGTCGTCGCCTTGCGCTGCCGCAGCGTCCCCGCCTTGCCGCGCCCGATGATCCTCGCGGTGTCATGATCCAAGGTCGGCGGTCAGGTTCGTGACCATGCCGTGACCAGTTTCTGAGCTGAGAACCGAAAGGCCCGGGTTATCCGGGCCTTCATTGAGTGGTGCGGAAGGGGGGATTGTAACGAAGGCGGATGGTCGTGTGTGCGACAGGTTGCGTTCCTGTGGTTTTGCTAGGAATTTCTGCGGTTCCGTCCTCCCGTCCATTGGTCCCCATTGCGCCC
>JBLNGI010000280.1:0-5981 GCA_050264615.1 Gemmatimonadota bacterium
GCAGCCGGTCGGTGAGCTCCAACAGGTCGGCTGTCGCGGCCACTCGTACTTTGAGCACGAGGCTCAATCGGCCCGCGACGGAATGGCACTCCTCGATGGCCGGTATCTTCTCGAGTTCAGCAAGCAGATCGCGGCAGGGACGCGTGGCGCTGACTCCGATGTAGGCGAGCACGCCAAGGCCGAGCGCGGCAGCATTGAGATCGACCGACCAACTCCGGATGATGCCATCGCGCTCGAGCCGGTGCAGCCGGTCGTGGACCGAGGACGGCGCCATCTGCACCAGCCGAGCCAGGTCCTCGAGCCGCTGGGCCGCGTCATGTTGTAAGGCATCGAGCAACTGAATGTCCGCCTGATCGAGGTCCATATCCGTCCGAAGATTTTTCGGCTGATTTGGCATACCGCCGAATACAGTATAACAATAATACATTGCCGCCGCACATCATTCAGGATTGAGGAGGAAACTCGTGCAAGCGCTGCTCGTTGTCGACGCCCAGAACGAATTCTCGGCCGCCGGATTGCGGCCGGTCCCGAACCACGCCGAAGCATTGGATGTGATCCGCCGCCACGTCCGCCAAGCCCGGGCCGAGCATCGGCCCATCGCCTGGGTGCGCCATCACAATCGGCCACATGAATCGAGAGCCTTCGTGCCCGGCTCCTGGGGGGCGGAACTGTCCCCCGGGCTCGGGCCGGAGCTGGGGGGCGGAAGTGAGCGACTGTTCGACAAGGATGTCTACGGGGCGTTCACTGCAACGGGCCTCGAAGAATGGCTGCGGGCCCAGGGCGTGACGTCGGTGCTCATCGTCGGCTTCAGCGCGCATATGTGCCTCGCCACTTCCGCACGGGAGGCTCTGGTGCGCGACCTCGACGTGCAGTTGGATCCGGACGCCACCGGGGCGCCTGCGCTGGAAGACCCGGTGTTGGGGCAGCAAAGTTGGGATGAGGTGCGCCGCACGGCGCTGCTGCACCTGATCCATATGGGGGCAACGATCACGCCCTCGGCCAGGAAGTCGTCCGCCAGGAACCTATCCGTAACCGCCACCTCTCCGGGGTGACCGCCCAGTGGTGACCACAACCACCGGCGAGTCCCGCGTCGTGTCCATCAACGTCGGCAAGATCCGCACGATCGAATGGCACGGGCGCGTCGTGCGCACCGGAATCTGGAAGACCCCGGTCGGTCCCGAACCCGTGATGGTGCGGGGCACGCACGTGGAAGGGGACGAGCAGGCCGATCCGACCGTCCACGGCGGACCGGACAAGGCCGTGTACGCCTATGCGGCCGAGGATTACCGCTACTGGATCGAGGTGGAGGGCGTGGCGGCGGGACCGGGGTTGTTCGGGGAGAACCTCACGACCGTAGGGCTCGACTTGCGGGTTGCTCAGGCGGGCGAGCGCTGGCACATCGGAACGGCGTTGCTCGAGGTCACCCAGCCTCGGCTGCCCTGTTTCAAGCTCGGTATGAGGCTGGCCGACCCGGCGTTTCCCAGGCGGTTTCAGGCCGCCGGCCGGTTCGGGACCTACCTGCGAGTTCTCGAAAGCGGGGCGATACGCGTCGGCGACCGGATCAACGTGGAGCCTCCCCCGGCACCATGAATCGTACTGGGCTAGGCGCCCACCTCGGCAGCCCTGGTCTGCGCATCCCGGAGCAGCGTGTGGACCTGTCGGACATTCTCGATCATTTCAAAGGTGGGCGGCTGATATCTGCTCATCCCCGGCCACCCCGATCCCGCCATCCAGCCATATGGGCCTGAAGCCGGCCCGAGCGCGATGGAGCCGGAACCGTCCGCACCCTCGGAGAGTGTGATGTCACTCATCGTCCGGAGCGGAAGGCTCTTCACCTTCTGTCCGAGCAGACCGGACACGATGATGGCCCGCTCATTCGTGAGCGCGTAATACGTGCGCGATCGCTGCCATGCATCCACGAAGAAGCGACCGACAATCAGGTAGAGACCCACCAGTACGAACGGGATACCCCACAGCGCGAAGAACCCTGGCGCGTCCTGCTTGAGGACACTCATCTCCCAGAAAATGGCGAAGCCCCCCCACAGGAGACTGAATGGAATCATGAGCGCGTCGGCGGCGCGAAGCTTGACGCCCCCGCGAGGCTGACCAGACCACAACAACTTCTCGTTGCGGCCGAGCTGGGAGCGGGCGACTTGTTCGAGCTCGTAGTTCATCCTGTCCGCTCGTCGTGGGGTGCTAACGAAATGCGCGTCAGCTGCGGCGCCAAGCTGAAGTGTTCACAAACAGAATTGTAGCAAGCGGCCCGGCCGGGCGAAATCCGAGGGCACGAGGGCGGTTCAGCGGTTGACGATCCGCGCAGGGACCGTCAGGACCAGCACGCTGCCGATGGCCATGACGCCCGCGAGCGCGTAGACGCCGAAGTCTGTCGACCCCGTGCGATCGACGAGCCAGCCGATCAGCCATGGGCCGACAAACCCGGCGAGATTGCCGATCGAGTTGATGAGGGCAATTCCAGTCGCAGCGGCCGCGCCGGCGAGAATGGCGGTGGGCAGGCACCAGAACTGCGCGAGCGAAGTCGTCACGCCGGCCATCGCGAGAGACATGCCTGACAGCGCGATGGCCGTATCCCGACCGTAGCGGACCGTCACGAGCCAGCCCGCGGCCCCAACCAATGCCGGAGTGACGAGGTGCCACCGCCGCTCGCGCATCCGGTCCGAGTGGCGGCTGATCGTGACCATCGCGACGGCAGCGAAGGCGTTGGGCAGCACCGTGAGCATGCCGATCGCCAGCGGGCTGTCGACGCCGGTCCGCTGGATCAGTGTCGGCAGCCAGAATCCGGCGCCGTAAAGCCCCGCGATCAGGCAAAAATAGATGACGCTCAGGAACCAGACGCGGGCGTTCGTGAAGGCATCCCACAGTGCGTGGGTCGAGGCGCGCTGCTGGTCATCGGCGATGCGACCTGCGAGGATCTCCTTCTCGTCGGCGGCCAACCATCGGGCCCTGACGATCCCGTCATCGAGGTAAGCCAGCACCGCCACGCCGAGGACGAGGGAGGGGAGCGCCTCGAGCAGGAAGAGCCATTGCCAGCCGGCGAGCCCGTGCACCCCCGCCATCGCCTTCAGGATCCAGCCGGAGATCGGCCCACCGATCACCCCGGCGACCGGAATCCCGGTCATGAACAGCGCGATGATCGCGGCCCGCCGGTCCGATGGGTACCAGTAGGTGAGATACAGGATCACACCGGGGAAAAAGCCCGCCTCCGCGACGCCCAGCAGAAAGCGCAGGATGTAGAACCCCGTCGGCGAAGTCACGAACAGCATCGCGGCCGAGATCACCGCCCACGACAGCATCACGCGCGCGATCCACAGGCGCGCCCCGACCCGGGGCAGGATGATGTTGCTCGGGATTTCGAAGAGGAAGTATCCGATGAAAAAAATGCCGGCGCCCAGGCCGTAGACCGTCTCGCTGAACCCCAGATCGCTCAGCATCTGCAGTTTCGCGAAGCCGACGTTCACCCGATCGAGATAGGCCGCGACGTAGCAGGCGAACAGCAGCGGGATCAGGCGCCGGGTGATGCGGGCGTAGAGGCGTGCCTCCGTGTCGGTCCTGCCGCCCACGTCAGGAGCCGCCATCCACGCCATGTGCTACCGCGCGGGCGTGATCACGATGTTGCGGTACTCCATCGGCCCGTGATCCCCCTGCAGGAAGATCACTCCGGGCGTGCCTTCATCCGAATCCAGCGCCCCGCCCGTGATCCCCGGAATGTTGCGCCGGCTGATCACCTCGCGCCCATTGAGCGCGACGGTCACCTGCCGCCCCACCAGCGTGACATCGTACGTCTGCCACTCGCCGGCGCTTTTCCCGGCGCTCTCATTGGGTGGGATGAATCCGTAGATCGCGCCCAGCCCCTCGCTCGCCACCACGCCGAGCACGGGATCCTCGATCTGCAGCTCGTGGCGGCCCCGCAGATAAATCCCGCTGTTGCCGCGGGCCGGATAGCGGAACTCGATGTGCAGCTTGAAATCGCCGTACTTGCCGTCGGTCGCGAGATTCGCGCCCGCCTTGGTGTTCGTGAGCACGCCGTTCACCACCTGCCAGGCACTCTCGCCACCCGGTAACGCATGCCAGCCCGTGAGGTCCCGGCCATTGAACAGCGTCACCGGCTTGCCCCACTGCACAGTCCCCGATGGCTGCAGCGCCGGCGCGCGCACCCCGGTGAACGGCAGCCGCGCCCCGTTGGGGAACGTGATCGTGCCCGTCAGCTTGTCGCCCGCGAGCGCCGCCTCCACCGCCAGATCCTGATTCCCCGATTCCCACTGCGGCGGAATCGAGAAGCGCAGCGTGTCGTTCTCGAAGATGATCTGCGAGATCGGCCGCGCGCTCCCCACCACCGCCACGAAGCGGCCCACCAGCGCAGCGTTGCCCGACTTCTGCACCTCGAGCCACGACGGCAACGTGCCGTCACTCGCCGTGATCTTCAGATCCCAGCGTCCCGTCGCCGGGCCGCGCGAGTCCGGTTGTTGAGCGGGAAGGGGAGCACTAACAGCAATGAGAAGGAAGGCGGTCGGGAACAGCGTGAGAGATCGTTTCATGCGTGTGAATCTTTCGGCTGGAACGGGCACGGGGAAGGGGTACCTTTGTCCCCATGAATATCCTTCCCCTCCTTCTCCTCTTCACGCAGCAACAGCCGCTCGCCGGCTTCGACGCCTACGCCGCGAAGGCACTGCGCGACTGGCGCGTCCCCGGCATGGCCGTCGTCGTCGTCAAAGACGACTCGGTTGCCTTCATCAAGGGCTACGGCGTGCGCGAGCTGGGCAAACCCGATCCCGTCACCGTCCACACCCGTTTCGGCAACATGTCCACGACCAAAGCATTCACTGCGCTGCTCGTCGCCATGCTCGCCGACTCAGGCCGCCTCTCCTTCGACGACCCCGTCCAGACGTATCTGCCCAACCTGCAACTTGCCGACCCGTACGTAACCCGTGAGCTCACTGTGCGCGACTTGCTCACCCACCGCGTCGGCTTCGGCGATCCCGAGTACCTGTGGGACAACAGCGGCTGGACCTTCGCCGAGATCCTGCCACGGCTGCGCCTCGTGCCGGTGGAAGCGAGCTTCCGCTCGCGCTTCCAGTACAACAACGTGATGTACGCGCTCGCCGGTGAAGTCGCCGCCCGCGCCTCGGGGAAGAGCTGGCAGGACCTGATGCGCACCCGGATCTACGAGCCTCTCGGCATGCGCGAGAGCTACCCCGACGCGCGCGCCCTCGCCGCCAGCGGCACGACCGACGTCAGCGCGCCGCACGGCATCGTGCGCGACACCGTGCGCATCCTTCCCGCGGCCCTGACCGACATCGACGGCATCCCGGCCGCTGGCGCCGCGTTCACCAGCGCGACCGACATGGGAATCTGGCTGCGCTTCCTGCTCGACTCGGCCCGAGTCAACGGCCGGCGCGTGGTCAGCGCGCAGTACTTCACCGAGCTGTTCAAGCCGCAGCAGACCATCGCGCGGCCGTTCTATCCCACCGCGCGGCTCGTGCGCCCGCACTTCCAGGCCTACGGCCTGGGCTGGATCCTCCAGGACTACCGCGGCGAATTCGTCGCCATGCACACCGGCAGCATCGAAGGCCGCTCCGCGATCATCGGCCTGCTCCCCGACCGGCGCGTCGGCGTCGCAATCCTGACGAACCTCGACCACTCCGAGCTGCGCCACGCGCTCATGTACACCGTGTTCGATCGCTTCATCGGTGCCGAGAAGTCGCCGCACGACTGGAGCGCCGAGATGCGCGCGATGTACCAGCGCCTGGCAGACTCGGCGGCGGCGGTGCGGCACGCCGAAGCGGGCAAGCGCGTCGCCAACACGCGCCCCACGCTGACGCTCGAGCGCTACACCGGCACGTACGCCGACAGCCTGTTCGGCACCGCGACCGTGGGGATGAGCAACGGGCAGCTCACATTCCAGGCCGAGCGGCGCAAGGGCAGGCTGGAGCACTGGCAGTACGATGTCTTCCGGATCACCTGGG
>JBLNGI010000281.1:0-6291 GCA_050264615.1 Gemmatimonadota bacterium
CGTGTCCTGCGTCTCGAGGCGCACGACTCGGCCGCCTTCATCGAACGGCAGCCGTTTGTACAGCAGTTCGTCGGCGACTTCGATGCCGACCGCCCCAATCGCGATGGCAGCCGCCAGCGAGAGGCCCCCGATGATGGTGAGCGCGGGATATTTCAGCAGCAGACGCGCGCCCAGCTTCCAGTCGAGCCACGAGACCGCGGTCAGGCGCGCATTCATATGCTTCGCTCCCAGTGCCATAGCTTTACATAACAAAGTTATTTGCGTCAATGCGTCGTTCCGTTCCAGGCCGGCCGTTCTGAGCGGCAGGCCGGTCCTCAGCCCCGGCTGCCCCCAAAACGTCTCCAGTTGCGCATTCGCATTCGAGGGAACACCGTCTACCATTTTCAGCGAAGGCACATGACGGAAGCGCAGGCGCTAGAGCGGGGTCGGCAATCATTCGAGCGAAAGGCCTGGGCCGAATCGTACCGGCTGCTGCAGGCGGCCGAGCGCCAAGCCGCGCTGGAACCCGAGGACCTCGAGCGGCTCGCGATGGCCGCCTACCTCATGGGACGCGATGACGAGAGCGAGAGCTCCATGGCCCGAGCGCATCAGATGTTCCTGGATCGACGCGACTACGAAGCGGCGGCACGTGCTGCGGTCTGGGCAGGGTTTGGACTCGTAGGGCGCGGCGCCATGGCGCCTGCTGCGGGGTGGTTCGCCAGGGCTGAACGTGTGCTCGACGAGCGACAGCTCGAGTGCGCCGTGCGTGGGTATCTCCTGGTTCCGGCTGCCATTCACCGCATCATGCAAGGCGACCCGGCTGCCGCGTACGCGACATTCACGCAGGCCGCGGACATCGCCAGCCGGTTTGGCGATCGGAGTCTGTGGGCGCTGGCCTGTCACGGACGCGGGCGCGCCCTCATCCACCTGGGGAACATCACCGGGGGCGTCGCGCTGCTCGATGAGGCGATGGTCTCGGTAATCGCAGGAGACGTGCTGCCCGTGCTGGCAGGCGACATCTACTGCAGCGTGCTGGAGGCGTGTCAGGAAATCTTCGATCTGCGTCGGGCGCATGAGTGGACGACCTCGCTCACACGGTGGTGCGCAAGCCAGCCTGACCTCGTCCGCTATCGCGGCGAATGCCTGATCTATCGCGCCGAAATCATGCAGTGGCGCGGCGACTGGGTCGGGGCGGAACAGGATGCGCGGGCCGCGTGCGAGCTGCTCCCGTCCGGGCGCGGGCGTGCCGGTGCGGCGTTCTACCGGCTCGGCGAGGTCCACCGCCTTCGCGGTGAGTTCCAGGAAGCGGAAGCGGTCTACACGCGTGCGAACGAGTGCGGACGAAAGCCGCAACCAGGCCTGTCACTGCTTCGGCTCGCTCAGGGCGACATCGATCACGCGGTTGCGTCAATCCGGAGTGCCCTCGTGGACACGTCGGCAAGATCGGCGCGCGCGAGAATACTTGCAGCTGCTGTCGAGATCCTGCTGGTTGCCGCCGATGTCGAAGGCGCGCGCGCCGCCGCTGCGGAGCTCCGTGATATCGCTAACGCCATCGGCACGCCGCTTCTGTCCGCCGTTTCCGCGCACGCCACCGGCGCGATCCTCCTGGCCGAAGGCGACCTCGCCGCGGCGTCGACCAGGCTGCGGCAAGCGTGCGAGACCTGGCGGGATCTGGAAATCCCGTACGAGGAAGCGCAATCGCGTCTGCTGATGGCCACTGTCTGTGAACGACGCGGCGATCATGATGGTCATCTGCTCGATCTCGATGCCGCGCGGCGGCTGTTCACGCAGCTGAATGCCGAACCGTATCTCGCACGAATCGAGCAGCAATCCGACCTGACGGCGCGCGAGTCCCGCGGCTTGCTCAGCCAACGGGAGCGGCAGGTCCTCCGTCTGCTTGCGGCCGGCAAGACGAATCGCGCCATCGGTGAGGAGTTGTTCATCAGCGAGAAAACCGTCGCCCGGCACGTCAGCAACATCTTCGACAAGCTTGGCGTGTCGACCCGCACCAGCGCAGCCGCCTGGGCGTTCCATCACAACCTCGGCTGATCGGCGTAGACAGAATTACCCATTTTTGGACGAGCCGCGATTTGGGTAGTTCTTCCGATGCCCGAGCGATTCGGATCCCCGTACCCTCTCTCGAGCGGAGGTTCCGATGTACGACGCGATCATCGTCGGCGCCCGATGTGCCGGCTCTCCGACCGCCATGCTCCTGGCGCGCCGCGGATTCAAGGTGTTGCTGTTGGACAGGGCCACCTTCCCGAGCGACACGATCTCGACGCACATCCTGTGGCCTCACGGTGCCGAGGTGCTCGCGCGTTGGGGACTGCTTGACCGTCTGGCGAGCACCGGCGTTCCGCCCATTTGCCGGCGGATGAAATTCGATGTCGGACCCTTCGCGCTGCGCGGCACGATTCCCGACGCCAATGACGGCAGGGGCGGCTTCTGTCCGCGTCGGACGGTCCTCGACGCCCTCTTGATCACTGCGGCAGCCGAGGCCGGCGTCGAGATCCGCGAGGGCTTCACCGTCGACGAACTGTTGGTGATCGACGGTGCCGTCGTCGGAGTACGCGGCCGCGGAAGGGGCGAACGGCCGATCGAGGAGCGCGCACGAGTCGTGATCGGCGCCGATGGCGTGAACTCCTTTGTCGCTCGAACCGTCCGAGCGCCTGAGTACGATCTCCGTCCGGTCGCCGCGTGCTACTACTACTCGTACTTCAGCGGCATCACGCAAGACGACGTCGAGCTGTATGTGCGCGTTCATCACGGGTTTGGCGGCGCGCCGACCAACGATGGTCTCCATCTCGTGATGGTGAACTGGCCCGCCAGGGACTTTCCCACCGTCCGCGCCGATATCGAGAGTCACGTCTGGCGAGCGCTCGAGATGTCGCCCGAGTTCGCCGCACGCGTGCGCGGCGGCCGTCGCGAGGAGAAGTGGTACGGCACGGCTGGCGTCCCGGGATATTTCCGAAAGCCGTACGGCAAGGGCTGGGCACTCGTCGGTGACGCGAGCTACAACAGAGATCCCATAACCGCGCAGGGCATCAGTGACGCCTTCATCGATGCCGAGAGCCTCGCCGAGGCACTCAGTCTTGCCCTGTCGGGCAATGGTGCGTTCGAGGATCGACTGGCCGGCCATGAAAGCGCCCGCAACGAACGCGTGCGGCCGATGTTCGAATTCACCACGCAGTTCGCGGCCCTCGAGCCGCCGCCGCCCGAGATGCAGGCCCTTTTCGGCGCACTGCGCGGCAACCAGGACGCCACCAACGCCTTTCTGTCTGCAATCACCGGCGCGATTCCACTGCCTGATTTCATGTCGAACGAGAACATCGGCCGCATCATGGCCGCCGCCAGGAGTCTCGAGTTCCACGCATAAGCAAATCGGAGGGAGAACGTCATGTATGTGATCCGTGAGGTCCTGCACTGCAAACCCGGGAAGGTCCGCCAGATGGTTGAGAAGTTCAGACAGATCTCGACGGTGATGAAAGACATGGGGCACGAGCCGATGCGCCTGCTCACGGATGTCACGGGCGAACCTTACTGGACGGTCATCGCCGAGGTGAAGGTCGACAAGATCGACAACTTCTTTGCCACCGAGCAAACGCTCATGGCGAACGAGACGCTTCGGAAGACGATGGCTGACTATCACGAACTCGTGGAGAGAGGCCGGCGTGAAATCTATCGGCTCGAGAGCTGACGTCCCTGACGACGCTTGCAGGTCCGGGGTGTCACCGCCGTGGGTGGTAGACCGAGAATGAGCCGCAATCACGTGCCGACCGTCGTGATCGGCGGGAGTCAAGCAGGCCTGGCTGTCGGTTATTACCTGCGCCGGCAGAGGCTGCCGTTCGTGATCGTGGACGAGAACGAGAGAGTCGGGGACGCCTGGCGAAATCGGTGGGACACCTTACGGCTGTTCACGCCGGCTCACTACGACGGGCTGCCTGGCATGCCGTTTCCCGGTCCGTCTTCCGCGTACCCGTCGAAGGACGGGGTCGCCGACTATCTGGAAGCCTACGCACGCGAGTTCACGCTGCCGGTCCGAACGGGGATCAAGGTTGAACGCCTCTCGGCAGCCAGTGACCGTTTCGAAGTCTTCTGCGGCGAGGAGGTGCTGAAGGCTGAGAACGTGGTGGTCGCTACCGGCGCGTTCCACAATCCCAGGGTTCCTGTCTTCGCCGCGGAGCTCGAATCGCGCATTTTTCAACTCCATTCGCACAGATACCGCAACCGCTCCCAACTGCGGGAAGGCGGGGTTCTCGTCGTGGGGGCAGGGAACTCGGGTGCCGAGATCGCGCTCGAGCTCGCCGGCCATCACCAGACATGGCTGTCGGGTCCCGACACGGGAGAGGAGCCCACCCGCGCCGGGAGTATCCCGGACCGCTTTTTCACGCCGATCATGTGGTTGATGGCAACCCGGCTGACGGTGAGAAGCTGGGCGGGAAGGAAACTTCGTGACCACTTTCTCGATCCTCCGCGCGGTATTCCCCTCGGCCGCGCGCGTTACAAGGACATCATCGCCGCCGGTATCGAACGGGTTGGGAGGACCACCGGGGTGCGAGACGGTTATCCGCTGCTCGAGGACGGACGGGTGCTGAAGGTGTCGAACGTCATCTGGTGCACCGGATACACGCCTGATTTCAGCTGGATCGATCTGCCGCTCTCCACCCGCCACGGATGGCCCATCCAGGACCGTGGCATCGTCGAATCTGTCCCCGGTCTTTACTTCATGGGACTCCTGTTCCTCTACTCACTCAGCTCGGCGCTGCTGGGCGGTGTCGGCCGGGACGCCGAGCACATCGTGGACCACATCGCCTCCAGGCGACCCCTGCTGAGTTAGAGGGGTTTCGATTTCGGTGTAGCTGCGGTGGTGGGGGGGGGCCGACCGGCCCGCCCCCCCCCCCCCCACGGCGAGGGCTTCCTCTGATGCGAAACCGCTAAGGACTGATGATTAACATGGGGTACTGGGCGTGATCCCAAAAAGAGAGGACTTGCTTATGTCGACCAACGGCAACGTGCTCGCGCAATATCTCGGTAGCGGCGATCCCGCTCTCAAAGACTATTTCCCGGCGTGGGTGAACAACATGGCCGACAACGCCACCGTGGAGGGATCGATGTTGAATGGCGCCGTGCAGGGCGCGGATGCCGTCCGGTCAGTCGTGCTCACGATCCGCTCGCTATACGAGCACCAGGAGTTCAAGTTCGCCGGCCCCTACGGCGACAACGGCTTCCTCGAGGACTACGTCGCCAAGGTCAACGGTGAGCCCATTGGCTGTGTCGTCCTCGTCACCCGCAACGCCGCGGGACAGACCCAGCATGTCGTGGCGAGTTACCGGCCACTCAGCTCGCTCCTGCTCTTTTCCCGCCTGCTGCGCGAGAAGTTCGCCGGCAGCCCGATTGCCGAGCACTTCGCCGCCAGCGAGTCCGCAAGGTGACTGAAACAGGGAGATGGCCTCCTGCTGGCTATCCGCGCAGCGATCTGAAGCCCGCCCGAACTTCTTCTGAAAACAGCTGCGGCTGTTCCCAGGCGGCAAAGTGCCCGCCTCTGGCGACGGCGTTGAAATGGATGAGGTTGTGGTAGGCGCGCTCGGTCCAACTCCGCGGAGCCTGGTAGACCTCTTCAGGGAAAACGCTCACGGCGGCCGGAACGGAGATGTTGTAGTCGTTGAAGAAGCCGCCCTTGTATTCCACATAGAGACGAGCGCTGGACACGCCCGTGTTCGTCAACCAGGAGAGGGTGATGTTGTCGAGGATGTCGTCCCGTGTGAGGTCGCCGTAAGGCTCCCCATCGAGAAAGAGTTTCACGATGTGCCCGTAGCTGGCCACGTCGTGGTCGATCATCCAGGCGGCAAGGGCGACGGGTGAGTCCGCCAACCCGTAAAGCGTTTGCGGGTGTGCGGCCATCATCAGTTGCGTAGGGACGTGCTGGTAAAGGAACGCCATCTGGTCGTATGCCCGGCGCTCCTCAGCCGAGAGACCGGCCGGCGGCGGCCCGCCGGACTGAAGCGCCTTGGCAACGTCCGGGGGCGCGGCACCGGAGAAGTTCAGATGGATGCCGATCAACTCCGGAGGTGCCTGTTGCGCCATCGCGTTCGTGACGAACCCACCCCAATCACCACCTTGCGCCGCGAATCGGCTGTACCCGAGGCGCTTCATCAGCTCCACCCACGCCCGCGCCATGCGAGCGGGGTCCCAACCGGTCGTCGTGGGCTTGCCTGAAAACCCGTAGCCGGCCATCGACGGGATCACCACGTGGAAGGCGTCCGACGCGCTGGCGCCGTGAGCCGTGGGGTTGGTCAGCGGATCGATGATCTT
>JBLNGI010000282.1:0-6304 GCA_050264615.1 Gemmatimonadota bacterium
AAAGCCGGAGAATGCCGGGTTTGGATTCCCGGCACGCCCCCTGGTCAACAGCCGGGGCCCAAGTCTCGCTCGTGCGCGTCGATCGCATCTGCCGCCCCCGCCGGGAGCTGGGTCATCTACCGCCCCACGGACAACAAGAAGCTCGTACACGTGCGCGAGGTCGACTCGCAGCGCACGGGCCACGTGGTTCGGATCCGCATTTTCGATATTGAAACCCATCAGCTGGTGCGTGAGGAAAAACCATGAGGCGTCTTGCCCTCGCAGCGATCCTGCTGACCGCGGCGTGCGGTCCCAAGCGGCCCCCACCCTCGTTCGCTCCCGAGCCGGGCCTGGTCGAGCAGATCCGCGAGATCCGCATGTCCACCAGCACCCGTGCCTGTCCAGGCGAATCGTTCGGCGCGGTCTACACGGCGGTCCTGAACGATGGATCGCAGCTGCCGTTCGAGACGCGCTACGACGAGGATAAGCCGCCCAGGCTCCACGTGATCTTCCTGACGCGCTGGAGTGAGGAAGCCACGCCGCTCGAAGCAGGCGGCTGGAGCGCCGCGCGCGATCCTCTTGCGAGCGCGATCACGGGCTTTCGTTTGACCGCGGCGCTCAAGGCGAAGCCGAGCATCAGTACCTCGACCATGGTGACGCCGGACTACAGCTGCCTGCAGCATGCATTCGGATTCCGCGGCGCCGGCGCGGGGAATAGTGGCCCGCAGGTGACGGTCCGGCTGGGAATTCTGCGCTCGCCCTTCTACGACCGCCTGCTGGTGGGCGGCGTTGAAGTCGAAGAGGCGCCCCCGTTCTACGTGCTCGCCGACGCGCGCGCGGTCCCGCCGTCCGACTGGCTCGTCATCGAAGCGCGGGGTTCGCGCGGCGTCCGCGGCGCCGATGGTGCCGACGGCGTGGCCGGCACGGCCGGCCAGGATGGCTGTCCCGGCGGCGCCGGTGGCCCGGGCGGAGCCGGCGGTAACGGGAGCGCGGGTGGGCCGGGCGGACGCGGCGGGCAAATCACCATCATCGCCCCCGCGGAAGAGCCGTTCCTTGCCGGCCTCGTGGACGCCCAGGTGCCGGGCGGCGAGGGAGGCGAAGGCGGCAAGGGTGGGAAAGGTGGCGCCGGCGGAAAAGGCGGCGCGGCAAGACCGGCCGATGACCCGCGCTGCGTGGCGGGGACCGCCGGCGCTGCGGGCCCTTCCGGCGCCAAAGGTCCGGACGGTCGCGACGGCCAGCCCGGCACGCGTCCGCAAATCGTTACGGTCCCGATGCGGGACGTGTGGGGTCAGCGGATTCCGCCGTCATTGGCGGAGTTGCTCAACTACCGGCCGCCGGCTCCGGCGCGCCGCCAGTAGTAGTAGCCGGGGAGCCCAAGCAGGATCAGGCCCGCACCGATCGCGGAGTCTTTCGGCGTGGCGACGATCGTGTTCAACACGAGCCACACGGCGAACACGATGAAGATGATCGGCGTCAGGGGATAACCCCAGGTGCGGTAAGGTCTTGGCAATTCCGGTGCGCGCCGGCGCAGCAGGATCACGGCCCCGGCTGAGAGCGCATAGAACACGAATTGCGCGAATACGACGTACGTGGCGAGTTGATCGTAGAGCGGCCGCGGCGAGCAGACCGAGAACACGGTGGGGATCGTGATGCAGTTGGGCACGAGTGTCAGGACCGAGGCGATGACGCCCTGCGTCACCAATGCAACGACCGGCGTGGCATACCGGGGGTGCAGGGATCCCTGCGACCGGAAAAACGCGCCCTGCCGGGCCATCGCGTAGGGAATTCGCGCCGCGGTCATGATGATCCCGTTGCTTGCCCCCAGCGTTGAAATCAGAATCGCGATCACGACGAACGTCGCTCCCAACACTCCCATCGTCATCTTGGCCGCGTCCGAGGCCACCAGCTCGGATCCACTCATCCCGCCCGGCGAGAGCACGTAGATGAACGCGATGCTCGCGAGCGTGTAGAGTGCCATGACGATGAGCGTAGAGAGAATGATCGAGCGCGGCAGGTTTCTGCCGGGATCCATGACTTCACTGCCGACATACGTCGTTTCGATCCAGCCGTCATAGGCCCACAGCACTGCTACCATGGCGACGCCGAACGACGCGATCCACTGGCTGAAGCTCGTCGTGGGCCAGAGGGGTTGCAGGTTCGAGGCGGATCCGCCCGGCAGGATGAACGATGCCACGACCAGCGCGAACAGCGCGCCGATCTTGAGCACCGTAAAGATGTTTTGCGTTGTGGCACCGAGACGCACGCCTCGACAATTGAGCCAGGTGAGCGCCGCGATCGCGACGATCGCGATCGTGCGCACCTCGGTCTCGGACAGCGGCGTGAAGAACCCGAGGTAGCGGGCGAAGCCGATGGAGATGGCGGCGATGGATGCGGTGTTGATCACGGAGAAGTTGGCCCATCCGTACAGGAAGGCGCACAGTTTGCCGTACGCTTCGCGCAAATAGGCGTACTGCCCACCGGCCTCCGGATACATGGCGGCCAGCTCCGCCACCGACAGCGCGCCCAACAGCGACACCACGCCACCGATCACCCAGACGGCGGTGATCAGCACCGATCCATGCACGACCGCCGCGACCGTTGCGGGAACGATGAAGATCGCGGACGCGATCGTCGTTCCCGCGTTGATCATGACCGCGTCGAACAGCGTCAGCTCGCGCTTGAGATCGGTGGGGGTGGTCGGAGCTGGGGAATGGATCATTGGATAGGAGTTAGGAGTTAGGAGTTGGGAGCTGGGAGTTGGGGCTTCAACTCCAGCTCCAAACTCCCAACTCCTAGCTCCTTACGCAATCACAGCGCGGCGTCGCTATAGAAATCCACGCGCCAACCCGTAGGAGACCGGACCGCGCGCGCAACGTCGATACGCACCAACCCGTCGAGGAAGCTCGCGCCCAGCCCGACGGCGGCGAGCGCTTTGGCAACGGAGAGGTGATCGCGCGGCCCTGCCCCACCCACGTCCGTGAACAACACGAGGCGCGCGGCCGGCCACTGATTCGCCAGCTCGACCCGGCCGCGCCAGAACGCGTCCCCGCTCCGCGCATTCCCGTCGTACCCGCGCATGGTGCCGGGCCCACCCAGATACCAGAAGCTCTGCACCGGCACCCGCCCGGCCGACATCCCGCCGGCTAGCTCGACCGCGCCCGCGAGCTTACCCAGCGGAGCCGTCATGCGCAGCGTCGCGCTGGCACGCGCGAAGCCGTACGTCCCCGCCCCGCCGTCCACGGTGACGTCTGCGTTCCAGCGATTGTGTTCCGGATCGATCCCCCGCTGGGTGCGGAACGTAACCGCCCCGCCGAGCTGACCGGCCGCGGCGGCGGTGATATTGGGACGAAACAGGTGATCCTTATTGAATAAGTGCGGCACCGAGAAATCTGTCTCCTTCTCGACCGCCCGCTGCCGCTCGACATAGACGCGGACCGCGAAGCGTTGGGGTAACGTCACCGGCGGCGTGATCGTCAGCTCCACGCCGGTTCCCCGGAAATAGTCGCCGTCATCGCGGCCGAGGACCAAAGCGTTGAGTGAATTGCCGATTCCGAGCGATCGGGCGGCCGGATCGACCCCCGCGAGTCGATAGTAGCCGGCCAAACGGACGCGCGCCGTGGCGGCTTCCCGCACGAGTCCGGCTTCGAGATCGGGCGCGCCATCCGAGGTCGCGATTCGACCGGTGCCGTCGAGGCGCAACCGGCCGAGGTCGAGCTCGCCCCGTGCGCCGAGCGACAGCGCCTCTATACGGTTGTAGCGGGCCAACCCCCAGCGTGGCGGCCGGGCGCCGAACTGCCACGGTGCTGCGGGCAGTTTCCCCACCGCCCGCGACAACTCGTCCATTTCACCGGCCGAGATCAGCGAGTCGTTCGCTGCGCCAAACGGCGGCGGCAGCACGGTGCTGGACAACAAGGCCGCCGTATCGGTCGACATGTTGACGCGGAACGCGAGGCAGCGACCGAACCGGCATTGACAGGAGATCTTCTCCGCCTCCTCCCGCGCGTGACAGGCCGCCCGAGCGATCGAGTCCTCAACCGCCGTCGGCGGCGGCGGCCGCGCCGCGCGGCGCAACGTCGTATCTCCCGTCACGTCGTACTCGTCGTACACGCGCTCGTAACGCATGGGCATCTGCAGGAACGATCCGGCGGTCGCGACCGCATCCATCGCGATGAGCCGCGGCATCCACCAGCGGCCCTCCCACAATCCGTAGTCGATCGTCAGAAATCGGAACTCGACGCGAATGGGCTTCACGAAACCCGGGATGTCATCGTCGTCATCGCCGACGTCCTGCTCGAGGTCGAACGCGCGCGCCGGGCGGACCAGCGCGCGGACCACGGCGTGCGATTCCTCGTCGATCCAGAACGAGCCCGCCAGCAGGCGCACGTCGAGCCGCCGCGGAATGATGCGCAGCTCGCGCAGGCGAATCGTGCGGCCGTTGGGGAATACCACGATGCTCGAATCCCCGGTGGCGAAGCGATAGTGCGCTTCGCTCCCAGGAGCCAGCGGGTGCTGGAAATCGAGTCCGCGTTCGCGCGTGGAATCGCGTGCGGAGGTGGAGTCGCGTGTGGTGTCTCGCCGCGAGGAGAATCCGATTGTGAGCCGGTCATCCGCCGGGTCGAAAGCGTAATCCCCCACATCGCGTTTCAAGTCTTCGGGAAGCTCGCGCTTGGGCGCGACCGCGGGCACGGATTGGCGCGCGCCGATCACCTCGATCAGCGCCACCGAGTCGCGGTGCCAGTTGATCCGTAGCGCAAGCTCCCGCCTGTACAACAAGCGGTCCCGGCGCAGTGCGCGAATACCGACACCGATGCGTTCCCGCATCGTCGTACCGTAGGCGGTGATGGACCGGTCGATCGTCTCTCGGCGTGAGCGAGAGGCCGCGACGAGGCGGCGCGCCTCGGTATCGAGATACGCGCTGCTATCGCCGGCGGGGGTTTGGACGGCGAGGACGGCAGTCACGAGGATCGTGAAGCTCACGTAGGGCTCTGTACGCAACCGAGTGAAGGATAAGATTCAGGTCATGATCGCCACGTATTGGCAGGCCAGCCGAGCCCCGCGCTACAGTGTGCTGTTTGCATTACCCCTGCTCATCCTCTATCAGGTCCTCGCGTTTATCGTGCCGCCTGGTCCGGGCGGCGTCGACGTGCGAAACGGGGCCGACATCCTGCTGCAGGCGGTGTTCGTCTGGCTCGCCGGCGCGTGGGGTCCTCGCGTGTTCATGCTGTGCCTGATCGGCGCCGGGGCCTGGCTGATCGCGAAAGATATCCGCGCCCACCCCGGGAAACTCTCGCCCGCCGTGCCCGGCGGCATGCTCGTCGAATCGCTGTTGCTGTCGCTCATCTTCGGGATCGTCGTGAGCGGCCTGACAGTCGCCTTGCTTGGTGCGCCGCCGCCACCGATGGCCGTGGGGGGCGGGTTGTCGCAGGCGCACCTCGGCCGCGACACGATGCTGATGCTGTCGATTGGCGCCGGTCTGTACGAAGAGCTGCTGTTCAGAGTGGTGCTGGTGGGCCTGATCGCCTGGACCACGCACAAAGTGCTCGGCTGGCGTCCGCTCGTGGCCGGCATCGCGGCCACGGTACTCGGAGCGCTGATCTTCTCTGCATTTCACTATATCGGTCCCTTCGGCGATCGGCTGGACGTCTATTCGTTCGTCTTTCGCACCATTGCGGGCCTGTTTTTCAGCGCCGTGTACCTCACGCGGGGATTCGGCATAACTGCTTGGACCCACGCGCTCTACGACGTTTTCCTGTTGCTGCGGTAGGCCGTCTTGTATCTTAGGGGCCCATGAATTCCCGGACCCTGCAACTCTCAGCCGCGGCACTCCTCGTGGCACTGAGCGCGTGCAGCAAGAAGTCCACGCGCCGCGACCAGGTCGTGGAGTGCAGCTCTATTTCGCTCGACGCGAAAGGCACGACGCAGTGCCTGGTGCAGCTCTACCGGTGGAAATTGGACGAAGCGACGAACGCGGCGCAGGCTCGCGCCCACGAGCTTGATTCGCTCAGGACCTGGCAGGCGGACTCCGTCTGGGCGCTGAGCGCCGACAAGCACCGGCGTGACCTGCAGAAGTGCACCCGCGGCACCGAGCCACTGAAGGACTGCCTGCTCATCGCTGGCTGGCCGCTGTCGCGCGTGCGCGCGGCGACCGACTCCGTTTGGAGCGCGGAGCTGCCCACGCACCGCCGCGAGCTGCAGACGTGCATGGCCAAGCGGGATTTCAATCTGTCGTCCTGTCTCACGCTGTACTACAAGTGGGACTCCGACCGCGCGCTCGCGACCGCCGACTCCGTCACCCGTGCGCGGCTTGGGCGCTAGGGCTGGCTGA
>JBLNGI010000283.1:0-4788 GCA_050264615.1 Gemmatimonadota bacterium
CGTGGGACAGGGGCGGCAACTGGGACTTCTTGAACACGTTCGCGATCGGCCAGCCGTACATCGTGAGCTACGATTTCAACTTCCCGTACGGGGTCTGCGCGGGCTATCAGGACAACGGCTCGTGGTGCGGCCCCTCGCGCCGGCGCCAGGGCGACATCACCAACGCCGACTGGACCACGGTGGGCGGCGGCGACGGCTTTTACACGGCCTCGGATCCAACCGACCCGAACATCATCTACGTCGAGTCGCAGGGCGGCAACATGTCGCGCCTGAATTTTGCGACCGGCGAGCGTACGACGCTCCAAAAACCGAACTGGCGTCCGCGCTACACGATCTTCGAAGACTCGATCGTGATCGAGCGCCCCGACACGACGCGGCCCGAGACCGCGGCGCAGCGGCGGCGCATCGCCGAGCTGCGCACGCGCCAAAAAGCCGACTCCTCGGATATCGACCTGCGCTGGAACTGGAACACGCCGTTCCTGATCTCGGCGCACAACCCCGAGATCTTCTACGCCGGCGCGAGCAAGGTGATGAAGTCGACGCGGCGGGGTGAAGACCTCTATCCGATCTCGCCCGATCTCACAACGAAGGATTCGATGAGGATCCGGGTCTCGACGCGCACCACCGGCGGGATTACGCCCGACGTGACCGGCGCCGAGACGTTCTGTACGATCGTGTCGCTGGCGGAGTCGTCGATCCGGCCCGGACTGCTCTACGCCGGAACCGATGACGGCAAGGTCTGGCTCACGAAGAACGACGGCGGCACCTGGGAAGAGCTGACCGGGCGCTTCACGGGAGTGCCCGCCGGCACGTACGTCAGCCGGATCGAGCCGTCGCGCTTCGACACGGCGACGTTCTACGTCACGTTCGACAATCACCGCAATGGCGACTACAAGCCGTACGTGTTCGTGACGACCGACTTCGGGAAGTCGTTCCGCTCGCTCGTCAACAATCTTCCCGCCGATCCGGCACTGCCCAACTACGTGCACGTGATCCGAGAAGACGTCGCGAACCGTGACCTGCTGTTCGTCGGGACCGACGTGGGCGTCTATGTGTCGTTCGACCGGGGCAAGTCGTGGCAGCGCTTCATGAGCGGCTTCCCGACGGTCCCCGTGCACGACCTGCGGATTCATCCGCGCGAGCGCGACCTGATCGCCGCGACGCACGGCCGCTCGCTCTGGATCGTGAACATCGCGCCGCTCGAGCAGTTGGGCGACAGCGTGCTCGCGGCGGGCGCCTTTCTGTTCCAGCCCGGCACCGCCTACCAGTACGGCCAGTCGCCGCTCGGGGGCGGCAGTCCGGGGCAAAAGACATTCCGCTCGCCCAGCCCGCAGTACGGCGCCGAGATCGTGTACCGGCTGACGCAGGGCAACAGCGAGCGCCGGGCGCGCACGCAGATCGTGATTCGCGACGTGCGCGGCGACACGGTGCGCACGATTCAGGGACCGGCGGGCGCGGGGCTGCATCGGGTGACCTGGAACTTCCAGGGCCGCACTCCTCCGCCCGTCGCGTTGTCGCCGTCGCAGAAGCGCGACAGCGCCTGGCTGGTGGCGCGCATCAACGTCGTGTTCGACTCGCTCACCAAGGCCGGCGGCAACGCGCAGCAGCTCGAGCCGATCAAGACGCTGCTGCTCGCCGGCGATGTCCAGGGGATCGCGCAGCGGTTTGGATTTGGCGGCGGAGGTGGGGGTGGAGGTGGCGGCGGTGGCGGTGCCGTGTTCACGGCTGGGCGATTCAATGACCGGCCCGGTGAGACCACGCCACGCGCCCCGGCCGCGGGTGGCGCAGCGGCCGCCAGCGGGAGCGAAAGCGGCGAAGGCGCCGACGCGGCGCCCGATGCGAGCATGCTCCAGCAGCTCGGCACCCTGCTGCGGCGCCCAGGGCAAGGCGGGGGGGGCGGGGGCGGGGGCGGTGGATTCGGTGCGCTGAACTTCGTCGCGCAGGCGTTTGGGCGGCCCACGGCCGGCGGTGGAGGATTCGGCGGCCCGCAGAACATCGTCGCGACGGGCGATTATCTCGTCGAGATCACGGTCGACGGCAAGAAGCTGACGCGTGTGCTGCGCGTGGAGCGCGGCAAATAGCGTTTCTCGACACCAAGCATCAACGCGCCGCGCTCATCGTCTTCGCGTTGGGCGCGGCGCTGTTGTGGTCCCTGGCGCCGTACGCGACCGGGGTCATCGGCATACCGGTGCTGGCGGTCCTGTTCGCGCCGCTTCACAACTGGATGGTTCGCCGGGGGCTGCCGGAAGCGCCCACGGCGCTCGCGGTCACGTTGTTTGGCGTTGTCGTCGTTGTGCTGCCCATCATTTTGTTCGCCGGGCTGCTGATCAATGAGGCTCAGCAAGTCACGAGTAGCGTCCTGAAGAGCCCCGTGTTGGAGCGCCTGTCCAGCATCCAGATCCGCGGGATTCCGATCGGGCCGCGGATCGCCGAGGTCGGGGGCAACGTCGTGAGCTGGCTCGGCAGCAGCGCGGTCGGGCTCGTGGGCACCGCCACGCGGCTCGCGCTCAACCTCACCATCGCCTTCTTCGGGCTGTACTACGTCCTCAAGGTTCCGGGCGAGGACCCCTGGCTCAATGCGCGACCCTACGTTCCGTTCTCGCGTGAGAACGCCGACAAACTCGGCAAGCGCTTCAAGGACGTCACCGTGTCGACCGTCATCGGCACCGGCGCGACGGCGATGACCCAGGGGGCGTTGCTCGGCCTCGCGTTCATGGTCGTCGGACTGCCCAACGCGCTGTTCTGGAGCGTGGTGACAACGGCACTGGCCATCCTGCCGCTGGTCGGCAGCGGGCTCGTGTGGGGGCCGGCGGCGATCATTCTCGCGATTCAGGGGCGCCCGGTCCCAGCCATCCTGCTCGCCATCTGGGGCGTCGTGGTCGTGGGGGGTGTCGACAACTTCATCCGGCCGATCATCTATCGCCGCTACGCGGAAGTGCACCCCCTGATCACGCTGATCGGCGCGATCGCCGGGGTCAGCCACTTCGGATTGCTCGGGCTGCTCATCGGCCCGCTCGCGCTCAGCTATTTCTTCGAGCTGATCCGCATGTACCGCGAGGAGTATCTGGAGCCGGAGGGCGCTGGTTGACCTGACGGCCGAGGGCTATCATTGGCGCGCCCTCTAGCCCTGGATCGTTCGTGCGCCGCTCCCTGCTCGCCGCAGTGCTCCTCGTTGTCGGCAAGTCTGTCGCCGGGCAATCGCTGCGCGACCAAATCCGGAACGATCTGTTCACCTTCGGGACCTGCGGCGAACCGTTGTGTCTGGCGGGAGCGCTTCCCGGCCACGGATCGCACTTCATCCCGGCCACTCAAGGCGCCGCGAGCGACATGATCGACCTGATCGCGAACTCGCTGGCGGCGAGCGTATCGAACACCCCGATCGGCGCCACCTCGAGCGGTGTGACCTACCAGTTCGTGGGCGGACTTCCGGTCAAGACGGCGACGTCAGGCGGCCCGATCTTCGGTGAGCGCGCGCAGACCCTCGGCAAGGGGCGCTTCTTCATGGGTGCCAACGTGAGCGCCATGCACTTCGAACGGCTGCGAGGCGTGCGCATGGACGGCATCGACTTCAACTTCACGCACGAGGATACGCCGCCGGTCGACACGCTCGGGAGTCCGTTCTTCGAGAACGACGTCATCGGCGTCGGTGTCGCGATGGACGTCAGTCTGCTGGTGACGACGTTCGTCGCGAGCTACGGTCTGGTGGACGGCGTGGACCTGTCCGTCGCCGTCCCCGTGGTCCACACGGGCGTGCAGGGCAGCAGCGCCGCGACGATCCACCCCGCGGGATATCCCTCGCCCCACCGGTTTGCCGGCACCGACTCGGCGCCCGTGATGATCGCGGTGGCAGGCATGGACGGCTCGGCGACCGGCGTCGGCGATGTGGCGGCACGGCTGAAGATCAACGTGACGCAGAGCAAGACGTTCGGCGTGTCGGTGTTGCTCGACGGCCGTTTTCCGACGGGGGACGAGGAGAATCTGCTCGGCGCTGGAGCCTTTTCGGGCCGCGGCTTTGCCATTGCATCCGCCACGTTCGGCACGATGTCGCCGCACCTGAACCTTGGGTATGTCTTCCGCGACGCGAAGCTGTCGAATAATTCCGTGATCGCCGTGCTGGGATTCGATCACGCGATGTCAGCGCCGACGACGCTGGCGGTGGACCTGCTGTCGGAATGGCAATTGGGCGCGAGCAAGCTCGAGATCCCGGGGCCGGTGCAGTATCAACTGCCCTACGCGCACACGGTGACTCCCACCAACATCCCCGATCAGGGCGATGATCTCATGAGCGCCTCGATCGGGTTCAAGTTCCAGACGCCCCGCGGCATCTTGCTGGTGACGAACGCCCTGTTCCCGCTGCGGAATTCGGGGATGCAGCCGACTGTGGTGTGGACGGGAGGGCTTGAATACAACTTCTGAAGGCCGTTGGACCGTTGGACGGTAACACCTTCCAACATTTCAACAATCCAACCTTCCAACTCATCTAATCGAGGCGATGCGCCAAGTCCCGTCCACGCGCGCGAGCGTGGTATGAAAAGTCATCGGCTGCCGCTCTTGGCGGCGGTTCTGCGTGAACTGGCTGAATCCCTCCACCTGCGCCTCCGCCGCGTCACCCGTGATCTGCAGCTGCTTGATCGCGAGATCGACCTTCAGACCGTTCACCATGCCGAAGAAGTCACGCCAGACCTGCGCCTGCTGCGACGTTAGCCCTGGATAGACTCGACGCACCTGCTGCACGTCGCCCGATTCGAGCGCACGTCCGTACGACTGGATCACCGCCTCGATCAGCGG
>JBLNGI010000284.1:0-4116 GCA_050264615.1 Gemmatimonadota bacterium
CGGGTGTGGGCCCGCGTTTGCGCGATGTTCGGGGAGGGTTGGCTGTTTTTGGGGGCCCGCGGGCTCTCTCGCGCCACCTCGCCGTTGGGCGCGCCCAATCGTGACGCCGCCTGGACCAGCGCCGCGCGGATAATCCCCGGAGCCTTCACTTGTCGGAGCTGGAGTCTTTCTGCGGCTGTGGTTTCGACTCGGCCGGCTTGTCGGCTTTCTCGGCCTTACTGTCGGCTTGTTCCGTTGCTCCCGCGGGCCGTTTGTAGTCGGTCGCGTAGAAACCCGAACCCTTGAAATGGACGCCGGCGCCGCCCGAGATCAGCCGCTCCGCGCGCTTGCCGCACTTGGGGCATTTCGCGTGACGCTTGCTGGTGATTCGAGGGAAGGTCTTTTCAAAAACGTGCCCCGCCGGACACTTGTATTCGTACGTTGGCATCGCGACGGAATCTAACAAAAGCCAGGACATGCACTACTAGACGCACAGACGCGCAGCGGTGACCAGGTTTTGGTCAGCAGGACTGACCTGCCAACTACATCCTGTTCACCACTGTGCGTCTACGCGTCTAGTTTTTGCATGTCCCTGTCTTTCCGTATGAATTGCAGCGCCCCAGAGGGACACCTCATCACTTGAGCGGCAACGACATCGGGGGGCTGCAATTCAGGCCGGATCCAGCGCTTGCGCTTGATATCGAACACGTCGGGCAGGCCCATCACACAGACCCCGGAGTGAATGCACACGTCCGGATCGAACGTGACCGTGATCCCCTCGGCTTCGTAGGTCTGGCGACGCTTGGGCATGGTCTGAAGCTAGCCTTCGGGATTCGGCGGCGGTGCCGCGCGCTGCCTGGCACGCCTCATCCGCACCAGACCGCTGGTGATGGCGAACACCCCTACGGCATCGAACACGATCGCCAGGATTCCGAAGTCCCCCAGGAGAACCGACTTGCCGCGGACCAGGCCGATCCCGATGAGGACAATCCCCCAAAAAATCTGGCTACGAAGCAGAAGTCGCGCCCCGGTTGAGTCGCAGCTCCGCCCAGACGACCTCGCGAGCGTCGATCACTTCTCGTACCTGCCGCTCGCGAGTCGTCAACGGCGCCCCTCCCGTCTTCACTTCGAGAAACACGACGCGCTTCACGTCCCCCGCGGCCAGCCCATCGAACACCACCAGGTCCACGGGACTGCCGAGGAAGCGCGCGTCCTTTGGATTGAACCCGAACTCCGGGAGATAGGGCACGAGCTGCTCGTGCACTTTCCCGGCGGTCACCGCCAGGCTGCGCTGCACGGCGTTCTCGCGGATCGCGGCGCTGTAGCGAAGCCTCCAGATGACGAAGTACAACGAAGCCACGACGATCCCGATCGCCATGCCGATCGCCAGGCCGAGCCAGTCTCGCGTCAAAATTCCAGATTCTTCAGATAGTTGTAACTCATCGCGATGTCGTCGAACGGCTGGGGCGGCTGGTCGTGCTCGACGAAGAAGTGTTTGATCCCAGCCTGATCCCGCTTGGCGAAGATGCGCCGCCATTCAATCTTGCCCTGTCCCACGTCCACCATCTTGTGCTCGGGGCCGCCCATCGAGTCCTTCACGTGGACGAGCGGAACGCGACCGGGCCAGCGCGCGAAGTATGCCAGCGGATCCTGGCCGCCCTTCGTGATCCAGTACAGGTCGATCTCGAGCTGAACGAGCTTGGGATCGGTGCTCTGCAACAGCACGTCGTAGGGGATCTGCCCTTCCATTCTCGGGAATTCGAAGTCGTGGTTGTGATAGGCGAATTGGATCCCCGCATCCTTGGCCACCTGTCCGACGCGGTTGAACTCCTCCGCGATGCGCTTCCAGCCATCGAGGGTCATGCGCTTTTCCTGCGGGATCCAGGGTGCGACGAGGTAATCGTGCCCCACCGCCTTGGCGAGGTCGACGGCCTTTTTCCACCCGTCGGGATTGTCCGACATCATGTGGGTCGCCGGGGCGGACAGTCCGTTGCGATCGAGAATCGCCCGGACGTCGGCCGGCGAGCGGTCGAAGTAGCCCGCGAACTCGACTTCCTTGTATCCGATCTGTGCGATGCGCGCGAGCGTACCCTCGAAGTCGGCTTTCATCTGATCCCGCACGGTGTACAGCTGAATGCCGATCTTGTCGATCTTCGCCCCGTGCGCGGTGCGGCAGGCCGGTGGCAGCATGGTCCCGAGCGTAATTGCGCCCGCAGTCGTGAGAAATTCGCGCCTTTCCATCACAGCTCCCTCCTCTTCATGGCGTCGACGGCATACTCCGCTGCGCGAGCGGTGAGCGCCATATAGGTGATTGACGGGTTCTGGCAGGCGGTAGACGCCATGCAGGCGCCATCGGTGATGAACAGATTCGGAACGTCCCAGCATTGATTGTGCGCGTTGAGGACCGACGTCTTGGCGTCCCGGCCCATGCGCGCGGTGCCCATCTCGTGGATGACGAGGCCGGGCGGATTGTTGCTCGTGAACGGCTGGATGTCGTGCGCCCCCGCCTCGGCGAGCATCTCGGCGGCCGTGATCGACATGTCGTGCACGAGCTGCTTGGCGTTGTCGTCATACGCGCAGTGGATCTTCGCCACGGGAATACCCCACGCATCCACTTTTGTCTTGTCGATCTCGACGAAGTTCGACTCACTCGGGAGCATCTCGCCGAAGCCGTAAAAGCCGAATCCCCACGGCCCCGGCGTGCGCAGCGACTTCTTGAACTCCGCGCCGAATCCCGTCTGCTCCATGCCGCGGCCCCAGTCGGACCGGCCACCGCCACCCTGGAAGCCGTAGCCGCGCACGAACGTGGACTTGCTGTTGCCGACGTTCCGGAAGCGCGGCACGTAGATGCCGTTGGGCCGGTTGCCGATCGAGTCGCGATCCAGCGGCGCGTCGATCCGGCCGTTGGCGCCGCCGCCCATGATGTGATCCATCAGGTTCTTCCCGACCTGGCCGCTCGAGTTCGCGAGATTGCCCTCGGAGTTGAGCAGGATGCGCGCCGACTCGATCGTGGACGCGCACAGGAAGATGATCTTGCCCTGGAATTCGATGGTGCGCTTGGTTTGCCCATCGACGACGCGCACGCCCGTGGCGCGGCCGCGACGCTTATCCCAGAGAATGCTGTGGACGACGCTGTAGGGCCGCAGGGTGAGCCGCCCGGTGGCGAGCGCCGCCGGCAATGTGGACGTGACGCTCGAGAAGTAGGAACGGGTGATGCAGCCACGATGGCACGGCCCGCAGTAGTGACACCCGGCGCGGCCGTTGTGCGCTTCGGTCAGCACGGCGCAGCGCCCGATCGTCACGACGCGCTCGCGGCCCCAGGCGCGCGCCACCGCGTCGCGGACCTTCTCCTCGGCGCAGTTCATCGCCATCGGCTTGAGGAACTGACCATCCGGACACTGCGACAGCCCTTCAGCCTGGCCGCTGATGCCGATGAACCGCTCGACGTGGTCGTACCAGGGCTGGATGTCGGCGTAGCGGATGGGCCAGTCCACGCCGACGCCTTCCTTGCCGTTCGCTTCGAAGTCGAGGTCGCTCCAGCGGTAGACCTGGCGGCCCCACGTGATCGACCGCCCGCCCACCTGCCGGCCGCGAATCCACGAGAACGGCTTGCCTTCCGGTGTCGTGTAGGGGTTTTCGAGATCATTCACGAAGAACTTCGAGGCCATCTCATCGCACGCGTAGCATTGCTGCTGGATCGCCTGCTCTTTGGCGAGGCGCCGCCGGTCGCCGTAGCCGCGGAACTTCATCTCCCACATCGGCACGTGCTCGGCGTAGTCCGTCTCGGGATTGATGGGCCGTCCCGCTTCGAGCACCAGCGTCTGCAGGCCACGCTCGGTCAATTCCTTCGCCGCCCAGCCGCCCGACATCCCCGAGCCGATGACGATCGCGTCGTAGGTTTTCATGGCTGCTCGAGGGGGTAGCAGGGTTCAAAGCGACCCGGCACCACGCGGTAGTGCAGTTCGCTGGTGGAGCCGACTTCGGATGTGTAGTAGCCGGTCAACGTCAGCCATTTCATCATGCCGAAGAAATTCCCGGACGTGTCGGTCTTCGCGTCGCGCGCCTGCGCGAGCTCGTAGTCGAGGTCCTGCAGGATCTCGCTCTGCTGATCCGGTGAGCAGGCGATGAAGGTCTTGC
>JBLNGI010000285.1:0-4981 GCA_050264615.1 Gemmatimonadota bacterium
CCTTCGGATCGCCCCAGCGCGACACCAGCCCGCCCTGGAATCCCTGACCGCCGAACTCGATCGACTCCGAGCTCAAGAATTCGTAGCTCATGAACAGCGCGAGCTGCTGCGACGACTTCGCGCTGCGGCTGAGCTGGTGCGCCCCGAGATTGCCGCGCGCGTTCAGTTTGGCGAAGCGGCCGCGCTCGCCCTGCTTTTCGGTGGCGATTTCCAGGTTGACGTTGAATGCCGAGAACGGCGATTTGCCCAGGTCGTCCACCTGATCGCCGTAGAACAGCGTCGCCTGCAGAAACCCGACGCCTGTCGTGCCCTCGTTGCCGAGATTGTCGCCACCGGTGCCGGAGCGATAGCCAGCGTCAAACGACGCGAAGATCCGGCTGGGCCGCCAATCAGCCGGATTGGCGGTAATGTCGTTCATCTGGCCGCCGATCAACCGGTTGAACCCGCGCACGGGGTTCAGGGCGGTCGCGCCGATCTCGCGCCACATCCGCTCGGAGCCGGTGGCCCGATTATCGAGCGTGAGCGTCGACACGCGGTGGAGCATCTCACCGAGCGTAATCCCGCCGAGACTCGTATTGAGCCAGTCATTCGGCGCCGGCGCCCAGCCCTCGAAGAACCATTCCCACATCAGACTTCCGCCGAACGCCCACGGCACCGACTGCCAGAAGCTGTAGCCGTTGGCTCGGCCGGCGTTGTAGTACAGGCTGCCGTGATAGGGGTGCGAGAACTGGTTATTGAGGAAATGGTTGTTGTCCCACACCCACGGATTCTCGATGTTCGTCGCCCATACCGACGGTCCGATCTTGGCCCACTCGGCGTCGCGGATCACGGAGTTGACGGTCCAGGGAATGAACTGGACCACCATCACCTCGCCGAATCCGCGCACAAAGCGCTTGGGTGGATTGCAGTCGGGACAGGGGAGTTGCTGCGGACGGCGCTGGGCCGCCGCCCCTGGGGGGGGCGCGAGTAGCGCCACAAAAAGAAACGCGATGGCCACGAGCCGGTCTCGCATCGAGCTCCTCCTCACGGTGCCAGATTCATACGACCCGGGGTTTGGCAGAATTGTCCTTAAGGATCACCCCAGGCCTTCCGGAATCGCTGGTGTGGCTCCGGGTTGCGAGCACACATACGCCGCGACCGCATTCGCGCGCCGGTTGACCTCATCCAGCGGCCGGCCGGCCAGGATTCCCACGAGGAGTGCGGCGCTGAATGCGTCGCCGGCACCGACGGTATCCGCGATCTGTGTGCGGGGAGCCGGAGCGGCCCAAACACCCCAGGTACTGACGAGCAGCGCTCCCGAAGGCCCCCGGGTCAATGCCGCGAGCTTGAGTTCGAATCGCTCGCACAGCGCGCGCAGCTGCGCTACCGGGGGCGCGCTTTTTATGCCGCACAATCGCGCGACGACAGGCAGCTCCTCCTGGTTCAGCTTCAGCGCGTTGGCCACCTCCAGCGACCCGGCCAGCACGTCGGCGTCGTAGTGCGCCTGACGCAGGTTGACGTCGAACAGCCGCCACGTCGTCTCGCGCGTCGCGGCCACCGCCCGCCGAATCGTGACTCGCGACACCGGCGAGCGCTGCGCGAGCGTGCCGAAACAGATCGCGTCCGCTCGCTGTGCCACGCGTTCGACCGCGGCCGACCACGGCACGCAGTCCCACGCACTCCCCGCCGCGATGTCGTAGCTGGGAAGTCCCGCCGCATCGACACTGACGCGCACGACACCTGTCGGGTGATCGGCCAGACGCGCGACGGCGCTACAGTCCACACCAACACCGGCCAGCCGCTTCAGCGCTTCGGTCCCCCGCGCGTCCGTGCCGACCGCGCTGATCAGGAACGCCTCGGCGCCGAGCGCGGCCGCGTGCACCGCCACGTTCGCCGGAGCGCCGCCGAAGTGCTCCCCGTCGGGGAACACGTCCCACAGCACCTCGCCCAAACCGACGATCACCGGTGCCGGCTGACCCCGGGGCGACGCCCCGGGGTTAGCCAAGACCCAAACGCCGCTGGATTTCCTCCAGCGGGACGCCTTTGGTTTCGGGCACTTTCGTCAGCACCCACACGAGCTGCAGCGCCATCATGCCGCAGAAGAACAGGAAGATGGCTCCGGGATGGAATGCGCTCACCATCAGCGGGAACACCGTCGTGAGCAGGGCGGCGCAGACCCAGTGCGTCGCGCTGCCGAGGGATTGTCCCGCCGCGCGGTAGCGATTCGGGAAGATCTCCGAAATCAATACCCAGATCACCGTGCCCTGCCCGATCGCGTGCGCCGCGATGAAGGCGAAGATGCACGCCGGCACGATCGACTCGTGGTGCGTGAAGAACGCCCACGCGCACGCGCCGAGCGAGACGATGTAGCCGATCGAGCCGATCAGCAGGAGCGTGCGCCGCCCCAGCCGGTCGATCAACCACAGCCCCACGAATGTGAACACGAGATTCGTGATCCCGATGCCGACCGACTGCAGCAGCGCCGCCTGCTCGCCGAGGCCCGTCAAGGCGAAGATGCGCGGCGCGAAGTACAGGATCGCGTTGATGCCGGAGAGCTGATTGAAGAACGCGACCAGAATCGCGAGCGCGATCGGGACGCGCATCCGCCAAGTCCAAAACCCCTCGGCAACATCCGCTTCGCGCTGCCCGCTTCCCCCTTCCCGTTTCATTGCCAACCACCGCGGACTTTCGGGCAGCCCCAAACACATCAGCGTATAGATGAAGGAGGGCACGGCGGCCACGCCGAGCATCCAGCGCCAGGCGTCGGGGCCGCCCACGATCCGGCCAATCACGGCGTTCGACGCGAACGCGAGCACGATGCCGAGTACGATGTTGAACTGGAACATCGCGGCCAGCCGCCCGCGTCGCTCCGCGGGCGCGATTTCGGAGATATAGAGCGGCGCGGCGACCGTGCTGATCCCGATGCCGAGGCCGCCGATGAATCGCGCGAGGATGAAGATCTCGACGCTTGGCGCCAACCCGCAGCCGAGCGCCGACACGAGAAACAGCACGCCGACGGCCAGGAGCGTGGGCCGGCGCCCGTAGCGATCGGCGGGCCACGAGCCGATCAGCGAGCCGAGCACCGTGCCGTACAGCGCGGCGCCCATCGCGATGCCGTGCACGCCGGCGCTGAGGTTCCACAACCGTTGGATGGTCTGTTCGGCGCCCGAGATCACGACGGTGTCGAAGCCGAACAGAAAACCCGCGAGCGCGGAGGTGAGGGACCAGTAGAACAGGCGACCGGTGCTGGTATGACTGGCGACGACTGTCATTCGTCCAACGTAGGCCGCGCGTTGGGAATGCGCCAACCGCGTCCCGCCGCAACGGGTTTGTGCTCAACGCCGTCGGAAAAGTCGCAATTTGGGGTCCGACCCGCTAGCTTGCGCGATGCCTACCATTCATTGCCATCGTTGCGGTGGCTTCATCGACAATCCCGCGGGCACCACGTATCGCGCGCCGAGTGCGAGCAACATAACCGCGATACCGCGCAGTGCCCTGTGCAGCTGTGATCATCCGCTCCTGTACGAGGCAGCGCCGGTGACCGTCGCGCCCGAGCTCCAGTGAGCCGCGCGTCGGAACGTCAGGCGCTGGTGCCCGACCGTGGCTCGGCCAAGTGTCCCACGTGCGGGAGCTTTGTCGAATTCAGGACTGACCGGTTCGGTCGCATGATGGAGCAGTGTGTCTGTGGACATCGTGCGTTTGTCGAACGCCGCAGCGGCAAGCGTGACGAACCGAGGAGAGAAGCGTGAGCAAAGAAGAAGCGATTGAAATTCAAGGGAAGGTGGCGGAGCTGCTGCGCAACTCCACGTTCCGGGTGACGCTCGACAACGGGCACAGCGTGCTCGCGACGATCGCCGGCAAGATGCGCAAGTTTCGGATTCGGGTGCTGGCGGGAGATCGCGTGACGCTGGCGTTGTCGCCGTACGATTTGACGCGGGGCAGGATCGTCTTCCGGCACAAGTAGGGAGTCGCTAGCTCCCCAGCGGCATCAGCACACCCTCGTGTTCCAGTAGCCACCGCTTCGTTTCCAATCCGCCGCCGAACCCGGTCAGCTCGCCCTTAGCGCCCACCACGCGGTGGCAGGGGACGATGATCGGGATCGGATTCTTGCCGTTGGCGAGGCCCACGGCGCGGGACGAGCGCGCGTCGCCGAGACTCTTGGCGAGCGCTCCGTAGCTGGTGGTGGTCCCATACGGGATGGCGCGCAACGCGTTCCACACGCGATGCTCGAACGCGGAGCCGAGGGCTTCGAGCGGCAGGTCGAATGTGGTGCGCGTGTGCGCGAAGTATTCCTCGAGCTGCCGGCGGGCGAGCGCGAGCAGCTCGGCGGCCGGACCCTCCTTCGCTTCGACCCAGCCCGTCTGATGCGTGGGCGGCGGGCCCCGCCGCGACGTCTGGAAATACACACCGGTGATCGCGGTGTCGGACGCGGTGAGCACCAGTTCCCCCACCGGACGGGGCGCGGCGAGGCGGGTGAACGTCAGCAACATAGGTTCATAATAGTAGCTTATCCGGTGTGCTTCCCGCCCTGACTGGCGCGCTGTGGCTCAAACGCGCGACGGACTGGATGGCCGTCCTGAACCACGCCGGCGTCGAGGCTGCGCGGTGTACATGACGTTCCGCTGGTTCGGGCCGACCGACCCGATCCCGCTCGCGCACATCCGCCAGATTCCCGGCGTGCAGGGCGTCGTGAGCGCGCTGTACGACGTGCCGGTCGGCGACCCGTGGCCGAAGAACCGGCTCGCGCAACTGCAGGACGATATCGCGGACGCAGGATTGCGCCTGGCCGTCGTCGAGAGCATTCCGGTCCACGAAGACATCAAACTCGGCCGGCCGACGCGAGACGGCCTGATCGCGAGCTACTGCGAGAGCGTTCGCATCCTGGGCGAGCTGGGCGTGCAGGTGCTGTGTTACAACTTCATGCCGGTGTTCGACTGGATGCGCACCGATCTCGAGATGCCGTTGCCCGACGGATCGACCGCGCTGGCCTACGACGACGCCG
>JBLNGI010000286.1:0-13660 GCA_050264615.1 Gemmatimonadota bacterium
TGATGCCGTCGTAGTGAATGTGCGCGCTGCGGCGGCCGCGCCGGGTCGTGAAGCCTTCGGCCAGCATCTGGACGACGTCGTCGAATTCCTTGCGCGCCAGATCCCGGTAGGGATAGGCCGAACGCACGTGCTCGTAGAGCCGGTCTTCTTCCCACTCCTCACCCGCAGCCGCCGCAACGATCTGCTGCGCCAGGATGTCGAGCGGCTTGTCCGGGATGATCAGCTTGTCGAGCCTGCCGTCGCGGGTAGCCCGCAGCATGGCCGTGCACTCGATCAGCTCGTCGCGCGAAAGTGGGAAGACGCGGCCTTTCGGGATCGCGCCGAGCCGGTGGCCCGCCCGGCCCACACGCTGCAGGAGCGTCGCAATCGAGCGCGTCGATCCGACTTGAATCACCAGGTCCACGCTGCCGATGTCGATGCCCAGCTCGAGCGACGCGGTGGCGACCAGCGCCTGCAGCTCGCCGCGCTTCAGCCGCTCCTCGGCTTCGAACCGCTTCTCACGCGACAGGCTTCCGTGGTGACTCGTGATCCGATCAGCGCCCAGCCGTTCGGAAAGCTGCATCGACAACCGCTCGGTCAGCCGCCGCGTGTTCACGAACACCAGCGTGGTGCGATGCTGCGTGATCAGCTCGGCAATCCTGCTGTTGACTTCTTCCCACACTTCGGCCGACATCACCGCCTCGAGCGGCGACGAGGGAATCTCGAGCGCCAGGTCCAGGGTACGGATGTGCCCTGCGTCTACGATGGTGGGCTGCGGCCGGCCGGTCCCGACCAGGAACTGCGCGATCTCCTCGATCGGTCGTTGTGTCGCCGAGAGACCGATGCGTTGTGGCCGCTTGCCGATCAGGGCGTCGAGCCGCGCGAGGGTCAGGGAGAGATGACTGCCACGCTTGTCGCGCGCGACCGCATGGATCTCATCCACGATCACCGTGCGCACCGAGCGCAGCATCTCGCGCGCGCGCTCGGAGGTGAGAATCAGATAGAGAGACTCGGGCGTCGTGACCAGGATGTGCGGAGGCTGCTTGAGCATTGCCTGCCGCTCGGACTGCGGTGTGTCACCCGTGCGGACCAGCGTCCGGACCTCGACATCGGGAAGCCCCTGCTCTACCATCTGGGCGCGAATCTCGGCGAGCGGCTCCGACAGGTTCTTCTGGACGTCGTTCGAGAGCGCTTTGAGCGGCGATACGTAGACGACCTGCGTCTCGTCGCGCAGCTCGCCGTTCAGGCCCTGGCGCACCAACCCATCGATGGCCGACAAGAAAGCAGCGAACGTCTTTCCGGATCCCGTTGGCGCGGCGATGAGCACATCGCCGCCCTGCTGGATTACCGGCCAGGCGCGCCGCTGGGGCTCAGTAGGCTCCGCGAATCGGTTGGCGAACCAGTGTTCAATGACCGGATGGAAGCGAGACAGCGACATAGGGCCCGAAATATACCCGAAACCAGCGCCTTAGAGAATCTCCCGCGGAGCACTATCCACGGTCTTATCGGTCGAGCGTTCAAGCTTTTCGAAGGCGGCCGGTCAGCTTGGGACGAGGGACAAGCCGCGCAGCGCCAGAATGCGCTCTATCGTCTCGCCAATCTTGTTGTTTGGAGTCGACGCACCTGCCGTGATGCCGACCGTCACCCGGCCCTCCGGCAGCCACGCGTTGCGGCGCTGCTCGGTTGCATGCAGCCCGACCGGCCGGAACCGAATGCTCCCGTCCGCCACGTCGATGCAGGCCGCGTCCTCGATGTGGTACGTCGGCACCTTCTCGTTGCAGATGGCCGCCAAATGTGTCGTGTTGCTCGAATTGTAGCCACCGATCACGACCATCAGATCCAGCGGGTCCGCGATCAGCTTGAGAACGGCATCCTGCCGCTCCTGGGTTGCCGAGCAGATCGTGTCGAAGGTGCGGAAATGCTCAGCCACGGCCGCAGCTCCCCACCGGCGCGCCATGCTCTTCCCCACCTCAGCCGCGATCGCGAGCGATTCGCCCGACAGCATCGTGGTCTGATTGGCGACGCCGACTCGCTGCAGATCACGATCGGGATCGAACCCTGGGGTCATTTTTCCCTTGAAGTGCTCGAGAAACTGCTCCCTGCTCCCTGATCCCTGCTCCCTGCCTTCGATGTAGTCGCACACAAGCCGCGCCTCGTTCATGTCGCGGACAACCAGGTACTTGCCGCCCGGATACTTGTTGACCTGACTCGACGTCGCCTTCGTCTCCTCGTGGTAGTTCTTCCCGTGGATCAGCGCCGTGAAGCCGTCCCGCGCGTACGATTCCACGCGCTTCCAGACGTTCAACACGGAGCCGCATGTCGTATCGACCAGTACGCAGCCGGTCTTCCGCAGCCGCTCGAAGTCACGGACCGTCACGCCGAACGCCGGAAGGATCACCACGTCATCCGCAGTCACCGATCGGAAATCGAACTCCTCATCCCGGCCTTGGGGCCGGTGCAGGAACTCCACTCCCATCGCCGCGAGCTTCTGGTTGACGTGAGGGTTGTGAATGATCTCGCCGACGAGGAAGGTGCGCTTCGCGGGAAACTTCGTACGTGCCTCATAGGCGTACTCGACCGCTCGATCCACGCCGTAACAGAACCCGAACTCACCCGCCAGGCGGAACGTCAAATCGCCGACGTCCAGCGTGTAGCCGGACGCGCGGATCGCGTCCACCACGCGGCTGTGGTAGTCGGCGGTCAGGGCGCCTTCGATGGCGCCTTTGAGACCAAAGCCCTTGCGGAAATAGGTCTGCTCCACGGCCCTCAATCTAACCGCACGCCTCGAGCGCTGCGGACGGCATCGAGGACGCGCTGCACTTGCCAGCCGTCGCGGAACGTCGCGGGCTCACCGTGCGGAGTGCCGCCGCGAATCACCTGAATCATCTCCCGCATCAGCCGCACGAACGAGCGTGCCCACATGTTGTTCGGCTTGGTCTGCTCCCAGAGGTCATCGGGCGCGGAGACGTCTTCGAGCGGACCGCCGCTCTTTCCGAACTCGAGCTTGGTCTCGCCGCTCAGGAGCAGCGTGCCGTCACTCCCAGTGACCTGTCCCAAATGACCCGGTCCATGATGCGCGACGGTACTGAGCGTGATCGTCGCGACCACCCCGCTCGCTGTCTGCAGCACACAGCTCGAGAAGTCGTCCGCCGTCACCGGCCGCGGTCGGCCCTCCCCCGCTTCATCCTTGCGTTGCGTGACGAACGTTTCCGCGAGACCCGCCGCATAACGGATTTCGCTGCCGCACCAGAACCGGCAGAGATCGATGAGATGCGACCCGACGGCGCCGAGGATCCCGCCGCCTCGTGCCGCGTCGAACCACCAGTTCCACGGCGCGTCGAACGCCTGTGGTCTGCCGTCCCCTCGCAGATACGGCTTGAGGGAAAGCTCGATGTGGCGCAGCTCGCCAAGCGCATCCGAGCGGATCAGCTCGCGGGCCCGCCGGCGGTTCGGTTCAAAGCGGAGTTCGTGGTCCAGCCACGCGATGCTGTCGGGATGCTGTTCGGATGCTGCCACCATCTGAGCGGCCTCGAAAGCGTCGATCGCCATCGGCTTTTCGCACAGCACGTGCTTGCCGGCTTCCAGCGCGGCGATGGCGTAGCGGGCGTGTGAATCCGGGGTCGACGAGACGATGACGAGATCGACGTCCGGCGAGCGCGCGAGCTCGATCCCGTCGTCGAACACGAGCGGCAATCGGAAGTCTCGCGCGACCGCTTCGGCGTTGGCGCGATGGCCGCTCGCGATCGCGAGCGGTTTGGTGCCGGGTACCAGCGCAAGTCCGGGCAGCTGCACGCGGCGCGCGAATCCCGATCCGATGAACCCGACCCGAACGTCGCCGCTCATCGCACGTAGGTGCAGGGGACTGTATCGGTCCCGAGCGGCACGTCGCGCGAGTCGAGCTGCGCGTGAACCCGGATCGCGCTCTCGACGCCGATGCCGGCAGCGCTCACCCGAATGCTCGTGCCCTGGCGCTGCAGGAGGACGCTCCCGCTGTCGAGCGAGTAGCTGTGAGGCGTATCGTGAACGAAGAACCGAATTCCGACGATGGCGGCCGGCACGGCAGCCGTATCATCGGGGAGGACGATGGGCAGTGAATCGGATGTGAGACTGTCGCGATACCGCAGGCGCACGAGCACGCCGCTGCCCTCCGGATCCAAGGCCTCGAGCAGCACGGAATGTCTATCGTTGCACCAGGAGCTGGTCGCGGGAAGCGAAAGCCGAATCGTGTCCTCGGGTGGAAATGCGATCATCGCGTCCAGCCTGAGCGGCGCCGGCTTGGGCTCGCGGGCGCTGCAGGCCGCGACGAACACAATGAAAGGAGCGAGAATCTTCAGCGGGAAGATACTGCGACTCCCAGGGAGCGGCGCGCCGCGTCAGGCGGGAGTGTGTGAGGAGCCAATGCCGCGATCAGTCCCGCCGGCAGCGGCGTGGGCTTGAGCCGCTTCCGATCGACGCACACGAGGACCATCCAACCCGCCGCGCCCAGCGTCTTGCTGTCCGAGCGCAGGACATCGAAATGCAGCGTGAGTGACTTCGTGCCCACTTTCCCGACGTAGGCGGCGATGCGCAGCCGATCGTCCAAGCGGGCTGGCCAGTAGAACTCGCTGTGGACGGCTTTGCGCGGCAGGAAGATGTCGTACTCGTCGAACATCCTGGCGTAGGCCAGACCGCAGTGCCGGAACATCTCCGTCTCGGCGATCTCGAAGAGACGCACATAGGACCCGTAGAAAATGATCCCGGCGAAGTCGACGTCCGACCAGCGGACGTACTCTTCAATGACGAACGGAGCGGGGGCTGCGCGGTCGGGGGAGGGCATCCCCCGGGGAAGCTAGGACCCTACGGAGAGGCGCGGAAGCCGTCCATGCCGTAGGACTTGAGCCGCCGCCACAATGTGGTCCGGCTGATGCCGAGGCGGCGCGCGGTCTCCGCGAGTTTGCCGCTCGTGTCCTGCAGCGTGTCCGTGATGGCCTGACGTTCCCGTTCCGCGAGGGTGAGAGCACCTGTGTGCGGAAGTATCGCCGCTTCGCCGAGACTCTGGACGCCGTTTTTCAGGGCTGCGAAACGAGCTCCGAGGCTTTGCAGCCGGTTGCGCACGTCGCCGTTTTGG
The DNA here is from genome assembly GCA_050264615.1 of Gemmatimonadota bacterium. Classification (GTDB taxonomy): domain Bacteria; phylum Gemmatimonadota; class Gemmatimonadetes; order Gemmatimonadales; family GWC2-71-9; genus 20CM-2-65-7. The sequence goes on from JBLNGI010000286.1 coordinate 5,087, forward strand.
CCGTCGATAGCCCGGCGCGCAGCGGCGTTGGCGTACAACACGCGGCCTTGTTGATCGAAGATGACGACACCCTCACTCACGGAGTCGATGACCGCGCGAGCGAGCGGTGAGAAGGCGGCTGGGACGGTGCCCGTAGGCGCAACAGGTTTGTCAATCATTGGTTGGTGTTCCTCATACAAATCTCAGGGGTCCAAGGTTTCATTCCGTACAGGACCGGTGTCAGGGTCGTGTCAAGATGAGACTCGGTGGTCGGGCAAAAGGTTGCTGGTTCGTTTCGTCTTGCGCCTTTCCAGACCGATTTCTATTATTGACCGACAGGCCAACAACGTGCCCAAAGACGCTTCCTCCACTCTCGCCGGGATCCTCTCCGCGGCGCTACAAACGCTGCAACGTGCTGGCGTCGAAGGATTCACGCTCGAGGCTGTCGCGCGGCGGGCCGGGGTCGTCAAAGGACTCCTTCTCTATCACTACGGCTCCCGCGCGCGATTGCTGCGCGCTGCCGCCTCGCGACTCGAGGAAAGCCGCGATGCGGCGCTTACGAAAGCACTCGCCGCCGGATCGGGAATGCAGGGAGTCGACGCTTGCTGGGAAGAGCTCCGGCGGCAAGCGGAAGATGGCACCGCGCGTGCCTGGCTCAGCCTGTGCGCTGCGGGGCTAATTGACCGATCGGCCAGGAACGGCAGACTCGATGAGACAGCGCGTGGTGCGCTCGTGGATGGTTGTGCTATCGCGCTCGCCTCGGGTGTGCCGCTTGCCGACGCGCGCGATGCTTACAACGTTCTCTGGTTGGCCCTGCTGGAGGTAACCGAGTCGGTCTAACGACGCCGCGGTCGCCGCCCGCCGCGCACGACCCGCGCCCGATGCACGCTTCCTAAAGTCCGCAAGCTCGAGCGCAGCTCATCAATCGAGTTCGCCCGAACGGCTTCATGCTTTCCCCGAGTGACCGTGAACCGGACGGGACGGTCGAACGGCGGTAGATCCCGCAAATGGAGCCGGCGCGCCTGACCCTCTTTCAGCCGTACCCGCACCACGCCGCCAACCCCGGGCTCGACGTCATAGTCTACGGGGGCGCGGTCTCCATACAGAAAGACCGACGAGGGCAGGGCATCGAGGCGGAGCCGCTCGCTTTCCGGAATCGCCCGATCCGGGTCGAGCGTGAGCCGCGCCGCTATGAACGAATCCCAGGAGTTCACCACGCTCAGCTGCGCCGCGAGCTGATCCTTGGTATGAGCGCTTTCGGCCTGGCCCAGACGCCCCCCCGAGCGCCGCCAGTAGTGTCCGAACCGCTCCAGGGCGCGGCGAATCTTTCCCTGATCAGGGTGTGGGGTCTCACCCGCAACCAGCGCGTCGACGAGACCGCGCCGGGCGGCGTCAGCCAGATCATCCGGGAACGGCGAGGGCAGATGCTCCACCTCCCGGTCCAGCGTAAAGCCGAAATACTCTACCGCGCGCTCGATCATCAAACCTTCGCGCCGGCGTTGCCGCTCGAACACGACCGTCGGCCTGCCGCGCCGCGCATAGCGTCGGATCGCGCGCTCGGGAACCTGCGTCCCCTCGATACTCGCTCGCGGGACACCGAAGCGGTCGGCAAAGTACCGCAGGGTTCCGGCAATCGCACCCCAACTACCGCACACCGAGCTGCGGCTGACGCGTGCCTCCCGCCCCTCTGGGGTTTGCTCATCAATGACGAGGTCGAATGGCATGATTTTGGCCAAATGGTCAGCAAAAAGTTCGAGCGTCTTTCGATCACCGTAGGGAAGCTTGGCAGGTAGCGGCACCTCCAGCTGGCGGTACACGGAGGCCGTTCCCAAGGCAATGTCCTCGATTGCCTTCACCAGCACGCCGCGCTCTTCGGCCCAGCGCTCGATACCGTCCTCCCGGAACAGGTGCCGGGGCAACCCGTAGACCTCGCCCAAATAGCCGTGTTTGTTCACTGCCTCCGCAAACACGTTGTATGCGGTGATGTGATCCGAGCCCGGCACGATAAGACCGCCGAGCTGGCGCTCCTCGCGCGTCATGCGGTGCAGCGACTCGATGTTCGATGCTACGGCAACGAGCGGGACGAGCGCGGGGTCCGCGTGGTAGAGCATCTCACCCCAGGGCCGCTCCACGGGCATCGCCTCGACCTCGCGGCCGTAACTCGTTAAACGACCATGCTCTATGAGCCCGCGCTCGGTCAGAAGCGCAACGCTCTCCTTGTACGCGCGGCGGTCGAGTGGCACCGGCAGCTCCAACTCCGTCGCGTCCACGCCGATTGCGGCGCAGGTGATCGCCACGCGCTCGGCGTCGCCCGCGAGCTGGAATTCGGGGGCGGTGGGGCGCAGCTCCTCGAACGCCAGGTCCCGATCGCTCAGGATATAGACCTCACCGTGCTGGACCCTCCCATGCACCCGGCCCGCCATCTGCAGGATCTCGTTGGCACCCAGGTAGGCCCGCGTGAGGACGTTCTTGCCGCGCTCTACGACGTTGGTGTAGCGGGCGTCGTAGATCACGACCGTGTCCAGCCCGCGGATGTTCAGCGCCGACTGTCCGGCAGCCGTCATGGCGAGCAGGAAGGGACGTTTGACCAAACCGTCAAGAAAGGGTCGAATGACGCGAATCGGCTCGCCGCCATGGTAGAACGCCGTCGCCAGGTTCGGCCAGCGATCGCCGAGCTCTTTGGCGATCTGCTCCACCTCAGCCCGCGTAGGGACGAACACCGCGACGCCACGACGCTCACGCATGACCCGTTTGACGAAGCGGTCATTCAGGAATTCGAGCGGTTGCTCCGCCAGCACATTCACCTGCGCCGCTCTGGCTGGATCGAAGGCCCGTGTCTCCAGCACCTCTGACGACCTGAGATACTCCGCATAGAAGCTCGGATCGACCGTCGCGGACAACCAAATGAACCGGCAACCAGCTCGCTTCCCGAGCGCGAGGCACAGCTCCATCTCCGCCGACGTCTGGTGGATCTCGTCCACGACGAGGGTGTCCTGCGCCGTGATCAGGCCGTCCTGGAACCAGCGCCGGGCAATCCCGGTGGTGATGATGACGACGTTCCAGGTGGGCGTTTCCGGCGTGGCTTCGCGTTCCCGGTTGACGACCCCGACCTTGAGCGGTGCCTTCAGGATTGTTTCCGCCATGCTGCGGATCGCCAGCGTCTTCCCCGTCCCGGTCCCTGCGACGATGCCGAACCCCTGGCCCGAGGCCGCCAGGCGCCGGATGTCATCTCCGTGCTCGCGCTCGAGCAGTGTCTCGAGGGTCAGCCCAAGCGCCAACTCGATCGTCTCACACGCGGCGCGGGTGGGCGCAATGACGATGACTCGCCCTGTCGGCGGCTCGGCTGCGAGGAATGCCTTGGGGTCGAGGGGAAGGTGATGATCGCGAGAGCTGCGCACGACTGAATATAGAAGCCCCCCTCTCCGCGGCGCGGAGAGGGGGACCGGGGGTGAGGCTTAACGGCCGCGATGATACCGGCGGTGTTTGCGATGCGGCGTGACGACGACAACGCGCGGCTCGGCATAGTAGCGCGGGGCGACAACGACAACCGGTGCGCGGTGGTAGTACGGACGATACTGGTAGTAGTAAGGGCGCGAGTATCGATGGTAATACGGCTGCCCGATCACGACGTAGCCGTTGAAGTAGGGATCGCCGAAGCTCACCGATACCCCAACCCGCGTTTGGGCGTGCGCGACCCCACTCACCAGGCCCAGCAACAATCCGACAGTGACGAAGATCCGTTTCATGAAGATCCGTTTCATAACGACCTCCTTTCGGCGCCGCATAACGGAAGGAGCATGCCAGTTACACAGGAATCCCGTAAAGTGGCTGCTGGATAACGAGTTATGGCGTGGAATGGCGGAGGTCTGCTTGTCCTACTACAGCGACACCTGTCCGTTCAGTCGCCGAAGCTCGTTCCGAGATCGCGCGCGGTGGCAATCGTGTCCGAGTCGAGCGGAACCCGCTTGGGGGTCGTGATGGCTTCGGCGATCGGCACCGGGACAATGCGCGGCGGCTGGAGTGCAACCATCATGCCGAATTTGCGCTCGGCCACGAGGCGAACCGCGGCTGCGCCGAAGCGCAATGCCAGCAAGCGGTCGAACGTCGTCGGGCTGCCGCCCCGCTGCAGGTGACCCAGCACCAGCGAGCGCGTCTCCTTGCCCGTCATCTTTTCGATGGAGTGCGCCACCTTGTCGGCGATGCCGCCGAGGCGCGCGTGCTCGGGGTCGATCAGCGACACGGTGCCGCCTTTGGGCGTAGCACCTTCGGCAGCGACGACGATGCTGAAGTGCCGGCCTTCCGCTTCGCGGCGCCGGATCTTGTCGCACACCTTGTCGATGTCGAACGGAATTTCGGGAATCAGAATGACATCGGCCGAACCGGCGATCCCGGCGTTCAGCGCGATGAACCCGGCGTGACGCCCCATCACCTCGACCACCATCACGCGCTCGTGGCTCTCGGCCGTCGAGTGGACTTTGTCGATCGCGTCGGTGGCCGTCGCAACGGCGGTATCGAATCCGAATGTCGCGACGGTGCCCTGCACGTCGTTGTCGATCGTCTTCGGAACGCCGACGACCGGCAGTCCTTTCTTGCACAGCGCATGAGCGATGCCGAGGGTGCCGTCGCCGCCGATGGCGATCAGGGCGTCGAACCGGTAGGTGCGGAACGAATCGAGCAGCTCCTCGGAGCGGTCGCGCTCTTCCCACGTCCCGTCCGGCCGCTGCTGCCGCCACTTGAGGGGATTGCCGCGGTTCGACGTGCCCAGAATCGTGCCGCCGAGGTGGGTGATTCCGCGGACTTCATTGGGTCCAAGCGGGATCGGCGGCTCCCCGCCGAGTAAACTGGCGAATCCGCGCCTGATCCCGAAGCATTCCCAGCCGCGGTGGACCGCCGCGAGGACGGCCGCGCGGATCACGGCGTTCAACCCGGGGGCGTCGCCGCCTCCCGTGGAGATGGCGAGTCTCACCGCTCCGCGGCGGCGCGCTCGCGTATCAAACGCACCACTTCACCCGCTTCGGCGTGGCGCTTCAATGATTTCTTGGAGAAGACGCGCCGCCCATCGACGTCGACTTCAAAGACGCCGCCGGAGGACTGGATCAAGCGTACTTCGGCGTGGGGGTAGGCATCGCGGATCTCGGCCGCCAGACCGGTGGCCCGAGGTTCGTAGTTTCAAATGACGCAGTATTCAATTGTGACGGTCATGGCGTGAACGATAGTCGCGCTTGACACACCGCGCCACGGCGCCGACCTTGCGCGAAAGCTTTATGCGGCGAGCGCTCGTGGTCCGTGCGGTGGTATCGGTTGCCGCACTCGTCAGTTTTGGTGCGGGGCTGGTCGCCCTCGCGAAAGGCACGTCGCCCGCCGGCACCAACCTGCCGCTCGCCGCCGTCCTGCTCGTCCTCATCGCTGCGATCAGCCGCCGCTATGGCATCGCGCTCCCGGGCAACGGCTTTTCCTCCTACGTCATCGGCGTGACGCTGTTCGCGATTCTCGATCGCGGCTGGGCATTCGCCGCCGTTGTAACGCCGGTCGCCATGGTCGTCGGGGACGTCCTGCTGCGCCGGCTCCCCGTACGCTCATCTCTCGGGAACGCCGCGCACCTCACCGCGGGGGCGGCATTCGTCGGGCTCATGTACGCGCGTATCGGCGGCGAAACGGGCGCGGGCGCGCTCACGGTCGACAATGTCGGCGCGATCGCGCTGACCGTCGTGCTCCTGCCGATCATCGTCAACGGGACGTTCTATCTGGACCTGGCGTTGGGGCAGACGATCGCCTGGGTCGATGCGCGACTCACGCTGCGCTGGGAATCCATCGTGTATCTCGTGTCGTCGGCGCTGGCGCTCGGGTGGCTCGCGCTGGTGTACGCCGCCATCCCGGTCGCCGCGCGGCTGGTGCTGCTCGGGACGCTCGGGCTCGCCACCGCGGGCAGCCTCTACGTGCTGCGTCTCGGCGTGCGCGCCGACGAACTGCACCTGATCCAGCGCCTCGCGCACGCCGTGGCGGCGGAGTTGACGCTCAGCCGGAGCTTTTCGCGCGTGCAGGAACTCACCCGCCAGCTCGTTCCATGGGAGCAGATGGGGTTCGCCCGTTACGATCCGCGGACCCGCGAGATGGAGCTGGTGGCCGACACCGCGGCGCAGCCGGGTGCGGCGTTTCGCTTCGACTCGGACGCTGGGCTGACAGGAGAAGCGCTGCGTTTGCGCCGACCCGTCGTCGCGCATGGATTGGCGCGCGACCAGGTCATCGTGCCGGGCGCGGAGACGCCCGGCTCGGAGCTGCTCGTTCCGCTCTACCACGCGGGTCAGCTCGTCGGCCTCTGGAGCGTCCGCCACTCCGACCCCGCGATGTACCGCGAGTCGGATGGCGAGCTGCTCGAGCTGCTGGCTCCGCAACTCGCGCTCATGGTCGCGATCGACGGCTCGCTCAAGCCCGTGACGGGCGCCTCCGATCGAGCCACCCAGTACGTCCAGACGATGACCGCGACGACCGAAGAAATTCACGCGTCCAGCCAGGAGGTGGCCGCGTCCGCGCAGCGCGCGAGCCGCGGCGCGGGACAGGCCGCGATGCTGGTCGGCGCCGCGGCGGAGGAAGCCGCGCAGCTCAAAGATAGCGCTGCGCAGCTGGCGGCAGCGGGCGATCGCACGCGTGAGGCAGGATCTCAAATGGAGAAAACGGCCGAGCGGGTCCGTACCGGTACGCAGGGAGCGGTACGGCAATTGACCGATCTGGGAGCCACGACCGAGGAGAGCGCTGCCGAGGTCGGGCGCTTACGGGACGTCGCGACGCAGGTCGAGAAGTTTTCCGAAACGATCGGCTTCGTCGCGAATCAGACCAATCTGCTCGCGCTGAACGCGACCATCGAGGCGGCCCGCGCGGGGATCCATGGACGGGGCTTCGCGGTGGTCGCGGACGAAGTGCACAAGCTCGCCGAGGCGAGCGGGCGTGAAGCGCGCAACGTGAGCAAGGCGGTGCAGGACACACGCCGAGCGCTCGATCGCGCCGCGCAGCTGATCGAGCGGATCCGCGGCGACTTGAGTCAGGTGGTCCAGCACTCGGCGGGGTGGGTGCAGGATCTCGATCGCATCGGCGAAGCGGCGGTCGAAACGGCGCGCGCCGGCAAGGTGGTCGCGGAGCTCGGCCGTCACAGCGCCGAGCTGGCGACCAAGATGACGGGCTCGCTCGGGCAGGCCCGCGCCGCCGCGCAGAGCTCCAGCCATGAGGCCGAAGCCGTCGCAGCGGCCGCGGCCGAGCAGCTGCGCGCGATCCAGGATCTCGCCAAAGGAGCGACCGAGCTCTCCACGCTCGCGGAGCAGCTGGCGCAGGCGCTCCGCTTCATTCGCGGGGGAAACGGTCATCCGTAGACCGCTTGCCGCCGCGGCAGCCCTAACGCTCGCGACGACGCTGGGAAGCTGCGGGGGCGACAGCTCGTCGCCCGCCCCGACCATCCAAATCGACTACATCGCCGGAGCCCACGAGCCCGTGCTCACGCGCGGCGAGCGATTCGTCGTCGAAGGCTTCGGGTTCGGCGACGCTCCCGGCGTGGTGCTGTTCACCCGGGTCGGCGGCGGCACGATCCAGAGCCCGGTCGCCGACTCGGCGTGGACGCCCTTCGTAATCGCCACGACAGTTCCCGACTCAGCCGCGGCGGGACGCGTCGGCTTCGGGATCGAGACCGCGGCGGGCACCAGGATCACCGCACCGATCAATGTGTTGCCGCGATCAGCGCTCAACCCGGCGACGCTCACCTGGATATCGCGCGGGACATTTCCGGGAGCGACTTCGGGAATCGCCCTCGCGGTCGCCCAGTTCCCCGGAACCGCAACGCTGACTACGTCGCTCTACGCGGCCGGCGGCGCCGAACCGCCCGCGCTCGCGCCAGACTCGATCAGCGGCCGCCGCGTCTATGTCGCGCGCGTGACCAGCGGCGGCGCGGGGGCGATCGGCACCTGGACGCCGACGCGGCTCCTGCCCGCGCCACGCGCGTTCGCGACGGCAGTCGTCGGCACGCCGTTCAACTCCCGCTTTCGCGGCAACGCGCTGTACGTCATCGGCGGACTGGACTCGCTCGGCCGGGCACAATCGTCCGTGTACGCCGCGGACGTGACCGCCGACAGTGTGAGCACGGCGTTCATCACCATCGAGCCGCTGCCGGCGCCTCGCGCCGGAGCGCTCGCCGTGATCCGGCACGGCCGGATCTATCTGCTCGGAGGAACCGACAGCCTGGGACGTCCGCAGTCCAGCGTCTATACCGGTCGCATCGGCGCCGACGGGCACATCGACGGGTGGTTCGTGCAACCGCCCCTGGCCGGGGCCCGGGCGTATGGGGCGGCCGTCGCCCGCGCCGGCCGCGTCTTCACAGTCGGAGGCGTGATCGACAGCGTGCCCCCGGGCGGGGGGCTGGATGCGGCTACCCAGCGCGTGGTGACGGGGGATACGGCGGCCGTGAGCGCGCTTTCGGGATTTTTCACGGGCGGGTGGGGGGCAGGACCGGCGCTGCTACCAGAGGGCCGGTCGCAGTTCGCGCTGTTCGATCTCGACTCCATCGTGCTCGTCGTCGGCGGAGTGTACGCGGGCGCCGCCAGTAACTCGGCAGAA
>JBLNGI010000287.1:0-5402 GCA_050264615.1 Gemmatimonadota bacterium
GAACACCGCTTCGGCGCGATCGAGGAGGAGGTGCCCCGGCCGTTCGAGATCGTCGTTCTCGAGCGCGGCCATGACCCGCGCGTCCGCCTCGTCCGCAAAGGCGCGCACCTCGGCGCGGAGCGGCCAGCCGCCGCGATCGTCGCGGCGCGTGTCCGCCTGCGACTCGTGCGGATCGATGCCGCGCGCGAACAGCGATTCGAGCGTCGCATCGATGCTGGGCCGGCCGAGCCCCTTCTTGACCAGCGTATTGAAGCTGAAGCCGGGCAGGTGCCCTTCGTAGAACACCAGCGGATGGCGGAGCGAGATCGGCCTCGTGTAGTACGCCTCGTCGGAGACGAGGTCGAACAGCGCCTTCGACCGGGCGCGGTTGCGCGCGTACCAGTCGATCAGGTGTTGTCGATTGAGCGATGACGAGGCTGTGGCGAGACCTGCAGTACGCCGATCATTCATCGGCCGATCCTCGAATCGGTTGGAGATGTCACCACGACCACCGCATCGCCTCAGGGAGAAGTACCCACCATAGCAGAAGCCGAGGTCACACGCTCCACTCCCCAGCCGACCACATCCTGCCGCCGCGAGAAGTGGAGCAGCGGCTGCGATGGCGGACCAGGGAGTCCGAGGCCCTGAGCGATCGTGTTTCCGGCAATGACCGCGTCGGCCGGCTGCAGCGGCCACGGCGGGTGATGAATCTCCATGCGCGCCAGCCGTCCTGCAACAACCGTGTAAAGGCAGTAGCGTTCGGTGAGAAAAGCTTCGAGCGACTCTCGCGCAGGCTCAACTGGGGCGCCGGTCGGCCCGTAGCGGCCGTCGAAAACGAACCGGCCGCGGACGGACCGATACGCGACCTTGTCTCCGTTGTGAGTCGTGTGCATCGAGCTCCACACATAGGGAAGCCCAAGGGTCAGACGCGCCGTCCAGACTGCGAGCGCGCGCGAGGCATCCATTCGGAGGAACCAGACACCGGGCTTGCCGTCGAACGTGACGTAGGTGCGAAGGTTCATTTCGGGAAACGCCGAGAGCCACGGCAGCGCAGGAACACCGCGCAGCGTCACGTCGGACATGTGAAACGGGACGAGACCGAGCCATGCGGCGCCGCCGCGTTGATCGATCGTGAGCGGCGCGGGCACGTGCGGACGGAGAACGTCAGGCGCGACCTGCCAGTGAATGAACAGCAGGTCGTGCCACACCTGCCGCCATCGCCACGGAGTCGCCGGGATCGGCCATGGACGATGGTCCTGGCGGGTCAGAGCGGGGTGCATGAAAAGAGGCGAAAGCGTTACGGCGCGAGCCCCATTCGCATCAGGCAACCCGCGAACCGTGGGTCTCCGCGGAGATCGTCCCACTGCGGTGCGACGGCCAGGTGTACCAAACAGGGATCGCGGCTGTCGATCGCGCGATTCAGGTGCACGAAGGCCGAATCGAGTTCGCCAGCTTCCCCGTACAACACGGCGAGCTGCATCGCTGGTGCGCCGGATCCGGCATTGAACTGTTCCAGGGCGTATCGCACGACACCCGGACGACCGCTGCTCGCGTAGGCCTGCTTGAGCGGCGCAAGCACGTCGGCGGCGACTCCGTACGATTCCGCGTGCCTGATGTTCTCTTCCATGTGCCGATCGAAGTCGCCCTTCTTCAGGTACGCGGCGGCGATTTGTTCGCGGGCGCCGAGATGCCGCGGATCGAGCGCCAGCGTTCTGTCGGCCCACTCGATGGCGGCGTCGTACCGGCGCAGATGCCAGTACGACATCGCGATCTGCAGATGCACCAGCGGCGATGACGGGTCGCGTTCCAGCGCGCGCAGCTTCATCGCGAGTCCGTCGTCGACGCGTCCCACCGCCTCCAGGAGCCGGCCATAGAGAACATAGGCCTCGGTGTGGTTGGGGTTGAGATCCAGCGCGCGCGCGAGGCACCGTTCCGCCGCCGCCCAATCCCACTCTCCCAGGAAGAGCACGGCGCCGAGCGCCACCTGCGCGTCGGCGCATTCGCCATCCATGGCCAGCGCGCGAAGCGCGGAGCCGCGCGCTTCGCGGTAGCCGTCCGCGGGTGATTCGGCGCGGGCCTCGACCGCGGCACAGTGCGCGAGCGCCAGCCCCGCGTGCGCCGCCGCGTACGTGTTGTCCAGTTCCAATGCGGCGCGGTAGTCGGCGATGGCGTGCGGCACTTCGCGGATCGACGCCGTCAGGAGGCGCTGCCGGCCTCGACCGATCAACTCGTATACGCGTGGATCGATCGATCGCCGTTCGGCGAGCGACCGCGCGATCGCGCGCGGAAGTCCTGGCGCCGCCGCCTCGCCGAGGCTGCCGGTCCAGAGACACGCGCCGTCGCTTGCGCGGACGAGCTGAGCGGAGACGTCGAGGGCCGCGCCGGTGCGCGCAAACCGCGAGAGCACGATCGCATCGACGTCGAGTGAACGCGCGATCTCACCAGTGTGCTCCGCAGGAATGTTCGCGTGGTCCTGCACCGCTCGCAGAGGACGGACGACGACCTGGCCCCAGGCGCCGAGCGCCGTGATCAGCGAGTCGGCAATGGCGAGGCCGATCGCCTGGTCCGCCGGAGGGTCCCCCGGCACGATCGGCTGCGCCGGGAGAACAGCCAGGCGGCGGAAATCGGGCATCGGTTGGTCGGTGACCGGCGCGACAAAGCGATAGCCCGACCGCGGCACGGTCTCGATGTACACCATCGATCCGTTGGCCTGCCGCAGCGCCTTTCGCAACGCGGAGACGTGGACCGAGAGGATCCCTTCCTCGACGAACGAGTCGGGCCACACGACATCGAGCAGGTCACGTTTGGTGACCAGACGGCCGGCGGACCGGACGAGAGCGACGAGCAGATCGTGTGCCTTCGGCGTCAACGGCACGGTGTCGGTGCCGTGCAACAGACGCCGATCGGCGACGTCGAGCGTGAACTCCCCGAAGCGGTAGAGCTCGGTGCCGGTCATGCGATTTAGGCGAATCTTAGCAAAACGTTCAGGACGAGCCCGCACGGCGCGCGACACGATTTCGCGCGAGGTGGCCATGGCTGAAGCTATCGATCCGTTCGTCGGGATTTGGAGACTCAATCCGGAGAAATCGCAGTTCGGCCCGCATCACCGGCCGCGCGGCGCGACGTTGACGCTCAAACTGAATCCGCAGGGGTATTACCTGATGACCGCGGAGGGCACGAACGAAAAAGGCGAGCCCGTTGCCGAACGGCCGCAGGTGCTGATTCCGGACGGCGCGCCGCATCCCATTCCCGATTTCCCCGGCCTCAGCACGATCTGCTCGCGGCCGGATTCCCGCACCCTGCGCGCCGAAGCAAGACGGGAAGACGGTTCCCTCGTCGGCCACGGTGAGTGGACGGTCTCTGCCGATGGTGGGTTTCTGATCGCGACGAACTCCGGAATGGATTCGCAACTGCGCGAGTTTCAGCAGCGTACGCATTGGGAACGCTCGCGGGCCTGACGCTGCTCGAAAACGCCCGGCCGTTCTCGAAAACGCGTCAGTGCTCGAGAAATTCGAGCGCCGTGCCGAGGTCATGAATCATGCGAAAGCCGGCGGATTCGCCGTCCTCGGTGAGCGCATCGACGAATTCCATGTTCGTCGAGTACCGAAGCGCGCCGTGGGGTCCGGACGCCCGGCGGCTGTGCTGTATCCACACGCGCATGCGTACGGCCGCGCCGCCGCGGCGCGTCAGCCGTAGTTCGTGAATCGCGCCGACCGGGAAGGGGCATGACGTTTCGATCGTGAGCGTGCGGGCGCCCACATCGACCAGCGTCGCCGGCACGCCGAGCGCGCTGGGCTCGCCGCGCACTTCTGACAGCACTTCAACGCGCGGGAAGGCAACGGTGGTGTCCAGCATGGTCGGCCCAGCCGGTAAGCTGAGGCAAGCGGCATGCCACGGTCGACGGCCGTGATCGGGCTGATTCCGGCGCAGCCGGGACCGGTGACGCCCGCCGGAACAAATACGGGTTTCGTTTTTGCGTTTCCGGCCTACGCCGATGGTTCCGAGAAGACGGTCAGCAGGAAACCGCTCGGATCGATGACCTCGAACGCGCGGCTCTTCCACTCCGTGTCCTGCGGCTCCGACTTGAGCGTGATGCCGGCATTCTTCGCCCGCTTCGCAATCTCGTCGACGCTGCCCGGCGTCGAGATGGACAAGCGCACGCCGATTCCCTTCTTGCGGTCGCGCCCCTTCTTCCAGTCGTCCTGGTTCAAGCCGATCTGGCTCTTGCCCGCGCGCAGCATCACGCCGAGCAGCGTCCCTTTCTCTTCCCACCGCTCGTCGATCGCGAAGCCGAGGGCCTCGTAAAAGGTGATGCTCTTCTGCAAATCGTCGACAGTCAACGTGGGAACGATAGCGCTGATCTGCACGGATTCTTGCGTTGTTGCCACGATAGCCTCCTGTTGTTTCGTCTGTTTCACCCGGCCTTCGACACGTTCCGCAATCGCGCCGTCGCGCGGCGCGACCAGTGCTGCCCGATCGCGTTCGTCCAGATCGCAAACTCCCGGTTCGTCATCGGCCCGAAGGGCGGACGGCGCGCGTCGGCAAATCCCCATTTCTCGATGTCGACCAGGTATTGCGCGCGTGACAGGAGCGTGCCGCGGCACAGCCGTCCGCTGCGCGGCCGCGGCGGATCGGACGCTTCGAGCAGACGCGGAATCAACCAGAAGGGCAGCCGCGACGCTTCGCCCGGATACACGTACCCGAACATCACGACGTAGGACAACAGCACGGCCTCATGGCCGCGAAAGCGGCTGCACAGGTGCAGCCAGTCGAGGGTCTCCGCCTTGGCGAGCATCAGATGAAGCACATCCGCGCCGTCGTACCGCTCGCGCTCCATGACGAACGCTTTCGACCAGATCAGTTCTTCCGGCGCGCACAGCCGCACCTGGCAGCCGAGGACGCGCGCCGGGATCGCCCGCTCGAACCACGTGTCGTCGACGCGCGTGAGCCCGTTGCCGCCGCTGTAGATGATGTCCACCTGGGTTGTTCCGCTCAGCGCCTTGCCCAGCCAATGCGGAAACGACAGCCGCGTGTAGATGCCGCTCGCGCGGAGCGCGCGGGCCGTGGCCGACCAGTCGCGCCGCCGGATCATCAGATCGAGATCCTTCGTGCGCCGGTCGATGGCGGTGTGCCGGGCGAGCGCGTACGTTCCGCCGATGAGGAACTCGACGTCGGCGGCGTTCAGCGCGCGCAGGACCGCGCGGTAGAAATCGGTGTGACTCACGGTGCACACGGTGGCAAGTCGCATACCACTTACGGACGCCCCTGTGTGCCACCAACGAAACCTCCGGAGTCCAACGCGCGCCCCACTTAAGGCATGTGTCTTGCTGATCATTGCCCAATGCGGCAACCTGACTCGTCCACAGAAGACGTCGAGGTGCGGTTTGCCACGGTCGCCGATCTGCATTTCGGCCGGCAGCCGT
>JBLNGI010000288.1:0-10068 GCA_050264615.1 Gemmatimonadota bacterium
GCCGGCGGACGGTTGGACAGCTGGACGGTCGGACGGTACTGCTCTCTGCGTCGTCGCGGACGTCGGTTGCATTGCTCGAGCTGCTGTGTCGCGATGTGTGGAACATCAAGCCCAAGTTCGCAGAAGCGCGGGCCGAAGCTCAGGATCTTGAGGACCTGGCCGCGCTCCCACACGAGGCAGTGCTGGTAATCGGAGATGCCGCGCTCAAACTCGCCGCCGCCGGGACCTATTCGCACCGCTACGATCTGGGCGACGAATGGAAGCGCTGGACCGGGGAGCCGTTCGTCTTCGCGGTCTGGGCCGCCCGCCGCGCGGCTGACCCCCCTGCGGTGCAGCGGGGACACAAGGCGTTGCTGGGGTCTCGGGCCTGGGGGCTCGGGCATTTGGACGAGCTCGCCCAGGACGCGGCCCGTACGACGGGTCTCCCCGTGGCAGCGTGTCGTGAGTACCTCAGCGGGCTCGACTATGCGTTCACGGAGCGGCATCGTTCCGCCCTGAGCGAGTTCCTCCGGCGCGCGGGCGCGCCGCAATACATCCAGGTGGCCTGATGGTCGATCGCACGAGTGCCGAGTTCAAGTCGTTTCTCGAGCTGTACGAGCAGACGCCGCTGCTCGAGCTCGGCCGGCTCGCCGACGAGGTCCGGTGGACGCTGCACCCGGAGAACGTCGTCACCTACATCATCGACCGGAACATCAACTACACCAACGTGTGCGTGGCCGACTGCAAGTTCTGCGCGTTCTACCGCCGCCCCAAGCATCCCGACGGCTACCTGCTGTCGTACGAGGAGATCGGCCGCAAGATCGACGAGCTGAAGGCCATCGGCGGCGTGCAGATCCTGATGCAGGGGGGACACAATCCCTACATCCCGTTCGAGTGGTATCTCGACCTGCTCAAGTACATTAAGAGGCACCACCCGATCCACATCCACGGCTTCTCGCCGTCCGAGGTGGATTTCTTCGCGGGCCGGTTCGGGATGACGATCGAGGAAGTGATCAAGGAGCTGATGGCCGCCGGGCTCGACTCGATCCCGGGCGGCGGCGGCGAGATCCTGGTGCAACACGTCCGCGACCAGGTCGCCCGCAAGAAAGCCGGCGCCGATCGCTGGCTCGAGGTGATGGAAGTCGCGCACCGCCTCGGCCTGCGCACGTCGGTCACGATGATGTACGGGCTGGGCGAATCGAACGCCGACCGGATCGAGCACCTGTTCCGCGTGCGCGAGGTGCAGCGCCAGACGCGCGGGTTCACCGCGTTCATCTGCTGGCCGCTCCAGCCCGAGAACTCCGAGCTCGCGCATCTGCCCAAGACCGACGCGGTCACCTATCTCAAGACCCAGGCGATCGCGCGCATCGTGCTTCCCGACGTGCCGAACATCCAGGCCTCCTGGGTCACGATGGGCATGAAAGTCGGCCAGGTCGCGCTGCGGTTCGGGGCCAACGACTTTGGCTCGCTCATGATGGAGGAGAACGTCGTCTCCGCCGCCAACACGACCTATCGCACGACGCTGAGCGAGATGCAGCGCTTGATCGCCGACGCGGGGTACACGCCCAAGAAACGCCGGCAGGACTACACGATTCTGGAGGATGCAGCCTAGTGCCCGATGTGCTCATTCTGGTCGGATCGGAATCCGACAAACCCCGCATCGAGCCGGCCTTCGAGATTCTCACCAAGGCCGGCTTCTCGTACGAGTTCTACGCGTCGTCCGCGCACCGCCAGCCGGAACAGACATCCAAACTGGTGTCAGGTGCCAGGGGTCAGGGATTCAAGGTGATCATCGCCGGAGCGGGGCTGTCCGCAGCGCTCCCAGGTTTCGCGGCGTCGCTCACCGATCTCCCGGTGATCGGCGTGCCGTTCGCGGTGGGACCACTCAACGGGTTGGACGCGCTGCTCGCAACGGTGCAAGTGCCGCCCGGCGTGCCGGTCGCGACGGTCGGGATCGACAACGCCAAGAACGCGGCGCATCTCGCGATCCGTATTCTCAAGGGCTGAGGAGCAGCGCGCTAGACCCGAGCCGTCGGTTTGGCTGCTACACCCGCAAGATCGATGGCGGCCAGGTCGTTCGCATCGAGCAGTTCCCGCCACGCCGTCTGCGTCGTCGACCCGCTGCAGATCTCCGACCAGATCTCAAACGGTCGGATTTGCATGGCGCCGCGCGACAGCAGGACGGGATGTCCGGGCGCGACCTGAACCTGCCATCCACGGTCGAGCAGAGCGGTGGCAAGACTAGCGCCGAAGATCCCTGCCGCGGCGGCGACGTGCTGATCCGTCGCCACGTCGGGCCTCGCCGCGAGGTGCAAAGCCACGGCAAGGTTCTGGCGCTCGGGCGTGACGCGCGTAAGAAGCTCCGGGGTAACGCCGCGAAGTTTGTCGCTGTTTTTTGCAGCGACATTACGCCACATGGGGGCCCAGACGCGTAAAGGCACGTCCTCCCACGCGATGCTGACCAGCTTCGACGCGTTCGACGGACCCACAACAAAAGTCAGCAGCTCCTGTTCGAGGGCGGGCACGTCGTCCAGGAGAGTCAGTGCCGCAGCATCGTCCTGCCAGCCGGGCTGGTCAGTCTCCGCACCAACGGCTGCGATCCGCTCCCGCAGGGGCGGGTGCGTATCAAAGGGATCGGCTTGGCCGGTTTCGAGCTCCTTCGCGACCGCGGAGGCGACGGAGCTGGCCACGACAGGGCTCGTCATGAAGGACTCAAAACCGATCTGCAAAGGCGCGCGGTATCCGCTCTCGAGGAGCGGACCGTATTCCTGCTGCCAAAAACCGGCGAATCCGACGCTCGAGCCATGAATCGCTTTGAGGCCCTGCACCAGGGCGCGGCTCCCGACCACCCGCGCCGCCAGTGCGTCGGCCGCAAACTCCTGGGCGCGTGAAATCGCGTGAGTGATTCTCAGAAACAGGTTGCCATACCATTCGAAGGGCAGCTGTAAGACGCTGCTATGTTCACCGAGGTTGGCCAGGGTGCGGCCAATCGCCGCGCGGGTACGGTAGATCCACGGTCCCAGGGCCGTGTCCCCACCATGAAAGTGCCCGAACTCATGTGCAAGCACTGCGGCAAACTGCGTTGCGGTCAAGCGAGCCATGAGCGGAAGTCCAAGTCCCATGACCCGCCTGCTTCCGAACCCAAGCACGCCTCCTCGTTGTGCGACCCAGGCGTTGACGTCCGGCACGACATAGACCTCGCGCGGCATGGATTGCTGGACGGCGGACGATACATGCTGGACCAGCTCAGCCAAACGATGATGGCGCTGTAGATCGATCTTCGGACCGGGCGGCATGAACCGATCCCAGCGCGGCAGCAGCGACCACAGGATGATTCCGGCACCGATGAGGCAGAAGAAAGCCAGCTTGAGATGCAGGCGGCCTGCGTAGACCCACTCAGCATACGGCAGGTAGAGAAGCACGGCCGCAATGGCAACCGCCAGAACGTAGAACCCGATCAGCAAAGCCAGCGCCGCAAAAGCGCGACCAGCCAATGACGGTGCGCGTGAGCGAGTCATGGTTCCTGGGTCAATCTGTCGCGTCCGGGGACGTCCCGCCATGAGTTATCTTAGGACCCGCATGCATGTCGGAATCGGGTACGACTCCCATCCATTCGCCAAGGGCCGCAAGCTGATCCTGGGCGGCATCGAGATCCCCCACACCCAGGGCCTCGCCGGGCACTCTGATGCCGATGCCGTGGCCCACGCCCTCACCGACGCCATTCTCGGTGCCGCGGGGCTCGGTGACATCGGCCGCCTGTTTCCCGACACCGATCCGCAGTGGCGGGGCGCCAACTCGATCGACCTGCTGAACAAAGCCTTCCTCAAGGTGGTAGAAGCCGGATTCCAGTTCGTGCACGCCGACGTGACCGTGATCGTGGAGCAGCCCAGGCTGGCCCCGCATCTCGACGCGATGAAAGCAAAGCTCGCTACAGCCCTGCGCGCCGGGCCGGCGAACGTCTCCGTGAAAGCGAAGACGAACGAAGGCATGGGATGGATCGGGCGCGGGGAGGGCATTGCGGTGTTTGCCGTCGCGACATTGAGCGGAGGGGACTGAGTCTCCTGACCGATCTCGTCGCGTTTCTCGAGCAACTCCCGCCCGGGCCCGTCTACGTCGTCATCACGGTGCTGGCCGGCGTCGAAAACATTTTCCCACCCGTGCCCGCCGACCTCGGCGTGGCGCTCGGCGCGTTCCTGTCGGGCCGCGGCATCATGAACCCGTGGATCGTCTTCGGATTGACCTGGAGCATGAACGTGGCCTCGGCCGCCGGCGTGTACGGGCTGGCTCGGCGCCACGGCGCCGTCGTCACGCGCGGCTTTCTGGGGCGTCACATCTTCACGCCGAACACGGTCAGGCACATCGAGGAGCAGTACCGGCGGCACGGCACGTATGGGATTTTCCTGTCGCGCCTGTTGCCGCTGTGGCGCGCGGTGGTGATGCCGTTCGCCGGGATCGCCAGGGTGCCGGCGTGGAAGGCGCTGCCGCCGATGGCGCTCGCGTCCGCGCTGTACTACGGCGCGCTGACCTATCTCGTGATGCGGCTGGGCAGCGACTTCGACACCGTCGTCGCCGCCATCAAGCGGGTCAATACCGCGCTGGCTATTGTGGCGGGGATCATCGCGCTAATAATTGTCCTATGGATCGTACGCCGCCGCCGCCGGCACACCCCCAGCTAGCTCAGCAATTTCAGCTCGAACGCTTCCGCGATTACCTCGCGCTCGAAGCGGGCAACAGCCGCCACACCGTCGACAACTATCTCCGGGACATCACACGCCTGGCCGAGTACGCGACGGGGAAAGGGATCAAGCAGCCGCAGCAGTTATCCGCGGCGCAGCTGCGCGAGTTCATCTACTTTCTGAAGGACCTCGGCCTCGCTCCCACGACGATCCGCCGGCAGATCTCCGCGATCCGGACCTATTTCAAGTTTCTGGTGGGGGAGGGGCTCGCGGCGCGCGATCCGAGCGAGCGGATCGAGTCGCCCAAGCGCTGGCGTACGCTGCCGGCGGTGCTGTCGGTCGCGGAAATCCAGGCGCTGCTCGCCGCTCCCAACACCGATGCGCCGCTCGCCATCCGCGACCGGGCGCTGCTCGAGTTCGCATACGCGACCGGGGTGCGCGTGTCGGAGCTGGTGGGGCTGAAGATGCAGGACGTCTCCTTCGCCGAACGGGTGGTTCGCGTGTTCGGGAAGGGCGGGAAGGAACGGTTGATTCCGTTCGGCCGCCAGGCGCTCGGAGCGCTGTCGACGTACGCGCGGGAGATCCGCCCCACGCTGGACCGCGGCAAGGCGCGCGGCGTCTTGTTCCTCAATGCGCGCGGCACCCCGCTGTCGCGCGTCGGCGCGTGGGGCGTGATCAAGGCAACGGCGCGCCGGGCCGGACTCACCAAGCGTGTCACGCCGCACACGCTGCGGCACACGTTCGCGACCCATCTGCTCGAAGGCGGCGCGGACCTGCGCGCGGTGCAGGAGATGCTCGGACATGCGGATCTCTCGACCACGCAGCTCTACACGCATGTCGATCGCGATTATTTACAGTCGGTGCACAAGAGCTACCACCCGAGACCGTAAGACGTGCGGCGTGCGGCGCACCTACTTCGATACAAACGTCGCGGTCAGCACGCCGAACATGAAACCGTCGCCTTTCGCGTCAGGATTCGTAAAGACCAAATAGAGGTCGTGCGTCCCGGATGTTGCCGCAAACGCCACACGGCGGCTCACCGGCATCTGATCGGTGCTGGGCTGGATCGGCTCGCTCTCGCCAAGTAACGCACCGGTCACGGAATCGGCCCGCACTTCGATCTTGCCGCCTTTCGCCTGGTACTGCGCGGGCGCGACCGCCATGAAGGTCACCGCGCCGACTCCGGTCAGATCGAGCTGCTTCATCGCAACCGATGAGCCGGCCCGGCTCACAACCGTGATCGGAACCGGGAGGCCCTCGGCGCTTTGCTGCGACACGCCTGCCGACATCTCACCCTGCGCGACGACGACAGTGGGCGAGCGCAGCACGAGTGTCTTGTCGGACGTGATCGCCGGCATGCCGTTCGCGCCGCGGTCGGTGTACTCGGCGCGCAGCGCCACCACGCCTTGCGGCGCATCACCCGAGCCCGCAGGCGGCGTGTAAGACCCACTCGGCGGCAGGGACGGCGCGGGCGGTGTCGTGTCGCCGAGACTCAGGATGTACGCCGCCATCGCCGTGGCCTGCTCGTCGCTCAGCGCGGAGTGCGCCGGCATCGCCACGGGCCCCCACACACCCGATCCGCCCTCGCGAATCTTCCTCGCGAGGCGCCCCATCGCCGTCGTGTCGCTCCGGTACCTGCGCGCGACATCGTTGTACATCGGTCCGATCGACTGCCGATCCACTTGATGGCAGGCGAGACAGTCGCCTGCTTCGACGAGTCGGCGGCCTTCCGCTATGGGGCTAGGCGTTGGGAGTTGGGAGTTGGAGGTCGCTGGTGGGCCGTCCTTGAAATACTGGGCGGTCACCGTGACACCACTCGGTGAGATCCGGCCGCTTTCCAGGGTGCCGTCTTCGCGATCGCTCACGCGCACCGCGTAGGACACCGGCACATCCGGGAAGAAGAACGAGGTGTTGCCACCCGTGACCGCGACTTCCACACTCGGCGGCTGGTTCCCGGCGACAATCGCGATCGGCGCCGCGCTGGTCGAGGCGCCGCGAGCGTCGGTCGCCGTCAACGTCGCCGTGTACGTCCCCGCGCGCGTGAAGGTGTACGACGGGTTCGGCTGCGTCAGGTGCCGCAGGACGGTTCCATCTCGTCTGATCGTCCAATCGTAGCGCAGCGAGTCTTCATCGAAATCGAGCGTGCCCTCAGACGAGAACGCGACACGCAGCGGCAGCGCCCCCTTGGGCGCATCGACCGTGGCCGCCGCGACGGGCGCGCGATTGCCCGCGTTGTACTCGATGCGCAGCAGTCGAGCGTCGTCGTTGCCCTGGAACCAGATCGTGCCGTACTCCAGCACGTAGAGGTCACCATTGGGCCCGAACTCCATTTCGATCGGGGCGGCGAAATTCACGCTCGGCATGAAGCGCTCGATCGACACCAGGTCGCCAGCGGCGTTCATGGTGACGGCCATAATCCAATGGCGCATGAATTCGTAGATGAACAGCTTTCCGTCGTAGTAGGCCGGGAACGGCCGGGCCGCGTTCGCAAAGTCCGAGCGATAAAAGACGGGACCGGCCTCGGCGGTCCGGCCGCCGGTGCCGACGATGGGGAAATCGGGGGACTGCCCGTAGGGATACCAGATGAACGGGGCTCGTGCCGGCGGCAGCGTGGTCCGGCCGGTGTTGTTCGGTGACTTGTTGACCACATACGCGGGATTGAATTGCGGGCCGCCCTCGGTGTGCAGAGAATCGATGACTCTCGTCTTGAAATAGGCCCGGTTGTTTCCCACGAAGTACGGCCAGCCGTAGTTGCCTGGGCTGCGCGCCTGTCCGATCTCGTCGTAGCCGCGCGGTCCGCGGCCGGCGGAGTCGACGTCGGCATCGGGGCCGACATCGCCCCAGTAAAGGAAGCCGGTGTGCTTGTCGACCGAGATCCGATAGGGATTGCGGTGGCCCATCGTGTAGATCTCGGGCCGCGTCCTCCCCCCCTGGCCCCCTCTCCCTTCGGGAGAGGGGGAACGCGGGAACAAGTTCCCCTCGGGAATCGTGTAGGTTCCGTCGGGCTCGGGATGAATGCGCAGGATCTTGCCGCGCAGGTCATTCGTGTTCGCCGACGACTTCTGCGCGTCCCACGGCTCGCGGCCCGGGCGCTCGTCGATCGGGGCGTAGCCCGAGGCGAACGGATTCGAGTTGTCGCCGGTGGACAGGTAGAGATTGCCCGCGCGGTCGAACGTGATCGACCCACCGGTGTGGCAGCAGGCGCGCCGCTGCACGGGGATCTCGAGCATCACTTTCTGCGAGGCGAGATCGAGCGAGTCGCCGCTCATGGTGAAGCGCGCGAGTACGTTCTTGGCATCCGGTCCCGCAGGCGAGAAGTACATGTAGACCCAGCCGTTGGTCGCGAAGTTCGGATCGGCGGCGAGGCCGAGCAGGCCGTCTTCCGCCTGGCTCGAATCGGCGTATTTGGTGCTGACCGGAATCGTCGCGATGCGACGGACCTCACCCCCTGACCTCCTCTCCGTTCCGGAGAGGGGGAACGGTTTGTAGAGATTGACATAGCCGTGGCGCTCGATGAACAGCACGCGTTCGCCCGGCAGGACGGCGAGCTCGATCGGCTCATCGAGCTTCTCGGCGAGCACGACGCGCGTGAAGCGATTCTCCTCCGGCCGCGCGCGGTTGAAATCGATCTTGCCGGTTCCCATCGCGTAGCGCAGCCCGCCGAGCAGGTGCTGCAGGAACAGCGGTTCGGTGTAGGTCGCTTCGGTGTGTCCCATGTTGGTGTACCACGCGCGGCCGCCGTCGAAGTCGTGGTACCAGCTCATCGGGTGGTGCGCGCCGTTCGTTCCGCCCGCGTAGCTCGTTTCGTCGATCTCCACGAGCACGCGGATGGTCGGGTCGATCGACTTGAAGTTGTAGAACTCGTCCTCGCGCTCGAAGCGGGCGGGGAAGCCCCGGGTCGACACATGCGTGGAGTCGATGGTGCGATAGCTGCCCTTGCGCACGTTGGGGTTTTGGGGATGGCTCGTGAACCAGGCGCCGGCCAGCCGGCCGTACCAGGGCCAGTCGTACTCGGTGTCGGTGGCCGAGTGGATGCCGACGTAGCCGCCGCCGGCCTGGAGGTAGCGCTCGAAGTCGTCCTGTTGGGCTGCGTCGAGAACGTCGCCCGTCGTGCTGAGGAAGACCACGGCGGCGTAGCGGCGCAGGTTCTTCTGAGTGAAGGCGCCGGCGTCTTCGGTGGCGTCGACCGCGAAGCCGTTCTCCTGGCCGAGCTTCTGGATGGCGGCGATGCCGTTGGGGATGGAGCTGTGGCGGTAGGCCGCGGTTTTGGAGAAGACGAGCACGCGCGGTTGTTGGGCGTGTGCGGCGACGGAGATCGAGGCAGCGAGGGCGAGCGATGCGAGGTGTCGTAGCATGCGAGTGAATTTGAAGGGCGCGGAGGGGTGTGGATAGAGTAGCACCGCGCGTTTTTTTGAACCGCGCCACAGCGGTCTCCCGATTATCGTCAGATCATGACTGCAGCTGCGCCTGCGCCGTCGTTGCTGACCCAGGTCCGCGATGCCATTCGCGTGCGCCATTACAGTGGCCGGACCGAGGAAGTGTACGTCCAGTGGATCCGTCGCTTCATCAGATATTGCGGGATGCGTCATCCGCGTGAGCTGGGTGCGGCCGAGGTCTCGAGTTTCCTGTCGAGTTTGGCGGTGGAGGGTCATGTGAGCGCGTCGACGCAGAACCAGGCGCTGGCCGCGCTGCTGTTTTTGTATCGGGAGGTGCTGAAAGCGCCCGTGGGCTGGCTGCACGCCATGGTGCATGCGAAACGTCCCGCACGGGTTCCGGTCGTGCTGACTCGTGAGGAGGTGCGCCGAGTATTGGCACGTCTAAAGGGCCGGCCAGCGGGGCTCATTGCCGGCCTCCTGTATGGGACGGGGATGCGGCTGCTCGAGGCGTTGGGCCTCCGCATCAAGGACGTCGATTTCGGCGCAAATCAGATCACGGTGCGGGGTGGCAAGGGCGATCGCGATCGCCGCACGATGCTGCCCGAGCGTCTCAAGGGCCCGTTACTCCGCCATCTCGCCGAGGTGCGGACGCAGCACGAGCATGATCTCGAGGCGGGTGCCGGCTGGGTGGAGCTACCCGGTGCGTTGGGCCTCAAGTATCCGCAGGCGGGCCGAGAGTGGGGTTGGCAATGGGTGTTCCCGGCGGGGCGGGGGTATGTCGAGCCGCGGACCGGACAGCGCCGGCGCCATCATCTGCACGAGTCGGCGATGCAACGTGCGTTCAAGGAGGCCGTTCGTGCCGCGCGGATCGCGAAGCCGGCGAGCTGCCACACACTGCGCCACTCGTTCGCGACCCATTTGCTCGATTCGGGTTATGACATCAGGACCGTGCAGGAGCTGCTGGGGCACCGGAACGTGGAGACGACGATGATCTACACGCACGTTCTGAACCGTGGCGGCCTCGGCGTAAAGAGTCC
>JBLNGI010000289.1:0-11577 GCA_050264615.1 Gemmatimonadota bacterium
GTCTCCCACGATCGCCGGCGGCGAGGTCACCTCGTAGAACGCGAACTCGTCAGGGCTCACCCGGAGTCCCCTGCGCAGGTCTACGACCCCACCGGAGCCAAACCCCGCGCACGGCTTTCCAGTCGCGGCATCCAGGGAGACAAGTCGAGCATCGATTGTCGTTGCGACCACGCGGCGGGCGCACGCCGCTGCCGGAGCGGCCCGGCCGTCGCGCCAGTAACTGACGCCGCGGCTTGCGAAGTCGCCGTACCCGCGATGCGGATCGACCCCCGCATCGTAGTGCCAGCGTTCGATGCCGGTGGCCGGATCGAGCGCTGCCACGATCCCCGTGGGGGTGATCACGTACATCGTGCCGTCCACGACGATCGGCGTGACCTCGAGCGCCGGTGGGCGCGACAGGCTCGACATGTCGGGGATGCCCGCGTGATAGGTCCAGGCGACTTGGAGCCGTGCAACGTTGGAGCGCGTGATCTGGGTGAGGGGCGAGAAGCGCGCGCCGCCCGGATCGCGGCCGTACACGGGCCAGTCTCCTCGGGAATGGGGATTGGGGACTGGGGACTGGAGACTAAGGGCGAGTAGCAGTGTCAGCATTGATTTCTCTCTCAATGAGTTCGTGCAAATGCCGGAATTCGTTCTCGCCGCCGAACCCGAAGATGCGCTCGATCACGCGTCCCTGCCGGTCGAGCAGCAGGGAATAGGGCAGGCCACGGAAATGATACGCGGCTTTCATGCGCCCGCGACCCACGAGGATCGGGAACGGCGGCCGGAACTCCCGGACGAACGCGCGCATCTGCGCATCGCTCACGTCGTCCGAAATCGCGGCGATACCGAAGTCTTTGCGGCTCGTCTCTCGGTACAGCTCGGCCATGTGCGGGAATTCCGCGCGGCACGGCTCGCACCAGGAGGCCCAGAAGTTCACCAGGGTGACCTTGCCGCGATAGTCGTCGAGCCGCACGGCCTTCCCCGTCAGATCGGCGAGCGCGAAGGCCGGGGCGAACAATTCGCGTCCGCGGGTCGGTATCTGGGCGAGCAGCGCTTCCGGATCGAGGATCCGGATGCGGCCGCGCCGGTTCACGGCCACCGCGGTGGCCGGTGTGCCGAGGATGCGGCCCTCCAGGATCTCTCCCGTTGCTGCGTCGAGCACGTCGAGGCGCAGCCGGGTCGCGGCGGAGTCCTGGCCGCCGAGTACATACAGCCGGCCGTCGGGCCCGAGTGTCATCGCGATATTGATCAGCGCATGCTCAACGCGCCGTTCCTTGCCCGCGGCAAAGCGCGGATCGCGCTCGAGCGGAATCAAGCCGCGTGAGCTCCGCCAGACGGGCGAGCCGGCCGCATCGAGCCGGAAGATTTCATCGCGCGTGAGGGGCGCGAAGTAGACCATGCCATCCCGCGCGGCCACCGGTCCGGCGTTGACCAGCTGGGCGAGATACCGGATATCCGGAACGTGGATCGTGCCGAGTCCACCGCGGGGGCTGCCGAGCGTATCGAGTACCCACACCAGCGGCGCGCTGCCGTCCTCGGCGATGAACTGCACAAAAAACGGCGAGCGGGACGCATAGACGCGGGCGTCGTCGGTCGCGTACAGCGCGGCGGGAAAGGGGCTCTCCCATTCGCGCACCGGATTTCCGGCAGTGTCGAAGACCACGCCCTCCCCGGTGCGTTCGGTGATGAGGAGTTGGGAGTTGGGATATGGGGCAACCGCGACAGGGCTCGAAATACGTGGGTTGGCGATCGTGCGGACGACGTGCAGGTCTTTGTCGAAGGCCACGAGCCGGCTGCGGGGTGCGTCGGGGGCCCAGGTGAGCGCGCCCACACGCGCGGCCGAGGACCGGCCCAGAAACAGCAGGGTGAACCCGTCATCACCCGCCGGCCGGCAGGCCAACCCGGCCAGTCCAATGAGCAGCGCGGCCCAGCGCATGGGCCGAGTATATTTGCGCCCATGAATGAGAGCTACCGGGCGCTGATCGACAGCTTCGGAAAAGGATGGGAGCGCGGCGACGTCGAGGCGATTGTCGCGATCTTCACCGACGATGCGGTGTTCGTCGAGACGCCGTTCAGCCAGCCGGACCACGGCCAGGCGGCGATTCGCGCGTACTGGAAAGACATCCCGCTGCATCAGGCCGAAACGCAGTTCTCGTCGGGCGAGATCTACTCGGCGGGGCCGTGGTTCGCGACGGAGTTCCGGTGCACGTTTCGTAGACGACGGACGGGAGAGCAGGTCGATGCGCGGGGCGCGATTTTCTGTGAGAGCAAGGATGGCAAGATCAGCGAGATGAGAATGTACTGGCACCGATATGCCGGCGGACGGGAGGAACCCAAAGCTTAGGACATGCAAAGGCTAGACGTACAGACGGACAGCGGGTTGCAGGTTCTAGTCAGCGGGACCATCCATTTGCGTACTGCACCGCGAGCTCCATCAGCTCCGCACTGCGTAGCCCGCCGCGCATCGCCGTTTCCACCGCCTCGTCTTCTTTCATCTTCTTGTCGATCATCAGGTAGGTAATCAGGGCGGCCGAGGTTCTGTTGCCGCTCGAGCAGTGCAGCAGCGCTTTCCGTCCGGCAAGTCGCCGCAGCATCTCGTGCATTCGCTTCATCGTGTCCTGATTCACTGCGCCATGGACGATCGGGAGAGTGTGATACTCGAGACCGGAGGCGCGAACGGCAGCAGGCTCGTCGAAGGGCCGGGGCTCCATGGGATCGCGATTGTCGAGCACGACCTCGCCGCCCGCTGCCTTGAACGACTTCAATTGTTGCTCCGTGGGCTGACCGCCGGTGATCCAGCCGGGCACCGGCTCGGCCGCATTCGGGAGCCCCGGAACGGCGGCCAGGAGCGGGGAGGTCAGGGGAGCCATCCGCCGCTGAAGCCGGCGCGCGTCAGGCCCCTGATGATGTGCTGATTGGTCTTCATGACGTTCCATACGAACCCCGTGCGATAGTTCTCGATCATGATCAGGATCGGCCCCTGGTCGATGCCGAGGTAGTCGACATCGAACCAGCCGAGGGCGGGATCGACCGTGCCCACCGCCTGCTGGCCCTGCGCCGTGAATGTGGGATTGAACGCGTCGAGGAAGCCGTACGTCTTGTACAACTTGTCGCCGTAGGTGGACTGCATGGCCAGCAACGCCGCGATCGTGATTTCCGGAGCGAACGGGACCGCGCCGCCGACCGCGGTGGGGCAGAGGGTGCCGTCGTCGTTCTCGTAGCCGAGTCCCGCACCGCGCGCCCAGTAGGTGTGGAATTGCCGGCTGCGCCCGGCGAGCATGAGCGTCTTGTCGGCCGGGCCGTCGCACGCGGTGAGTCCCCACACGTCGGCGTTGTAGCCGCGCCAGGCGCCGGGATTGGCGATGGCGTACGCGCGCTGCGACAGCGTGGCGCGGCGCGAGTTTTCGAAGTAGTCGATGCCGCGGCCCTGCATGTAGGCGTCCTTAATGCCGCGGAAATCGATCCACAGGTGCGAGTACTGGTGCCCGAACAATGGTCCGAACTGCACGAACGTCTGGCCGTGATAGGTGCCCCACTGGTAGCCGCGGGTCCACGCGGTCCATGTGCTCGAATCGACCGGGTGCGTCGGCGAGCCGAGCGCGAGGATGTTCAGGATCATCGCCTCGTTGTAGCCGATCCACTCCGCGGTAATGAAGCCGCTCTCGGGGTGCCAGCCCATGCTGACCGCATTGGACTGTCTCCGCGCCCACTGCCAGTCGACTCTGCGGTAGATCGAGTCGGCGAGCGCCCGAATCTCCTTCTCGGTCGTGTCTGTTCCGGTGAAGTACGACTGCGCGAACAGAATGCCACCGAGGAGGAGCGATGTGTCGATCGTGGACAGCTCGACCGTCTGGAAGCGCCAGCCGGTCTGCATGTCGAGGAAATGATAGAAGAAGCCGCGATAGCCGGTCGTCTTGGGCCCCGCCGAGTCTTGCGGCGCGGTCCAGAAAAAGCGCAGCGTGGCGAGCGTGCGGTCGGCGCCCTGGGCGCGGGTGACCCAGCCGCGCTCGACGCCGATGGGATACGCGGTGAGCGCAAAGCCGACGGCGGCGATGCTGGAGAACGACGGCGTGGGCCAGCGGTCTGGTGTCAGGCCGTTGGATGCCGGGGTCAGTTCCCAGAACCAGTTGAACGTCTTGTGCTGGAGTGTATCGAGAAACGCGACGGTATCGGGAGAAACGCCCGGGCCCCCGGAGTTGCCGGAGCAGGCTCCGAGGGCCAGGGCGAAGATTGCTGTCGTGAACCGGCGAGCGCTCAGAAGAAGTACTCTACACCCAGCTGAACGCGGCGCGGATCGCTGATCACCGATGTCGCGTTTCCGAAATTCGCGTCGGAGCGGCTCCCAGTAACGAATCCGCCCAGGTTCTGCCAGTTGAACACGTTGAACGCGTCGAGCGCCACGCCGATTCTCCCACGGCCCATGCCGGGGAAGTCCGTGCGTAGACGCAAATCGAGATTCTTGAACATCGGCGTGTCGAAGCCGCCTGGCGCGAAGGCGTTGGCCGCCGAGTCCGGAGCGTAGCGATCGCCGATATCCTGCGGAACGCCACTTCCGAGTGTGAGCACCCCGCTGAACTCGATTCCAGACAGGAATGGGAAGTCCGTCAGCCAGTGCGCCACCATACGGTGCCGCTCGTCGTTTCGTACCTGCTTCGGGTACGCGCGGCCGTTCAGGAAGCTGAAATCATCGTTGAAGCCTTCGGTCTCTCGTTGTGCCAGCGTGTAGGCGATCCCCGCGCCCCATCCGATTCCGTTACTGGGACGAAAAGGACGGTCGACTTTCACCTGCAGCGCGTTATACCACGTTTTCCCGCCGTTGGTCGCAACCAAAATCGTGCTGAACCCGGGCACTGTGTGCCTGATGCCGCAGGTGAAGTCGCCACAGGGGCGGTCTTCGTTGGCCCAGTAGAATGTGAACACGTTCGAGCTGCGCACGTTGGTATATGCGGCCTCGACGGCAATGGTCGAGAATATGTGTCGGACGCCCAGGCTCGCGTGCTCTGATTTCGGAGGCCTGAGGTCGTTGGGAATGAGCTTGACCTCAGGGGCACCAACTGACGGATTGGACCGGCGCAGCGAATCGAGGGCGGTGGGATCGGTCATGTAGCGATCGTCCCAATCCACACGGCCGGGGGTCACATCGCCGGGTGCGCGGAAATGGATGATGTACAGTGGCTGCCGCTGCGAGAACTGCTCCTCGATCGATTGGTCGAACAGAGTTCGGTCGTAGAAGATGCCGTACCCGCCAAACAGGACTGTCTTGCTTTCCGCGTCGAGAGCGTACGAAAACCCGAGCCGCGGCTGGAATGCACCCATGTACCGCGGGCGCTGCGTTCCATCCGTGTAGTACCGATTTGGGTCGATCGGAATAAACAGGCTGTCCGAATACTTCGTCAGAGAATCCACGATCGGTTGTGGTGTGACGTAGTCGTAGTTGAGCATGTGGGACTCGTAGTCCCAACGCATGCCCAGGTTCACCATGAGCCGCGGGGTGAGACTCCAATCGTCCTGCAAATAGATGCCGAATTGCGTGTTGTCCGTGAGGAAGTTGGGATTGCCGGCCCGGAACTCGACACGCTCCGGGATCGAAAAACTGTCTGCACCCGCCGGTGCGTTCTCCTCGTACACATAACGCGGAATGATCCCGTTCTGCTTGAGGACACGGTAGTTCAGGAAGTCGAGGCTGACGCCGCCCTTCAGCACGTGGGGCCCATTCCAGGACAGACCTGCAAACGTCGCGTCATGCCTCAGGGACAGGCGCTTCTGATTGAAGTCCTGAATCGTGATGTCGGGCCCGATCTGCGCGCAGCAAAACGAGCCGCCATAGAAGCGATTGAAGGTCTCCGTACCGGGCACCGGACTCGGGTTGTCTCGCGCTTGCTGGAAACTGAGGGAAGTTTCGTGGAGCCAGGGCCCACCGGCTGTCCTGAACTTGAGGATTCCGGTATTCACGTCGTTGTTGAATCGCACTCCCGACTCGAATGGACGGTTTCCTCCAAAATCACGCGTATCCTTCTCATATCGGCCGTTATACGACAACTCGAGGGAGGAGTTGAGTCCCACCGCATAGGTCAGCTTGCCGAACAACAGCGTTTCGCGGAACGGCGAGGTGTAGAAACCATTTCGTGAGGCGAAATCGACCGTGTCCAGGTCCGGGAAACCGGTCGGCGGAACGATGTTGACGAGATTCCCACGGTCCTGATAGTTCCCTTCGTAGGACGCGAACAGATGAAGCCGATCGCGAATGAGCGGTCCACCGATGCTGAACCCGGCAAGCCAGCGCTTGTAATCGGGCTCCTGGAAGTTTGGGTTTGTGGCCTTCGCCGCGAGCGCAAACGTGTCGAGCGCGACGAGACCTTGATCTTGATAAGTGGTGAACAGGCTGCCGGTCCAGGTATTGCCCCCCGATCTCGTGGTAGCGGTGAGTACGGCGCTCGATGACTTCTGGTATTCGGCCTTGTAGTTCTGGGTGAGGATGCGGAATTCCTGGATAGCGTTCCGAGGGAAGGGATTGCCTCGGCTACGATCCTGTCCCACGACGCCGCCGTGAATCAGATCATTCTTGTAACTCGCCCCGTCGATAAACACGTTGATCTGGTCGGCCGACTGCGATCCCGCCGAAAACCGCCGCGACGTCCCGTCCAGGCGGTCGTTCTCGATCGTCGTGCCGGGGGCGAGCGTGGCGAGGTCCAGAATGTTTCGGCTCGAAGTCGGGAGATCGTTGATCTGCTTGGTCGTGACGTTGGTCGCAACTTCAGACGTCCGCATCTCGATGCTCGGAGGTGCTTCGACGGTCACCGCTGTCAACTCTACCGCACCCGCCTGCAGCGTGAAGTCGACGATTGCCGTCGCGCCGATCTGGACTGTCACTTGGCGCCGCTGCGGTGTACTTCCGATGCTCCGCGCTGTCAGTTCATAGGTGGCCGGTACGAGCCCCGCCAACAGGTAGGACCCGTCGGCGCGCGTGGAGGTGGATCGTTGCACTCCGGATTCCGCGTTCCGTGCCTGAATCTCCACGGCAGCAACCGGAGTGCCGCTTTGGTCCTTCACGGATCCTCGAATCGTGCCGGTCGTTGTTTGTGCGCTGAGGGACAGAGGAAGGGACAGCAGACTAATGCAGACGAGCCACAGAAAACGCTGACGACACATGGGCAATCTCCGCGAAAGAGATGAGTCAGTGGCATAACTTGCCCACGCCATCCGGGGCCCCGCTAGGGCTTCACGCCGTCTCGTTTTGCGCCGTAAATTCCGAGTCTTCCGATCCCTAGATACCGGAGACTCTCGGTTATGTTCGCAGCTCTACTGCTGGTAAGTGCTGTAACCACACAGAATCTCGATTCCCTGCTTTCCCGCATGACCCTCGAAGAAAAACTCGGCCAGCTCAATCTCCTGTCGGCGGACAGCCGCGCCTCGCCCCAGCAGCTGCAGCTGGTGCGCGCGGGAAAACTGGGCGGGCTGTTCAACGTGATCGGGGCGGAGAACACGACGCCGGTGCAGCGGATCGCGGTCACCGAGTCGCGGCTCAAGATCCCCCTGCTGTTCGGGCTCGATGTAATACACGGGTATCGCACGATCTTTCCAATTCCCCTGGGCGAAGCGAGCGCGTTCGACCCGGAGGCCGCGGAAGCGACCGCCCGCGCGGCGGGGCTGGAAGCGGCGGCAGCGGGGATCAACTGGACCTACGCGCCCATGGTGGACATCGCGCGCGACCCGCGCTGGGGCCGGATCGCCGAGGGCTCCGGGGAGGATCCCTACCTGGGATCGCTGCTCGCCGCGGCGCGCGTGCGGGGGTTCCAGCAGTCGATCTTCGCGACGGTCAAGCACTTCGCGGGCTACGGCGCCGCGGAGGCCGGCCGGGAATACAACGAGACCGAGATCTCCGAGCGCACGATGCGGGAGATCTACCTGCCGCCGTTCAAGGCCGGGATCGATGCCGGCGCGGCGTCTCTGATGTCGGCGTTCAATTCGATCGCGGGCGTGCCGGCCTCGGGCAACGCCTGGCTCACCGACACCGTGCTGCGGCGTGAATGGGGCTTCACCGGCTTCGTGGTGAGCGACTGGACGTCGGTCGCCGAGTTGATTCCGCACGGCGTCGCGGGGTCGCCGGCCGAAGCGGGACGGCGCGCGCTAACGGCGGGCGTGGACATGGACATGATGAGCAGTATCTACGCGAGCGACTCGATGGCGGCGCTCGTTCGCTCGAACCGGATTCCGATGGCAGTCGTCGATTCGGCCGTGATGCGGATCCTGCGCGCCAAGCAGCGGCTCGGCCTGTTCCGCGATCCGTATCGCGCTCGCACCGCGCCGGCCGCTGTGGAGCTGCGCGCCCTGGCCCGGCGTGTGTCCGGCGAATCGATCGTCCTGCTGAAGAACGAACGCTCGCTGCTGCCGCTCGCCAAATCGACTGCGATCGCCGTCATCGGTCCGCTTGCCGACAATAAGGAAGAGCCGCTCGGCCCCTGGCACACGCAGGGCCGTGCCGAGGACGTCGTAACCGTGCTACAGGGAATCAAGGCCAAGGTGCCGGCGGGCACGCAGGTGCTCTATGCGCCGGGCGCAGGGATCGAGGACACCTCGAGAGCCGGGTTTGCGGCCGCGGTGGCGGCCGCCAGACAGGCGAAAGTGGCGATCCTCGTCCTCGGTGAGCGCGGCGACATGAGTGGCGAAGCCGCGAGCCGTGCTTCGATCGGATTGCCGGGTGTGCAGCAGCAGCTCCTCGAAGCGGTCGCTGCCACCGGCACGCCCGTCGTCCTCGTGCTCATGAACGGCCGGCCCCTGATCTTCGAATGGGCGGCCGAGCATGTGCCGGCGATCGTCGAGACGTGGTTCCTGGGAGTCGAGGCGGGGAATGCCACCGCCGATGTGCTGTTCGGCGACGTGAATCCAAGCGGCAAGTTGCCGGTGACGTTCCCGCGCGCGCTCGGCCAGGTGCCGGTCTACTACAATCACCGCAATACGGGACGCCCGATGCAGCCGCAGAACAAGTTCTCGTCCAAATACCTCGACGTTCCCAACGAGCCGCGGTATCCATTTGGATTCGGTCTCTCCTACACGACGTTTGCATATCGCGATCTGCGTTTGAGCACGGCGCGCGCCCGGGTGAGCGATACCGTCACGGCGACGGTAACCGTTGCGAACACCGGCGCGCGTGAGGGCACGGAGGTCGTGCAGCTCTATTTGCGCGATGAAGTGGCGAGCGTGAGCCGGCCGGTGCGCGAGCTGAAGGCGTTTCGTCGCGTCACGTTGCGACCCAATGAATCTCGGGTGGTGGAGTTGAGGATTGCGGTCCGTGACTTATGGTTCATCGGGCTCGACATGAAGCCCGTCGTCGAGCCGGGCACATTCCGGGTGTTCGTCGGTCCGAATTCGGCCGAAGGTCTGGAGGCGACGTTCGAATGCATACCCTGATCCTCGTTGCATCGCTGCTGCAAGCGCCGCCGTCGGTGTGTTATGAGGTGTTCGTGCGCTCGTTCTACGACAGCGACGGGGACGGAATCGGGGACCTGCGCGGCCTGACCCAGAAGCTCGACTACATCAAGGGACTCGGCGCCGATTGCATCTGGCTGATGCCCGTGGCCGAGTCGCCGAGCTATCACGGCTACGACGTCACGAACTATTACAAGATCGAGCCGGACTACGGCACGAACGAGGATTTCAAGGCGTTCATGACGGCCGCCCACCAGCGCGGCATCAAGGTGCTGGTCGATCTCGTGCTGAATCACGTGTCGAGCGAGCATCCGTACTTCCAGCAAGCGTTGCGCGACACGCTGGCGCCGCACCGGAACTGGTTCCGCTGGTCCAAGACCGGTGGCAACAACTGGCACAAGTCGCCCGTGCGCGACGAGTACTACTACGGCTTGTTCTGGAGCGGGATGCCCGATCTGAACTTCGAGCATCCGGCCGTGATGACCGAGGCGAAGTACGTCGCGCAGTACTGGCTCGATTCGCTGGGCGTGGACGGGTTCCGGCTGGATGCGATCCGGCATCTGATCGAGGTCGGCGACTCGAACGCGAACACCGGCGCCACGCATCGCGCGCTGCGGGAGTATGGGCAGTATGTCCGGATGATCGCGCCGAAGTCGTATACGATCGGCGAAGTGTGGGACAACGTCGAGAACATCCTCACCTATTATCCCGACCAGCTCGACGCGTACTTTGCGTTCCCGATCTCCGATGCGCTCATGGATGCGGTGCAGAGCGAGAAGGCGGGCCGGCTGATTCCAACGGTACTGCAATTCCAGGCGGCGCAGCCCGCGTGGCGCTGGGCGCCGTTCCAGCGCAATCACGATCAGACGCGCACCATGACATTCCTCAAGAACGACGCCCAGGGCGCGAGGCTGGCCGCAACCATTCTCATGACGCTACCGGGCGTGCCCTTCATCTATTATGGCGAGGAGCTCGGCATGACGGGTGACAAGCCCGACGAGCGGCTGCGCACGCCGATGCACTGGGGTGGAGGCAACGCCGCGGGCTTCACGAGCGGCAAGGCGTGGGAGGCGCTGCAACCCGATTCGTTGACGGCGAATGTGGCTGCGCAGGAACGCGATCCGAATTCGCTCTTGACGCTGTACCGGCACCTGGGGGCCCAGCGGGCGGCGAACAGCGCGCTGAAAACCGGTCAACTGATCCCGGTCGAGACGGGGAACGAAGCCGTGCTGGCCTACGTCCGCGCCGACAGCGCGCGCGCCGTGCTGGTGGTCGCGAACCTGGGTCAGACCGCGGTGCCCAACGTCGCGCCACCCGCGCAGTACCGGCCACGCACGCCGATGCAGCGCACGCTCGCACCACGTCGCGCCTACATCTACGAGCTGACCAAACGGCCACCCCCGTAGCGGAGGTTTTCACCCTCAGCAACCCCAACGGTGCCGCCGCGCGGATCACCAATTACGGCGGCATTGTCATGTCGCTGCAGGTGCCCGACCGCGGCGGCCGGCTCGCGAATGTGGTGTTGGGGTTCGAGACGCCGGAAGAATACGCCGCGAACCCGCGCTACCTCGGCGCGATCGTGGGTCGCTACGCCAATCGTATTGCCAACGCCCGGTTCACACTCGATGGCCGAACGTATCGGCTGGCCGCGAATAGCGGGGCCAACCATCTGCACGGTGGAGTCACGGGCTTCGATAAACGCGTGTGGCGTGCGGCGTGCGGCGCAGCGTGGCTCGAACTTCGGTACCTAAGCCCGGATGGTGAAGAGGGGTATCCCGGGAATCTGGATGTGCGCGTCAGGTACACGCTCACGGCTGACAACGAGTTGATCGTCGAGTATTTCGCCACGACGGACAAGCCGACGCCGGTCAATCTCACCCAGCACAGCTACTTCAATCTCGCCGGCGCAGGAAACGTCACGGATCACTTGCTGCAAATCGACGCCGAGGCCATCACGGCGGTGGATCAGGATCTGATTCCTACGGGCGTCCTCGAGCCGGTCGCCGGAACACCGTTCGATTTCCGCACACTCACGCCGATTGGCGTCCGGCGCGGAGGGAACTACGACCACAATTTCGTGTTGAACGGAGGCGTACGGGTCGTCGAGCCGAAGTCAGGACGCACGCTCGACGTCCACACGACGGAGCCCGGGATGCAGTTCTACACCGG
>JBLNGI010000290.1:0-4442 GCA_050264615.1 Gemmatimonadota bacterium
GATCCGCCTGGGTTCACGGTCGATGAGCCGCTCGAACGTCTGGGTACCGCGCTGAAGTTACCGCCCCGGCTCGAGACCCGGCGCGCTTTCCTCGAGGCGGTGTTGCCGCCGCTCGACCTGGAGCCCGCATCCGCCCCCACACGCCGCGATGGCTAGGGATCCCCACCGCGATCAACCGATCTTCACCTGGGGCGCGCCGCTCGCCGAGGCTAGGACGGCGCTGATTCTCGTGCATGGGCGTGGCGCTTCGGTGGATGACATGCGCGGGCTCGCGGGCGAATTCGATCAGGCGCGGCTCGCCTGCGTGGCGCCCGCGGCGGCGGACCGGACGTGGTACCCCTACAGCTTCCTCGAGCCGCTCAAGCGCAACGAGCCGCATCTCTCCTCGGCGCTGCGGCTGGTGGCGCGGGCGCTCGCCAAGGCGGAAGCCGCGCCGCTGCCGCACGAGCGCATCGTATTGCTTGGATTCTCGCAAGGAGCGTGTCTCGCGCTCGAATTCGCGGCGCGCAACGCGCGGCGGTACGGAGCCGTGGTCGGGCTATCTGGCGGACTGATCGGCCCCGAGGGAACGCCGCGCGATTACGCGGGGAGTTTTGCCGGCACGCCCGTGTTTCTCGGATGCAGCGACGTCGATCCGCACGTGCCGAAGCGGCGGGTCGACGAGAGCGGCGAGGTGTTCGGCAGAATGGGCGCGGCGGTGACGAAGCGGATCTATCCGGGGCTTGGGCATACGATCAACGCTGATGAGATCGCGATGGCGCGCGCGATGGTGGAGACGCTGACGGAGGCTGGATCGTGACAGAGCGATGCTTAGGGAGCCAGGCGACCTGAACCCTCGTGGGCCTTCTTTGAGCACTGTGGAGCCATGGTGTCCGCGCCACGTTTCGGTGGAGATTGCGTGCAGCGCATCACTTCCGACGGCGCCGACGGTATTCTCGAAGCCCTCGAAGAACTGGCCGAGGTTTCCCAATGAGCAAGCACGCACATGTCACGCGACTCATCGAGCCCCTGTCCGATCGCGATCACAGCATTGGACCGGCCAACGCGCCGGTCACGTTGGTCGAGTACGGCGACTACGAATGTCCCTACTGCGGCCGCGCCTTCCCGATCGTGCACGAGGTACGCCGTCGTCTGGGTGACCAATTGAGGTTCGTGTTCCGCAACTTTCCGCTGACGCAGATCCACGAGCATGCCCAGCATGCGGCCGAGGCTGCGGAGGCGGCCGCTGCGCAGGGGAAATTCTGGGAGATGCATGATTGGTTGTTTCCTCACCAGCGCACACTGGATGACGATGCACTGCTCGCCGGTGCCCGGGAGCTCGGACTCGATGTGGAGCGGGTGCGGCGGGCGCTGGCGGACGGCACCTACCGCACCCGCGTGCGCGAGGACTTCTCGAGCGGCGTCAAGAGCGGCGTGAACGGCACGCCGACCTTCTACATCAACGGCGTCCGGCATGATGCCGACTACTCCGCTGAGGCGCTCCTCGCCGCGTTCGACGAGGCGGCTTCGGCCAAATCCCGCGCCTAGCGCGACGCGAGCCACGTTCTCGTCATGCCTCGGCCGCGTCTCCGTCGAGCGCGGCAAGAACAACTGTTTCGCGTGCCGCTCGCGCCGTTCGCGAAGTTGGCGAGAGAGTTTGGTTTGCCTAATGTTCGCCGGTCCAAAACAACGGCCTCGCATGGAGGCCGTTGCATTCAAATCCCGCCGTCCCGACTAAGTGAAGATCAAGCCCTGCAGCGACTTTCGCTGTTGGGCTTTTCGGAAAAGACAGCGACCCCCTGAAGTCCTTTCAGGGGGTTCGCGCGTTGTGAGTCTTGCTGTGATTCTGGTACGAATTCCCGCTCAATCCTCGGGGTCCGACTCATGTTCTAGCCCCCGGCGGGTTTGATCTGAACGCTGTCGTCGTCCCTGAGGTTGCCGCTGGCGTTGCTCGTCCTCGTGCTGTCGCGGTGTGGCCGTGTCCCCTTCACCTGGTAGTGCCACCACGCTGTGACGATCCCGCAATCCAGCGCCGGATGAGGTGGCGTGATGAAACAGTCGGCCGTGGCGACGTGTGTGAGCAGCCCTTCCATAGTATGTACTCCGTCAGCATGTAGCATCTCCGGGCGAGAAGGAGGGGTGCGAGCAACCCGCGACGCTCCTCCTCCTCGAACGACCCCGGTCAGGCGGTCAACGCCTTCTGCGGCGTGAGTTCCACCTGGATCAGATGCGGCTTGGCCGTCTCCGCCTTCGGCAGCGTGATCGTCAGCACGCCGAGGTCGTAGGTCGCCTTGATCTTCTTGGGATCGATCGAGGCCGACAGTCTGAACGACCGCTCGAAGGCGCCGTAGGTCCGCTCATAGCGATGGACCTTCTCGGCCTTCTCCTCCGCCACCTGCTCCTTGGTGCCCTTGATCGTCAGCAGGTTGCCCTATACCGAGATCTTCACGTCATCAGGCCTCACCCCGGGTACTTCCGCCACCAAGCGGATGACATCGGGCTCCTCGAAGATGTCCACTAGCGGCAGCCAAGCGGTCGTCGCGGCCTCGGGTACAGGCCACTCGGAGGCGCGTAACAGCTCACCGTTGAAGGTCCGGCCCATTCGGTGTTCCAGATGATGCAGCAGCTCCAGCATCGGGTCCCTCGTCGTCATGCCGACCATATCGTCCTCTTTTGCTCTTGTGAGTCGATTGCAACGAACTGTCGTGCGTTCTAACCACTGCAAGATACGCCAGTTGTACTAAGTTTGTCAAGTAACTGGACCGTAGAGAGGGTTTACTTTACAAATTCTAGTTAAGCAACTGAGGCGGGGTGTAACGTTCAGCCCGGTATTAAGAGCCCTTGGCGGGTGGTTCGAGTACCTTGCAGACGCGCGGTTACGAGGCCGCCTGAAGGCCGCCGCCCAAGGTTTTCGTTGGCGTAATCACGAGTTTAAGTCCCGGCTGGGAGGAAGAGCTGCCAAGGCCTCTGTCTCAGGTGACCCTCGCCGAAGACAGAACCCGGTGACATCTTCGCGCACGATGGACGCGCCACGGACGGAGGCGACTCTGCGTCCAACAGGGAGATCCCTATGCACAAACATCAGGCTTTGCTCGCGCTCGCGACGCTGGGGATGGCGGTTCTGCCGTCCACCTCCGCCGCGCAAGCCGCCCAGGCTCACACCGAGGGCCCCCTGCGCATCATCGCGTTCGGCGCGCACCCCGACGACTGCGAGCTGGACGCGGGAGGGGTGGCCGCTAAATGGGCGGCGCTCGGGCACAAGTTCAAGTGCGTGGCGGTGACCAACGGGGATATCGGCCACGCCACCGTGGCGGGCGGCCCCCTCGCCCAGCGCCGGCGCGCCGAGGCGCTCGCGGCCGCGAAGATCCTGGGGATCGAGACCGAGGTGCTCGACAACCACGACGGCGAGCTGATGGTCACGCTGGAGAACCGGCGCCGGATCGCGCGCCTCATCCGCGAGTGGCAGGCCGACGTGGTGATCAGCCATCGTCCCAACGACTACCACCCGGATCACCGGTACACCGGGGTGCTGGTGATGGACGCGGCCTATATGGTGCAGGTGCCCTTCTTTGACCCCGACGTGCCGCCGCTCCGTCGCAATCCGGTCTTCCTCTTCTCCGAGGACCGCTTCCAGAAGCCGAACCCCTTCAGCGGCGACATCGTGGTTGCCATTGACGATGTGATGGAGAAGAAGCTGGCCGTGGTCGAGGCGATGGAATCGCAGTTCTACGAAGGGGGATGCTGCGACGTGCCGGCGGGCGGCCTGCCG
Source organism: Gemmatimonadota bacterium (assembly GCA_050264615.1). Classification (GTDB taxonomy): domain Bacteria; phylum Gemmatimonadota; class Gemmatimonadetes; order Gemmatimonadales; family GWC2-71-9; genus 20CM-2-65-7. Next base: position 3,749 of record JBLNGI010000290.1, read on the forward strand.
CAAGACGCAGCTGGCAAGGCGGCGCGCAAGCGGGAGGTCCGCGACGCCTTCAGCCGCCGGTTCGCCTCGACGGCAGACCGCTTCCGCGCGCGGTTGGCGGCGCGCTACGGGCAGCGGACCGTCAGATACGCCGAAGCGTTCGAGATCTGCGAATACGGCCGCCAGCCGGACGAAGCCGAAATCCGGCGCCTGTTCCCGTTCTTTCCATGAGGGCAGCTGCGTTGGCCTGGCGCTGCAAGTTTTCCGTGGGCGCTGTGAGTTCGGCTGTGAGTGTCTCACGACTCTCGGTTGATCTTCGGTATTCGCGTTACGACACTGCTGCCCAGAACATCGCGGTGATTACTACTTGATGTCGTAACTCAGCCTGAGAGAATCGTGATGGATATGTGAAGGACATGTTGCTCTGGGAGCTCGGCCGCACTGAAGGCCCAGGACGCTCAGGTTGGCTCGCATTTTCGTTGGTCGAAGGCCCGGGAACATGAGCCACAGCAGCGCGCCCGGGGCACATTCGCGACACTCCCGAACGATCCGCGAAGAGCCTGCCCTGAGCGTAGCGAAGGGACCTGACCGTGCATACGGTTAGCCTCCGTGTCCCCAAAGTCCACTCAACGGGCCAAGCGCGCGCCTGTACAATGCGCTGATAGAGTTGCATTCCAACCGGATTCTCGCGAGGACCCTATGGCGCACGCCCCCA
>JBLNGI010000291.1:0-3778 GCA_050264615.1 Gemmatimonadota bacterium
GTGGTCATGGAGCGAAGCTAATCATACTCTACCCATAAGCGCCACATAGGGTTGCGGTGTTAGCGCTTTGCTTGCGAAAAATTTCACAAGCGTCTAGGTTTCCCGGCGCAACAATGACTCCCGCGCAAAAAGACGAAGGACCTGCGGCCAAGGGATACGGCCAGGGCTACGAATACTTCGGGATGGCGCTCACGTTCGTGCTCGCGATCCTGCTATTCGGCGCTGGCGGCTGGTTTCTGGATGGGCTGGTGCACACGCGACCGCTCTTCGCGATCATAGGGGCGTTCGTCGGCGGTTTTGCGGGATTCATGCGCATCTATTATCGCGTGAAGCAGGGGTCGTGAACGGGGTGCTGGTCGGTGGTGGCGTAGCGATAATCGCCCAGGTCTGGGCCGTACTCCTCCTGCGGCCGAAGATGCGCGCGCCGAATCCGGAGTTCATGGCGCGCTGGCTGGGCGGAATCGCGATCCGGTTTCTGGCGCTGGTGGTGTTGGCAGTCTGGGCGATCACGCATCCCGCCTCGATCCCGCCGGTGCCGGCGCTCTTGGGCTATCTCGGCGTGTTGTTGCCGCTCTTGTTCCTGGAGACGAGGTTTCTGAGGTGATTCAGCAAGCGCCCGATATCGGCAAGATGATTCTCGAGCACACGGCCGACAGCCATGTGATCGAGCTGCCGTTCGGGAGAGCGATTCACCTGCCCGAGGGCTGGTACATTCCGGGCACCCACATCGACGTCGCTCCCACGAAGCACGTCGTCTTCATGATCTTCGCCGCGCTCCTCGTTTTTGTGACCCTGTGGTACGGGGGCCGGCAGGTGGCGAAGCGTCACCGCGAAGCCAAAGGACCGCGCGGCTTCGGGGCCGCGGTCGAGGCGATGGTGCTGTTCGTGCGGGACGACGTTGCCATCGCGAATATCGGTCACGGTGGCGCCAAGTTCGTGCCGCTGATCGAGACGCTCTTCTTCTTCATTCTCTACTGCAATCTGCTCGGCCTCATCCCGTGGGGCGCGACCCCCACCGGCAACCTCGCCGTCACGGGCGCGCTCGCGCTGATCGCGTTCCTCGTGATCGAGATTTCGGGCTTCTTCGCGCTGGGGCCGAAGGGCTATCTCAAGACGATCGTCATGGTGCCCGCGGGGATGACGGGGCTGGGCGCGGTGGCGATGGCGATCATCATGACCCCGGTCGAGCTGATCGGGAAAATCGTGAAGCCGTTCGCGCTGTGCCTGCGGCTCTTCGCCAACATGACGGCCGGGCACTTCGTGATTCTCTCGCTGCTCGGCCTGATCTTCCTGTTCGCCAACTGGTTCATCGCCGGCGGCACGGTGCTGTTCGTGCTGTTCATGATGTGTCTTGAACTGCTAGTGGCATTCTTGCAGGCCTATATCTTCGCGCTGTTAACGTCCGTCTTTATTGGCCTCATGCAGCACGAGCACTAACACAAGACGCCAAGACGCCAAGACGCCAAGACGCCAAGACGCCAAGAAACCAAGAAAGACAACTCACACGAGGGATCAATGCACAATCTGCTCATGCTGCTCCAGGAACCCGCCACGGACGTCGCGAAAGTCGCGCTGAACAGCAACGCGCTGCTCGGCGCCGGCATCGGAATGGGACTCGCGTTGATCGGCGCCGGTCTCGGCATCGGACGCATCGGCGGCCAGGCGGTGGAGGCGATCGCGCGGCAGCCCGAGGCGTCGGCCGACATCCGCGGCGCGATGATTCTGACGGCGGCGCTCATCGAGGGCGCCACGCTCGCGGCGCTCGTGTTCGCGCTGCTGTTCAAGCTGATCAAATGATGTTGTTCCTGTCATTTGTCCAACACGAAGCGGAGCGCGTAGCCTCGCCGTTCGATATCAACGGCGGGGTGATCATCTGGACCGTCGTCATCTTCGTCATCCTGCTCGGGCTGCTGTACCGGCTCGGCTACCCCGCGTTGCTCAGGATGGTGGAGGAACGCGAGCGCCGGATCCAGAATCAGCTCGCGGATGCCGAGAAGGCGAACGCCGAGGCGCAGCGGCTGCTCGAGGAGCACAAGAAGCAGATCGCGGCGGCGCGCAACGAGGCGCAGGACATCCTCGCCAAGGCCAAAACCGTGTCGCAGAAAGAGCGCGAGACGCTGCTCGCCAAGGCGCGTGAGGAGTACGACGCGCTGCTGAGCCGCGCCCGCAAGGACATCGAGGCCGAGAAGGACAAGGCGATTCTGGCGCTGCGGCGGGAGGCGGTGGAGCTGTCGATCGCCGCAGCCTCGCGCGTGATCGAAGCCAATCTGGATACTGACGCGAACCGGAAGCTGGTCACCGAGTTCCTGGACAGCCTCGGCAAGGCGGAGAAGAAGCAGTGAAGAGCATCACGGTCGCGCGGAACTACGCGGAAGCACTCTTTGCCGCGGGACCCACGTACGGCGAGCTACTGGACGCCGTCGCCGGGGCCATCCAGGCGGACGAGCGCATCGCGATCACGCTCGATTCCCCCCGGGTGTCCAAGGCCGCCAAGGGCCAGATCCTCGAGCGGGCGTTGAAGGGTGAGGCGCCGGACGAGTTCGTCCGGTTCCTGCAAGCGGTAGTGCGGCGCGGGCGCCAGGGCCTCCTGGCCGAGATGGCGCAGGAGTACCAGGTCCTGTTAGATCAGAAGCTCAACCGCGTGCACGCCGGCGTCACGCTGGTGGACGACGCCGATGCGCGCACGCAGAAGCAGGTCGTCGAGCGGCTTGCCAAGGCGCTGGGGCGCGAGATCCGGGCGTACTTCCGGGCCGACCCTCGCATCCTCGGCGGGGTAGTCGTACGGGTCGGCGACAGGATTTACGACGGCTCAGTCCGCAGGCGGCTGACGGCACTGCAGCGGAGAATGCTCACGGGAGAGTGACTATGAAGGCTCTGCTTGCGCTTGGTCTCCTTTCATTAATTGCACCGGTTACCGACGACAAACCCCCCGTCATCAAAGAGTGGCCCGTTCCTTGGGGCGAAACGCGCCCGCGCGATCCGTTCGTCGATCAGACGACGGGGCGCATCTGGTTCTGCGGCCAGGCGGGGAACTATCTCGCGTATCTCGATCCCAAGACGGGCGAGTTCAAGCGCTTCGAGTTCCCCAACGGTGAGAATGTCGGGCCGCACAACCTGATCGTGGACAAGCAGGGCGTCGTGTGGTACGCGGGCAATCTCGCCGGGCACATCGGCAGCCTCGATCCGCGCACCGGGACCTGGAAGCGTTTCCCGATGCCCGATCCGATGGTGCGCGATCCGCACACCCTCGTCTTCGATCAGAAGGGCGACATCTGGTTCACCGCGCAGGGCGGCAACGCGATCGGGCGGCTGACGGTGAGCAGCGGCAAGGTCGATTTGGTGAAGGTCCCGACCGAACGCGCGCGGCCGTACGGCATCAAAATCGACTCCAAGGGCCGACCCTGGGTCGTGCTGTTCGGGACCAACAAGCTGGCGACGGTCGATCCCGCGACGATGCAGCTGCGGACGATCGACCTGCCGCGGGCCGAGACGCGGCCGCGCCGGCTTGAGATCACGTCGGACGACAAGATCTATTACGGTGACTATGCGGCCGGGTACCTGGGTCGCTACGATCCCGTGACGGGAAAGGTCGACGAGTGGCCGCTGCCGGGTGGTGCGGAGTCGCGTCCCTATGCGACGGCGATCGACGGCGAGGGGCGCGTGTGGGTAGTCGAGACCTCGCGGCCCAACCGCTTCGTGTCATTCGATACGAAGACGACGAAGTTCTCCGAGCCAACGGCGGTGCCGAGTGGCGGCGGGACGGTGCGCCACATGTACT
>JBLNGI010000292.1:0-18569 GCA_050264615.1 Gemmatimonadota bacterium
CGGGGACCAGGCGCGCGGCCGGCACCAGAATCACCCGCGCGCCGGTCTCTACGTCGTAGCGCACGATGTCGCGGCCCCCCCCCGAACGGCGGCCCACCGCCCGTTCGAGTGTCGTGTACCCCGTGCCGTCCGAGAGCCATGCGAGCGGCCCGAACGAGCCGCTGCGAAACTCCGCCGAGCCGAAGATCCGGTCGACGGTGAGGACAGAGGAATCGGCACTCGGGCCCCCGGTCTGGGCGGTGAGCGCACCGCCCAGAGGCGCGAGGGCAATCGCTAGAAGAAGGAAACGACGCAGCATCGTTCTCGATCCCGAAAAAGTGGGAGCAGAACGATAGCTACTGCGGGGGCGGTCCGCCCGGTGCCCCTCGCGGCCGAAACACCATCGGTTTGGGCATTGCGTCGAGCTTGGCTTGCTGCGCGGAAGTCAGATTGTTGCGGATCGCCGCATACCACTGATCTGCTTCAGCCTGAAACCCTTCCATCTCTGTACGCACGCTGTCCATACGCGCGCGCATCTCCGGCGTTGGCTGCTGCCCTGGTGTGAACTGCATCCCTGACGCCTGCATCTGCTGTCGGATGGCCTGGCGGCGCGCGGCGGCATCCTTCATGACGCCGTTCAGCGCGGTGTAGGCGGGCGTGATCTTGGTGCGCTCGGCCGCGCTCAGGCCCAGGGCCTGACTGAGCGAATCGATCGTCATCCAGTGATCGGGGGGTGGCTGGAACCGGCGCTGGCCCTGGCCCTGGCCCTGATCAGCGGACGGGCTTTGGGCCAGCACGGGCATCGCAAACAAGGTAAGAAGCGTTGCAACTGCAAGCAGGCGGCGCATGACGAATCACTCCGTATTTAGGTCACTCGTTATACGCCCAACCGCGCGACAATGTTTATCTCCGAAGCGCGTCAGCTGCAATCCCGCTGCTCTGGCAACAGACGCCCCCGTCGCAGGTGCCCCATCCTTTCTCGTCCGCCTCATCCCAGATCCAGCGCGCGAGGGACTGCTTCCAGTAGCGCTCATGCGGCTCGGTTGCCAGGTCACTGACCATCGGACGCGCACCCCGCCTCGAGCTGAAAAAGACAGAAACGAGTGTCGTATCGCGCCTGCCGACCCACCAGTACACCGTATCACGAGCGTGAAGGTTGAACTTGTAGGATGTATCCCTGCCCGACACGCGGTATACGTAGCCGATATCGCTGTAGTTGATGATCCGAGCGATCACCTCGCCCGCTCTTAGCGTCACTGAGCCGGAATCCGTGATCCGCGCGCGAGGCTGGATCGCGGCGAGCGGACCGTACGTGCAGGGTTTCGACACGCAGCTTCGGAGTCGTTGTTCATCTCCTGCTCCGGCCACTGTGACGAAGCCGGTGTCGCCCAGCGATCGGACGTAGGCCGTGATCGCGTTTACAGAATCCGCTTGACTGTAACCACGCAGCCGTTCATTCGTCGGGCGCGCGGCGGGGCCGACGCCCTGACACGCTACGGCCGTCGCACCCACCAGAATCCATCCCGCGAGCACCAGCCCCCCTCGTGTCATGGCTCCTCCCTTGCGTTCGTGAGTTGACGCATCCGCGCCACGGTGGCGCGAAGCGGTGCATCGGCATGGATCCACATCGTTGCGACCGCGCCGCCCCATCGGGCGGCCGTTGCCCGATCCCCGGCGCGCGCCGCCAGTTCGGCGCGCAGCACCATGGCGCGAATCGCGCATCCGATCTGCTCCGGCTGCTCCAGCAAATACGTGCCCAGCGTGGGCAGCGCCTGCAACGAGAGATCGAGCGCCGCAACGGCCGCCGCCGTATCCCGCAGCTGCAACAGCACGCCCGCCTCGGCGTACGTGCCGTTAATGGCGGGCTCGCCGGCGCGCGCCCGCGTGCGCAAGCTCGCCTGCCGAGCGAGCTCGGCCCGCGCTGCAGCAGTGTCCCCATGCGCCGTCGCCCATTGCAGCTCGATGACATAATCACCGCCCGCATCGCGGCGATGGATGTCGCTGATCCCGATCGTTTCGAACGCGAGTCCCATCGGGACGTGCAAGACCGCGAGCCTCAGCTGCTCCCGGCTCACCGGCCCCGCCCAGCTCGCGACGCGCTGGTCCACCCGTCGCTTCCCTGCCCGCAGACTCTCGGCAGGCTGGCCGACGGCCGCATAGGCCATGAGCTCGAGTGCGGCCTGTTTGACGGGCATCGGAGCATCGGGAACGTCGGTGCCGTCCCATGTCACCGGTGTATCGAGGGGCGCCGAGCGCGGCAGCACCTGGGCCGCCTGATACACGCGACCCGTCAGCAGCCCGAGTCCAGCGAGACGGCGCGCCGCGATCGCCGTAGGCTCTTTCGGCGCGGCCGCCAGCACCGAGTCCGCGAGCCCCGTCGCGTCGGCGAACCGCTCGAGCTTGAAGAGCAGTCGCGCCTCGGCGACTGCGGTCCGCAGCGCTTGTTCGGGATCCGTGGTGAGTGATCGCGCCCGCCGAATGGACGCCAGCGCCGAGTGCTCAGGTGTTGGTCCGATGTCGAGCTCGCCCGTGGTCTCGAGCATGAGGGAGAGCGCCTCGTGAGCGTTGGCACTCGTCGGGAACGCCGCGATCCATCTCAGGATCAGACCCCGTAACTCCTCCCGGTTGTGCGCGACGGCGGCTTCCCGTGTTGGCGGCCGCGAGCCGCCCTTCGCGCTGAAGAAGTCCGCGACCAGCCACGGGACGAACGCAAGCGTGTCGTGGTCGAGTGAGGGAAAAGCGCCGAAGTGCAGCGTATCCTGGCGCGGCGCGTAGCCTGCTCGGTACCAGAACGTTTCCGCAAAAAACAGGCGCATCAGGCGCTGAATCGCGATGCCGGTGAATGCGCGATGGGCCGACGGCACCAGCTCCAGCGCTTTCTGGTACGCGCTGGCTGCGCCGTGATAACTCGCCCGGAAGCGCCACCGGGAGGGACTGGTGGGATCAGGCTGGACAACTCGGTCACGCCGCTGACACTCGCCGAGCCCGAACCAGGCCACGAAATCGCCGGGCTGGCGCGCGGTGATGGCCCGATAGCGCTGACACGCATCGGGATAATCACCCACCGCCAGGGACGACAGGGCCTGCGCCAGCGCCAGATCGTTCGCCCCCAACTTCGCGGGATTGGCAAGGGCTCGCGCGGTGTTGGCTTGCCAGTCGACGACCGGACTGTCGGCCCACATTTCGGCGTGGGCGAGCCACAGACTCGCCTGCGCGTACGTAGGATCGCTCTCGAGCGCCTCAAGGAAGGAGCGTTCCGCGCTCGGAAGATCCCAGCGTGCCAGGTCGTCTCGTCCCTTCGCGTAGGCGTAAAACGCCGCGAGGACCGCCGTGCCCGTCACGTCGGGTCTGCGCTCCCCTCCCCCCCCCGCGTTGGCGCCGCCCAGCAGAATGGAATCGGCGAGCTCGCGGAATTTCTCTTCGAGTTCCTTTCCGTCATTACCGATGCGCACGGTGTAGTCGCGGACGGCCTTCGCGCCGCGCCGGAGGTCGTAGAGTGCTGCGGTGACCTGGATGGAATCACCGATCTGCGACACATCGCCCCACACGAGCATTCCGGCGCCAAGGTCTTTGGCGAGCGCCTTCGCTTCCTCGAAGGTCATGGGTGGATCACCACGCCGCACCTTGGCGTCGTGCACGCGCAGCGGATCGGCCAACCGCACGTCCGTCCACCGTCCGAACGCTTGCGAGATCAGCAACTCGCACTGATCGCCGTTCACGAGCGCGGGCGCGGCACCACTGCGGTGTCCAAACGGCACAACGACATACAGCGATCCATCGAGCTTGGCCGAGGCGATGTGGGGCCACAGAATCACGCCCGTCGTCGCGAGGGCCAGCGCTCCGATCGCGATCGTCGCCTGCCAGCGCCGCCGCGTGCGCCGGCGCCCCGTGGAGCCGGTCTGCGACGGGCCGAGCGCCGCTGCGAAATCGCCGGCCGTCGCAAACCGTTCGTTGGGGAAGCGCGCGAGCGCGACCTGAATGGCGAACTCCACGTCGATCGGGATGTCCCGCCGCTCCTCGGACAACGCGGGGAGCCGCCCACTGGGGGTGTGACCGAGGGGCGTGTGCCCCGTGAGCATCTCGTACAGCACGCAGGCCAGACTGTAGATGTCGCTCCGGCCATCGAGCTCGTCCCCACCGGCTTGCTCCGGGCTCATGTACTCGAGGGTGCCGACGACCACGCCGGTGCCGGTCATCCGGGCTTCGTTGGCCGCGGAGATCGCGCGTGCGATACCGAAGTCGCTCACGACCGCATGCCCGGCCTCGATCAGGATATTCTCGGGCTTGATGTCTCGATGCACGATATTCTGCGAGTGCGCGTACGCCAGCGCGTCCGCGACGTCGCGCGCGATCTGCATCGCGTCAGCGATGGGGAGTCGTCGTTCCCGCTGCAGCCGGTGGCGGAGAGATTCGCCTTCGACATACGGCATGGTGTAGTACAGCAGCCCATCGACAACGTCGGAGTCGAACAGCGGCAGGATGTGGGGGTGCGCCAGGGTCGCGGCGACCTTGATCTCGCGCAGAAAGCGCTCAGAGCCAAGCGCCTGGGCGAGTTCCGGCCGGAGCACTTTGAGGGCGACTAGGCGCTCGTTGCGGAGATCGCGGGCGAGAAACACCAGCGACATGCCGCCCCGGCCAATCTCGCGCTCGATCGTGTAGCGGCCCGCCAGTGCCGCCGCGAGCCGCGCCTGAAGGTCCTGCACAGGGCATGTAGGATACGGCGCAGGACGGGAGGTGGTAAGGCTCGGTAAGGCCTTGGCTACTCGCGGTTTGCCGACTACTTTCCGGGTCCCCAATGCGGGATCTGTCGCTGTCGCGCAGCCAGCTCCTGCTCCTCGCCGGGACGGCCAACCGGCCCCTCGCCGAGGAGATGGCCCAGCATTTGGGACAGCCGCTGTGCGCCGTGACGATGCGGCGGTTTGCCGACGGCGAAATCTTCGTCAAGATCGACGAGAACGTCCGGGGACGGGATGTGTTCATCATCCAGCCCACGAATCCGCCGGCGGACAATTACCTGGAGCTGCTGCTCCTCATGGATGCGGCCCGGCGCGCGAGCGCCGCGCGCATCACGGCGGTGCTTCCGTATTTCGGCTACGCACGCCAGGACCGCAAGGATCAGCCGCGCGTGGCGATCAGCGCCAAGCTGATGGCGAATCTGATCACGCACGCGGGCGCGGACCGCGTGCTGGGAATGGACTTTCATTCTCACCAGGTGCAGGGGTTCTTCGACATTCCGGTGGACCACCTGTACGCGGCGCCGGTGTTCGTGAACCACTACCGCACCAAGCAGCTGTACCAGCCGGTGGTCGTGGCGCCGGACGTCGGCTCGGCGAAGATGGCGCGCGGGTTCGCGAAACGGCTGGACGCGTCGCTCGCGATCATCGATAAGCGGCGCCCGTCGGCGAACGTCGCCGAGGTGCTGAACGTCGTCGGAGAAGTCGAGGACAAGGACTGCCTCATTCCCGACGACATGATCGACACCGCCGGCACGATTTCCGAGGCCGCGGCGGCGCTGAAGCGGCTCGGCGCGCGGCGCATCTTCGCGTTTGCGACGCATGCGTTGCTGTCGGGTCCGGCCGTCGAGCGGTTGCGCGCATCGCCGATCGAGGAAGTGACGGTGACGAACACAATCCGGCTGCCGGACGAAAAGAAGTTTGAGAAGCTGAAAGTGCTGTCGATCGCGAGCCTGATGGCGAAAGCGATCGGGTATGAACATTCGAATCAGTCCGTGAGCTCGTTGTTCGACTGACTTCGCAACTTCGCAACTTTCGCAACTTAGGAATTGAGTTATGGCCCAGACAGTGACACTCTCCGCCACCGCGCGCGAGAAAACAGGCAAAGGCGCGGCGCGGCAGGCCCGCTTCCAGAAACAGGTTCCGGCCGTGATCTACGGCCACGGCCGCGACACGCAGCCCTTGATGGTCGACGCGCTCGCGCTCGAGAAGGCCCTCACGGGCGTCGAGCCGGAAAGCACGCTGTTCGATCTCACCGTGGACGGAAAGACGAGCCGCGCGCTGATCCGCGAGATCCAGCGCCACCCGCTCCGCCCCGACATCATCCACGTCGACTTCTACGAGATCAAGGCGGACGAGAAGATCACGCTCAAGGTCCCGGTGCACCTCGTCGGCACGGCCGACGGCGTGCGCAACGCGGGCGGCGTGCTCGATCAGGTGATGAAGGAAGTCGAAATCGAAGTGCTCCCCGAGCACATTCCCGATCGCGTCGAGCTCGATGTCACCGCGCTCAAGATCGGGGATTCGCTGCACGTCTCCGCCCTGTCGATTCCGAACGCGGTGATTCTGACCGGCGCCGATCTGACGATCGCCACGGTCGTGCCGCCGCGTGCCGAGGAAGTCGCCGCGCCCGCGGCTGAGGCCGCAACAGAGGTCGCCGAGCCCGAATTGATCCGCAAGGTCCGCGAGGGCGAGGAGGGCGAGGAGGGCGAAGCTGCGCCCGCGGCGGAAGGCGAAAAGGCGAAAGCACCGAAGGCCGAGGAGAAGCCCAAAGGCAAGAAGGAAGAGTAGTCGTTGCGCGCCGTCGTCGGCCTGGGCAATCCGGGGCCGGATTACGCGGCGACGCGCCACAATGCCGGCTTCCTGCTGGCGGACGCCGTCGCCGCGCATTGGCAGTTGCCTCCCTTCCGTCGCGCCGAACGCGCGCGCGCGACGGAAGGGACGGTCGGTGGAACCTCCGTCCGCATCCTCAAGCCCACGACGTTCATGAATCGCAGCGGCGCCGCCCTCGCCTCGCTGCGCGCCGACCCGTCGTTCGATGCCACGCGCGATCTGCTCATCCTGGTCGACGATTTCCAGATCCCGCTGGGCACGTTCCGCTTTCGCCCCGACGGATCGGCGGGCGGGCACAACGGCCTCAAAAGCATCGAGGGTGCCCTGCAGTCGCAGCAGTACGCGCGCTTGCGCATTGGCGTCGGCCCGCTGCCTGACGGCACCGGCGACTGGGCCGATTACGTGCTCGCCCCGTTCGAACCCGCGCAACTGGAGGAAGTGGCAGCGCTCATGCCGGCGATGATCGAAGCGGTCGAGAAGTGGCTTAAGAGCTGATGCTCCGCCTCGGCATCGTAGGTCTTCCAAATGTCGGCAAGTCGACTCTCTTCAACGCGCTGACCTCGTCCAAGGCCGCAGCCGCGGAGAACTATCCGTTCTGCACCGTCGAGCCGAATGTCGGCGTCGTTGAAGTCCCCGATCCGCGCCTCGAGCGGCTCAACGCGGTCGTCAAGCCGAAAAAGAAAGTCCCGGCGGTCGTCGAGTTCGTCGACATCGCCGGCCTGGTCAAAGGCGCCTCGCAGGGTGAAGGGCTGGGCAACCAGTTCCTCTCGCACATCCGCGAGGTCGACGCCGTGGTGCACGTGATCCGCTGCTTCGAGGATCCCGACGTGGTGCACGTCATGGGCCCCGTCGATCCCGTGCGCGACCACGATGTGATCACCAGCGAGCTGGCGCTGGCCGATCTCGCCGTCGTCGAGCGGCGCCTCGAGAAGACGCGCAAGTCGGCTCGTGCCGGTGACAAGGAAGCGCAGCTCGAGCTGGTACTACTGGAGCGCGTGGTGACGGAGCTGAACGCCGGCCGCGGGGCACGCGAGGCCGGCGAATCCGCTGAGGCGATCAAATTCCTGCGCACCCTCGGATTGCTCACCGCCAAACCGATCCTCTACGCCGCGAACGTCAACGAAGACGACCTCGGCGCGGGTGGGGGCAAATGGATCGATCGGCTCAAAACGGCGGTGCAGACCCATCACGAAGAAGCGGAGATCGTTCCCTTCTCCGCCAAGTTCGAGTCTGAGCTCGCCGAGCTGTCGGGCGAGGAGCGCCAGGAGTATCTCGCGAGCGCGGGCGTCTCGGAGCCCGGGCTCGACCGGCTGATTCACGCCGGCTATCGCCTGCTCGGCCTGCAGACGTTCTTCACGGTGGGTGAGAACGAGGTGCGCGCCTGGACGATGCACGCCCGCGACACCGCATACGACGCCGCCGGCGAAATCCACTCCGACTTTCAGCGCGGCTTCATCCGGGCCGAGACGGTAGGGTTTACGGAGTTTGTGAACGCGGGCAGTTACAAGGCTGCCCGCGAGCAGGGGTTGGTCCGCAGCGAAGGGCGCGACTACGTCGTCAAGGACGGCGACATTCTACTGTTTCGCTTCAACGTCTAGCGCGTCCAGATCATCACGAGGCCGCATCCGCCTGACGCCATCCCGGTCGCGCCGCCGGCACCCCCGCCCACCCAGATCGACGGCCCCGGTGGCCCCGGCAGCGGGACGTCCAGGCCCGTCGGCGGCACCCCGCGATAGATCTCGACCGCGGCGACGTCGGCCACCGGGATCTGGTCGAAGTTGAGTTCCTGGTTGGGCATGCCGTCCACGTTGACCGGGATCGCGCAGATCACGCCGTTGTTGAGCCGCGTCGGCACGCACGACTGCCGGCCGCAGCGCGTCGCGATCCCCTCCAGCGTGAGCACGCTGCTCAGGCGTTTGGGCTTGATGCGGTCGAGCTCTTCGCGCGTAATGTACCGGGCGAACCCGGTATACAGCTCCCGGCGCTCGTAGAACCCGGCCAGGTCGCGCCACACCGAGGCCTGCCGCGCTTCGACAATCGTGGCGCCCAGGTCCTCCATGGCCGGGTCCAGCAGGATGACGATCCGCAGCGTGCCGTTTTCGCTCAGGGTGAACGAGTCGTCGATGTGACGGCCGGCATACGTGACACGGATCGCCTGCTTCCCGGCACGCAGCCCGTTCAGCGCGAAGAGCCCGGTCGAGTCGGTCACAACCGACGTCTTGACCTCCACGACGGTCGAGTCCGTCCCTTCCTGCTTCTTGAACTCCACCGCGGCGATCGTCACTCCGGCCAGGGGGCGGCCGTTGAGGGCCGAGCCGGCTTTTCCCCGGATTCGTGAGGCGGAGTCGTCCGACGCCTGCAGTGTCGAGGCCAGGAGCGCGAGCGTAACGAGCGGTGGCAATGGCATAGCCCGATTCTCCGCAATATACCTTCCGGTCCCCTCACACGCCGTTTAGCTTTCTGCCTCACAGATTCCCTACTCGGTGCCATCCACCGCACCGGGTCACCCATGACCAAAGGGAGGTGGCATGACTCGTCGGTACGAGACGGTCTACATCTTCGATAGTGCGCTGGACGAGCCGGCAATCAACGACAAGCTGAGCCGCTTTCACACCCTTCTCACCAAGGAAGGGAAAGGCACGATTACGAACGTGTCGCATTGGGGAAAGCGGACCATGACGTACAAAATCAAAAAGAAAGAGGTGGGCTACTACGTCGTCGCGGAGTTCCAAGCCGCGGGCGATCTGCTTCCCGAGTACGAGCGCGCCGTGAAGCTGGACGAGAGCGTGCTCCGCTACATGTGCGTCGAGGCCGCGAAAGAGCAGCCGAAACCGGTGGTGGCCGCGACCGTCGCGCCTGAAGAGGAAGACCTGGACGAGGAGGAAGCGTGAGACGTCCCGCCAAGACTTGTCCCGTGTGCGAGTCCGGCGCGCGCGTGCTCGACTACAAGGATGACCGGACGCTGGGCCGCTTCCTGACCGAGCGTGGCAAGATTCTGCCGAGCCGGCTGTCGGGGATGTGCGCGCGTCACCAGCGGCAGCTCGCGACGGCGATCAAGCGCGCGCGGCAGCTGGCCCTGATTCCGTACATCAAGGGTCACACCGCATAGCGTGAACGCTCTACCCACACGCGAGTCGTGGTGGCGCCTCGGGTTGGCGCTGCTCGCGTTCGTGCTCTGGGCACACCCCAGCCTGTTCGGCCTGCCGTTCGCGGCGCTGCTCCTCATGCCGGCGAGCGCGAAGCGCCCCATCTGGACAGAAGCGGTCGCCGGTCTGGTGGGCGCGTTCAGCGTGGGGTTGGTGGTGCTGACGGCGGTCAGGGGCGTCCGGCTGGCAGCGCTGACGAGCACGTACATCGTGCTCGTGACCGCCGCGTTTGTCGGCCTCGTGCTGCTCAAACCGGCGCCGATTCTGCGCCAGGCGCTGCGCGCGTTGCTGCTGGGCGGGCTCGTGACCGCGCTCCTGATTCAGGTCATCTGGGGCCCCGACGCCTGGGGCGCGCTTGCGTGGGAAGCGACGCGCGATGCCGGCCTGACGATGCGCACGATCGTCGAAATCGCGCCGGACACGTTCACCGTGTACGAGCCGATGGTGCGGTTCGTGAGCCTCACGTGGCCGGGGATGCTCGCGTTGCAGACGCTGGCGGGTCTCGCGCTCGCGTGGCATCTGCACCTCCGGCTCGCGCCCGCCGGGTCGAGCACCCAGGCCATCGTGGCGGGGGCGGCGCCGCCCGCCCCCGGGCGCTTCAAGGATTTTCGCATGGGCGACGGCTGGGTCTGGGGGATCGTGGCCTGGCTCGGGGTGCTGATCCTCCCGGTGTCGAACGCGCTGCACATGGCCGGCACCAACGTCGGACTGGTCGTGAGCGTGCTGTACGTGCTGCGCGGGGCCGCCATCGTGGTGACGTTTGCCGAAGCGTTCGGCGTGTCCGCGGTGGCTCTGGTGCTCGTCGCAGGCATCGCGGCGACGCTGGCCGTGCCGCTGCTGTTCGTGCTGCCGGGGCTGTGCACGCTCGGCATTACCGATACGTGGTATCAATACCGGCGCCGGCTCGCGGCCGCGCGCGGCGCCGGGCCAACACACCTCAAGGACTGACGATGGAAATCATTCTGCGCGCAGACGTGCAGCATTTGGGCAAGGTCGGCGAAGTCGTGAAGGTCAAGGACGGCTACGCCCGCAACTATCTGCTGCCCAAAGGGCTCGCGTATCCGGCAACCGAAGCCAACAAGAAGCGGATCGCCTATGAAGGCGAGCGGCTGGTAAAACAGCAGGCAGCCGAGAAGACCGCCGCCGAAACCGAAGCCGCGCGTCTGGGCGAGGTGCAGCTCACGTTCACCGCGAAAGTGGGCGAGGAAGAGAAGCTCTACGGCTCGATCACGGCGAGCGACATTCAGCGCAAGCTCGAGGAGCTCGGCATCAAGGTCGACAAGCGCAAGATCGATCTGGCCGAGCCCATCCGTGAGCTGGGCGAGTTCCACGTCGGGATCAAGATCCACCCCGAGGTGCGCCCCGAGGTGCGGGTCACGGTGGTCAAGGAGTAACGCGATCGTCGCTATCGCGTACGTCGACGGCCCGCGGTTCCGGCGCTCGCTCCTGGCAGCGGCCGACTGGGTGGCCGCCGGCCGAGACGAGCTGAACCGGATCAACGTCTTTCCGGTCCCCGACGGCGACACAGGGACCAACATGTGGCTCACGCTGCGCGCGGTGGCGGCGGCTCTGCGCAACCTCGGCGAGGCTACTGCGTCGCTCCCCCTTCCCCACGTCGCCGAAACAATGGCCCAGGCCAGCGTGCGCGGCGCGCGCGGCAATTCCGGAATGATGCTGTCGCAGTTCCTGCTCGGATTTCGCGAAGGGATCGGCCAGCGGCTCCGCATCAATGCACGCGAGCTCGCCACCGCGATCGGCATCGGGTTCGAACGGCTGCGCACGTCACTCGATGAGCCGATCGAAGGCACGATTCTCACCGTGGCGCGCGAGGCCGCCGACGAGGCGGGCCGCGCCGGCAGTGAATCCGATCTCCGCGTGTTCATGAGCCGCATCGTCATCCGTGCCGAGCAGGCACTGCAGCGCACCCCCGAGCTGCTCGCGGTCCTCAAGAACGCGGGGGTTGTGGACGCCGGCGCGAAGGGGTTTGTCCGGTTCCTGGACGGGGTCAAGCGCCTGATTGAAGAAGGACAGATTGCGGAGGGCGCGGTGGACCGCGTCGGGGGCGGCGACGGTTCGAACGCCGCTGCGCAGACCGAGGTCGAAGCGGATCGCGATTATCGATATTGCACCGAGCTGATGGTGCGGTCTTCCGCGTTGCCCGATCCCGCAACGGTGCGCCATGCGCTGCGCGCCCACGGCGGCTCGATCGTGGTGCTGGCCACCGGCGATCTCCTGAAAGCACACGTCCATACCGATGCGCCCGAGGCCGTGTTCCAGCTCGCGAGTAGCTGGGGCACGCTCGAGTCCACCAAGGCCGATGACATGCGAGCCCAGCATCAGGCACTTCAGGCGCGCCGCCCGGTGGCGTTCGTGACCGACATGGCGTGCGACTTGCCCGATGAGCTCGTGTTGCAGTACGACGTGGGGCTGGTCCCGATGCAGCTGATCGTGGATGAGCACGGCTATCGGGACCGCCTGGAGCTGACGGCGGCCGAGTTCTTCCACCGCTTGCGGGCTGGTCTGGACGCCAGCACATCGCAGCCGGCCCCACAGGCCTTCGGCGACGCCTACCAGGACGCCGCACGGGCGGGAGACCACGTGATCGCCATCACCGTATCGAGCGGCCTGTCAGGTACCCACGCCAATGCTGTAGCTGCGGCGAAACGTTTCGATCCGGAAGGTGGGCGCCTGACCGTCTTCGACAGCCGCACCGCCTCGCTGGGACAGGGCCTCCTGGTGGTCCGCGGCGTGGAGCTTGCTGCAGCAGGGTGGCAGCCCGGCGCCATCGTGCGGGAGCTGGAGCGGGTGCGTGGGCATTCAGGCGGGTTCTTCACCGTGGACAATTTCGAGCGACTGGTACGCTCCGGCCGCCTGGGACGGGGGCGCGCTTGGCTAGGTACAAAGTTGAACTTGAAGCCCGTCATGAGTCTTACTATAGAAGGAAAGATCGAGCCGGTCGGTCGGGCACGTGGGCGGGAGGGGGCGCGCAAGCGCCTCCTGGAGTTGCTGGATCGGGCGCTGACGCCCCTGCCGAAGGAAGGTGCGCTGCGACTCGGCGTGGTGCACGGCGACATTCCCGAGTTCGCGGAGGCGCTACGCGCCGAGTTGGTCGCGCGCTACCGGCCGATTCAGTGCCTGGTGAGTCCGATCACACCGGTCATCGCAGCGCACGCAGGCATCGGCGCATGGGGGGTTTTCTATCAGAACGAAGACCATGACTAGTCCGGTACTCTCACAAGTTGTGGACGCGCTGCTGGATCGCAAAGCGGTAGATCCCGTGGTACTGGACCTGCGTGGGTTGTCGTCGGCCACAGACTACTTCGTCATCGTATCGGGAACCTCCGACGCGCACGTGCGTGGAATGGCCCAACACCTCGTGACGGCCCTCGCGCCGGCGGGGGTGGAGCCGCATCATGTTGAAGGATTGCAGCAGGGCCGCTGGGTGCTGCTCGATTATGTGGACTTCGTGGTCCACGTGTTTCACCCCGAGCTGCGGGACTTTTATCAGCTCGAGCGGTTGTGGGGAGATGCTCCGGTAGTCGCCGCCGGAGAGTCGGGGGGGGGCGGGGGCGGCCACGGGGCGAAAGGATAAGACGTATGGGACGCACGGTAACTCGTCTGGGAATGCTCGCGGTGCTCCTCGCGGCTGCGCCGCCGGCAGCGGCGCAGTACTTCGGCCAGAACAAAGTCCAGTACCGCCGATTCGACTTTCGGTCGATTCAGACCGAACACTTCGACATCTACTTCTATCCGGATGAGCGGGGTGGCGCGCTCGACGCCGCGCGGATGGCCGAGCGGGCCTACGCGCGCCTGTCGCGCATCCTGCACCACAACTTCCAGAGCCGCAAACCGATCATCCTGTACGCTTCGCAGTCCGATTTCCAGCAGACGAACGTCGTCGATGCATCGGGTGAGGGCCTGGGCGGCGTCACCGAGTTCTTCAAGCACCGCGCCGTGCTGCCGTTCACCGGCTCGTACGCCGAGTTCGAGCACGTGCTCCAGCACGAGATGGTGCACCAGTTCCAGTACGATGTGTACAGCCGCGGCCGCGCGGGCGGAGGGATGCAGACGCTCGTGAACGTCAATCCGCCGCTGTGGTTCATGGAAGGGATGGCGGAGTACCTCTCGCTCGGTCCGATCAACGCCGAAACGGCGATGTGGCTGCGTGACGCGGCGCTCGAAGGCAACCTGCCGACCATCGAAGAGATGACGCTCGATCCCTACATCTTCCCGTATCGCTACGGGCACGCGATCTGGGCCTACATCGGCGAGAAGTGGGGCGACGAGGTGATCGGCGAGATTCTTCAGAGCTCGGCGACCTCCGGCATCGAACCCGCGATCAAGCGTGCCCTGGGACGCTCGCTCGAAGATTTGTCCAACGACTGGCGCGATGCGGTGCAGGCCACGTTTCTGCCGCAGATCGGCGATCACTACCGCGCGCGGCGCATCGCCGACCCGACGCTCACGCGCCGCCGCACGAACGGCCGGGTGTTCCTCGCGCCGGCGCTGTCGCCGGACGGCAGCGAAATCGCGTTCTTCGGAGATCAGGGCGGCTACTTCATCGATCTCTGGCTCGCCAACGTGCAGACGGGACGCGTCAAAGAGCGGCTCGTCAAATCGACGCTCAACAGCAGTTACGAGAGCCTCCGGTTCATCAATTCGGCGGGGTCGTTTTCGCCGAACGGCCGGTATTTCGCGATCGCCGCGAAGCACAAGGATCGCGACGATCTCGTGATTCTCGACGTGCGGCGCCACCGCGAGGCCGCCCGCCTCAGCGTGGACCTGAACGGGATCCAGACGCCGCAGTGGTCGCCCGACGGGTCGCAGCTGGTGTTCACCGGGTTCAACAACGGCTTCTCCGACCTGTTCATCATCAATCGCGACGGCACGGGCCTGCGGCGGCTGACCAACGACAAGTACGCGGACCTGCATCCGTCCTGGTCTCCCGACGGCCGCATGATCGCGTTCGTCACCGACCGGGGCGGCGACACCGACTTCGACTTGCTGCGCTTCAGCAACCTGCGCATTGCCGTGTACCACTTGAGCACCGGCACCATCGAGATGCTCGGCGGCATGGACACCGGAAAGAACATCAATCCGGTGTGGTCGCCGGACGGTCGCGGGCTGGCGTTCGTCTCGGACCGGACGGGGATCGCCAACGTCTTCCTGTACGAGTTCGACGACGGCCAGATCTACCAGCTCACGAACATGTTCACCGGTGTGCAGGGAATCACCCCCCTCTCTCCCGTGCTCACCTGGTCGTCGCTGGCGGACCGCCTGGCGTTCGTCTACTACGAGGACGGGCAGTACAGCGTGTACTCGCTCGAGAACCCGCGCTCGCTGCGGCGCGAGCCCTATCACGGGCCATCGCACCCACCGGTGGTGACCCTGCTGACCTTGGAAGGGCGAGACAGCAGCCACAACGGTTCGGTGCAGCTGACGGCGACTTGGTTGGGGACCGCGCCTGGAACGGGAACGGCCAGCAGCGGTGGCACCGACGGCTCGAGCGATGGAGCCGCGGGCGCATCGATCTATCGCTCGTCGGGCGGATTCCGGCCATCCGCGCAGCCGCAGCCGGCGGAATCGTCGGCGGTCCCTGCACCGCTCACGGTGCGCGCGCTGCTCGACTCGGCGACCCTCGCGCTTCCGGACACGAGCGAGTTCACCATCAAACCATACCGGGTGCGATTCACCGCCGACTATCTCGTGCGACCTACCGTCGGCTATCAGCGCGACAACTGGGGCCGCGGGCTGTTCGGCGGGACGGCCATCGCGTTGTCGGACATTCTCGGCAATCATGCGGTGGTGCTGGCGGGAGCGATCAACGGCCGGATCAGCGAAGCCCAGTTCCTCGGCGTGTACGTCAATCAGTCGGGACGGTTGAACTGGGCGGCCGGGTTCTCGCAGGACCCGATGTATTTCTACGGAGGCAGCGACTGGACGCGGATCGAGAATCCGCAGAGCCCCGGGGACAGCATCGACGTGTTCTCCTCGCGCACGCGGCGCTTCGTGATTCGCGATGCGTTCACCGAGGCGTACTATCCGTTCGACCGGTTCAATCGGCTGGAGCTCGGGTTCCACGCGGTCAACGTCTCGGAAGCGACGCTCGCGTTTCAGACGCTGTACAACTCGTCGACCGGCGGGTTCCTCGATCAGCGGCTCGTGAGTGGCGGCGGCCCCTCGGCGACCTATGTGCAGCCCTCGATCGCGCACGTCCACGACAACACGCTATTCGGGTATGTCGGCCCCTTCGCGGGGTCGCGCTCGCGCCTGTCGATATCACCCGCGATCGGCTCATGGCACTTCACGGCCGGCCTCCTCGATATGCGGCGCTACATCCACGTCCGGCCACTCACCCTCGCCTTGCGTGCGCTGGTGTTTGGGCGCTATGGCCGCGATGCGGACCGTTTCCCGATTTTTCTCGGGAACACCGAGTTGCTGCGCGGCTACACCGCGGGTTCGCTTCGCGATCACGAGTGCCGCGCGAATCCCAGCACTCGGAACGAGTGCCCCGAGCTGGATCAGTTGATCGGCTCCAAGGTCGCGGCCGCGGGAGTCGAGCTGCGGTTTCCGCTCACCCGCTCGCTCGTGCTCGGGTTCCTGCCGGTCGGGTTCCCGCCGATCGAAGGCGCGATCTTCTACGACGTCGGCATGGCATGGAATGACGCGAGCATCGTGAAGTCGAAGCGCATGCCCGGTGACAACCCCGTGCTGGTGCGGACGCCGTTGCGCAGCTGGGGTGGATCGATCCGGGGTAACCTTCTCGGGATCCTCATCATGCGGGTCGATTGCACCAAACCGTTGGACCGGGCGTACCAAAAGGCGTATTGGACGCTCAGCATCGGTCCGACCTTCTAACTCCGCGTCCCTAAAACAGTTGCAATGGCCGCGCCGGTCTTCTATCTTGTCCGGCGAGGCCAATTGCCTATCTCCCGTTTCCTTCTCTTTGCGATGTTTGCGCTGTGGGGTTGTGGGTCCCAAGCGCCGGCCGTAGCATCGTCTCAACAACAATCGCCACAACAGGTTAGCCAACTTCAAGTCCTCTCGCGGACTCCGGGAGTCGCAATTCGGCTGCCCGCCAGGGGAGGCGTCCCGCTGCTGTACCGGCTGCCCCGCCTGACACCCATCGAAGGGGTCCTCAGGGGTCGGCTCCCCGCGGTCGATCGCGTGATCGGTCTGGACCCCGAATCCGAGTTCCTCTTCGTCTCGACGGCCAAACGCGAGCTGCTCGCGCTCGACCTGGGCAGTGGGCGGGTGGACACCGTCGCGACCGGGGTTGCGCAAGCCGCGCTCGGCCCTGACGGCACGCTGTACGCGGTCGACACGACACGTCGCGTGACCTCACTGTCGCGCCGCACACGGTTTGCGTGGCCGCGGGCGCTCACGGCGCTGCCGCGCGATCTCTTCGGCGCCACGGACCAGCATCTGGTCGGCGTGATTCCACAGGACCAGCTGCTCGTGGCCGCGGCCGATCAGCCCCCCACCGTGCGCCAGATCGCCGCGGGCGGCGATGTTGCCGCGACCCGCTGGGGCGATCTCGTCGCCGTTGCCTCGGACAGCGGCGTGACATTCTACGATCCGCTCGGGCGTCGCAACCCGGCGTTCGTACGGCTCCCCGATGCGCCGCGCGCGCTCGCATTCTCGCCGTCGGGTCACCGGATTTACGTCGCGCGCCGCAATGTCCCCGGGTTGGCGGTGGTCGATCGGTTCGAGCGCAAAGAGCTCGATGGCGTCGCGTTGCCCGGACCTGTCGCGGCGCTGCGGCTGGACCCGCTGGGACGCTGGCTGCTCGCGCGTCCCGCCGTGGGCGACTCGGCGTGGATCGTCGATCTGCCCATCAAGCGGCACACTGGAATCGTGCCGACGAAGTGGCAGGCCGATCTGCCCGCGATCTCGCCGGACGGCGTGCTGATCTACCGGCGTCGTGATGAAGTGCTTGCGGTGCGTCCCGATTCCCTGACCGAAGTCGGCAAGGTGGCGCACGGAGCTGGAGACCTGTGGGTACTCACGACGTGGCTGCCCCGCGGTGTCCCTGCCAGCATGGCGAGCGCGCGCTCGGACAGCGCCGCCGCGGAGGGCGGGGCTGAGGGACCGCTGTACGTTCAAGTGTCGACCTCGCAGAACCCCGAATGGTCCGGGCATCTTGCGGACGACCTGTCGCGCGCGGGAATGAACGCGCGCGTGCTGCCACCGCAGCATCCCGACGACGGCTACCGCGTGGTGCTCGGCCCATTCACGTCCCGCGCGCAGGCGGAGGCGACCGGCCGCCGCCTCGGCCGGCCCTTCTGGATCTACCAGCCCGGACAGTGACCACGCATCGGCAGCTGCCGCTCTCGCGCCTCGGGCACCTGGTGCCGCCCCTCGTGCAAGACGCGGCGTTGATCGCGCTCATGCCGATGACCGACGATCTGGCCTGGGCCGCAAAAGCGGCGTGGGATATCGCGCGCATCGCCGCGCGCGAGGGGCGCCGCGTGGCACTGGTGGACTTGTACGTGGATCACCCGGCCCTGCACGACATCGTCGGCCTTCAGACGAGCGAAGGAATTGTGGACGCGTTCGAGTACGGCGTCTCGCTGAACAAGGCGGCGCACGAAATCACGGGCGTGTTCTTCATTCCCGCGGGTTCTGACACGGCGCATGCCGGCCAGGTCTACGCGCACCCGCGTTGGCCGAAACTGCAAGCCGGATTCCGCTCGGAGGGAGCGCTGCTGATCTTGTTCCTGCCGCCGGCGGGGTTTGCGCAGCTGTCGGCGACGCCGGACGGCGTGTTGGTCCTCGCTCCCGAGGGGCTGACGAACGGACTCGCGGTGGCGCGCGACGTGCCGTTGCTCGGCGTGGTCCGCGATCGCTGGCTGCCGACGGGAGCGCGCGTCTCGCC
>JBLNGI010000293.1:0-15235 GCA_050264615.1 Gemmatimonadota bacterium
ACCCACGCGCTGATGGGGCGGTTCGGCAACGTGTTTCTGGTGAATGGCCGGCGCGACTACCAGCTCCAGGTTCGCCGCGGGGAGGTGGTGCGGTTCTATCTCACCAATGCCACGAACGCGCGGACTCTGAACCTGTCATTTCCCGGCGCGCAGCTGAAGCTCGTGGCCGCTGATGCCGGGCCATTCAAGACCGAGCGTCCGGTCGAGAGCGTGGTCATCGCACCGGCGGAGCGCTACGTCGTGCATGTGAGGTTCAATCGCGCGGGCCGCGTCGCACTCGTCAACCACGTGCAGGCCCTCGATCACCTGTTCGGCAGATTCTTTCCGGAGGTCGATACGCTGGGCGTGGTGCAGGTCGCCCCGGGTACGGTGTCGCCCGGATACGGGCGAGCGTTTGCCGTGAACAAACGCGACTCGGTCGTCGCCAAGGAGCTGGAACCGTACCTGCGCTTCCGTACGCAGGCGCCGGCCAAGACCCTGGTCCTCACACTCGCCACGAAAAATCTGCCGTTCGTCACCGAGCGCCTCATGCAGCTCGATTCGATCTTCTTTCAACCGGTCGAGTGGAGCGGCTCGATGCCGATGATGAACTGGGCTGCTACGGGAGATCAGGTGCGCTGGATTCTGCGCGATCCGGAGACCGGCCGCGAGAACATGGATATCGATTGGCATTTCCCGCGTGGCGCGCCGGTGAAGTTGCGGCTCGTGAACGAGCGCCGCGCGTTTCATGGGATGCAACATCCGATTCACCTGCACGGCCAGCGCTTTCTCGTGCTGGCGGTGAATGGCGTCCCGGTGAGCGATCTCGCCTGGAAGGACACGGTTCTGGTGCCCGCGGGATCCACGGTGGATATTCTGTTCGACACGTCCAACCCCGGTCGCTGGATGCTCCACTGTCACATCGCCGAGCATCTTTCGGCCGGGATGATGATGCACCTGACCGTCGACTAGAGAGGATTCGTCATGTACGTGCTGACTCTGCTGCTCGCGCTCGCCGCGCAGCGTCCCGATTCACTCTCCGCCAACGTCCGCGAATACGTCACCGTGGACACGTCGCTGCTCGCGCTGACGCACGTGCTGGTGATCGACGGCACGGGCGCCGCGCCCAGAGAGCATCAGACCGTCGTCATTCGGAACGGGAAGATTGCGGCGGTGGGTGCCGTCGGGTCGGTGCAGATTCCCGCGGGTGCGAAAGTCATGGACCTGAGCGGCTCGACCGTCATCCCCGGCCTGATCGGGATGCACGACCATTTGTTCTATACCGCTGCGGGCGGCCGCGCGGTGCAGATGGGGTACACGGGCCCGCGGCTGTACCTGGGTTCGGGCGTCACGACGATTCGCACGACCGGCAGCCGGTCTGCGTATGCGGAAATCAACCTGAAGGACGCGATCGATCACGGCTTGGCGCCGGGCCCGCGCATTCACATCACCGCGCCGTACATCACCGGGACCCAAGGTGGCGGCGCGATGGCCATCGTCGCCACGCCCGAGGCCGCGCGCCGCTTCGTGGCGTACTGGGGCGCCGAGGGCGCGACGTGGGTGAAGGCGTACACCGACATCCGGCGCTCGGAGCTGGGCGCCGCGATTCAGGAGGCGCACAAGCGCGGCATGAAGGTCACCGGGCACCTGTGCTCGGTGAGCTTCCAGGAAGCGGTGTCGCTCGGCATCGACAATCTCGAGCATGGGATGCTGACGGCCTCCGATTTCGACGCGTCGAAGAAAATGGACGCGTGCCCGATTTC
Organism: Gemmatimonadota bacterium; assembly: GCA_050264615.1. Classification (GTDB taxonomy): domain Bacteria; phylum Gemmatimonadota; class Gemmatimonadetes; order Gemmatimonadales; family GWC2-71-9; genus 20CM-2-65-7. The sequence continues at coordinate 1,743 of JBLNGI010000293.1, forward strand.
TCTCATGCAATCACTCGGGAGCGCCGATCCGACCGGCAGCGTCGCCCAGCAGACCATTCGGACGATGGTCCAGAAGGGCGTGTCGATGACGTCGACGCTCGCGGTGTACGAGCCGTTCGTGGCGAACCGGCCGACCAAAGACGAGCGCACCCTCAGCGCGATGGATCCCGAGGTGCGGGCCGCGTACCTGAAGCAGCGCGAGCAGATCGATTCGAGCGGCACCGGGTGGGTGCCCCTCAACGCGTTCAAGAGCGCGATGGCGTTCGATCGGGCGTTCGTCGCCGCCGGGGGGACACTCGCGGCCGGCGTCGATCCGACCGGGATCGGTGGAGCGCTGGCGGGCTTCGGCGATCAGCGCAACTACGAGCTGTTCATCGAAGCCGGGTTCACCCCCGCGCAGGCGGTGCAGATCATGTCGGCCAACGGCGCCAAGATCCTCGGCGTCGCCCAGACGCTCGGCACCGTCGAAGTCGGCAAGCTGGCCGATCTCGTGGTGCTCCAGGGCGACCTCAGCGCGAATCCGGCGGTGATTCGCAGTCCCACGATCGTGTTCAAGGATGGCGTGGGGTACGATTCGGCGAAGCTGATCGCGTCGGTGCAGGGGAGGGTTGGCGTTAACTAGCGACCTTGCTAGGTTGTTCAGCGCTGAACGTGGCAGGGTAGCTCAGCTGGTAAGAGCACGGCACTCATAATGCCGGGGTCGTGGGTTCGAGTCCCACCCCTGCTATAAGGCCAAACGACGTCAAGCAAAGGCGTCAAGCGAAAGGCGTCGAGCGAAATCGTTCTTGCTCGACGCCTTTGCTTGACGGTGTTGCTTAAACGTCTCTGCTCGACGGTGTTGCTTGTCAGCGCAGCCGGCCCGCCGGCACATCCGAATTGAAGATGTCCACCGCAATCAGCCACTCCCCATCGGGCTGTTTGCGTCGAATCTCGACGAACTTGCCGTGGTCCTCGCCCACCTGATGCCCGTCCGGCCCCACGATCTTGAACGAGTAGGTTCCCCGCACGTACGCGAGGTCGCCACGCCCGTCGATCTCGATCGGGGTGAGCGCAAAATCGGACGTCGGCGGAAACGCCGCTGTCCACGCGCGAATCGCGGCCCGTCCCTCAACGATTCCCGTGTTGGGCGGCATCACCGAGCCATTCTCCGTGTAGAGCAGCGCGTTCGCTGAATCGCGGCGCGCGCGCACGTTGGCGACGAAGGTGTCCAGAGCCGCGCGAATCGCCGTCTTGTCGCCATCGGTCAACGCCGGAGGCGCGACCCGGCAGGCGGCGAGCACCAGGATCAGACCAGGAACGATCAGGCGCATATCAGCTCCTTTTCCAGACCACGGGCTTGATGTTGCGGGACAACTCGACGCCGAGCTGCTGCGCTTCCGCGAGTTTCACTTCGTATTCCGTCCGCCACGCGGCCGGCATGTGCGAGCGGAAGTAGGTCGCCGTGAGCAACTCCCCCGTCGGCTCGAGTCCCTCAGCGGCGCCGCAGCCGACCGCGACCACATCGCCGAGAAACAAGGTCGAGCTGCCGGTGTCCATCACGTTCGCGACGCTGCACTCGAAGTGTGCGAAGCATTCGTCGAGCACCGGGACGCCGGTCGTGCCGAGGTGATGCGGGATGCCGGATAGCTTATCCTGATCGCGGCCGCTGAAGAACCCCAGACGGTGAACAATGTCGAGCTGTTTCGTATGCAAAAGGTGCAATGCAAAGCGCCCGGTCTCGAATATCATGTCATGGCTGTAATTGAATTTGTGGATGTAGACCGAGAGCCGCGGCACCGTCGGGACAATCGAGGCGCGTACCGCCGCATCGGAGATCATCCCGTTCCGTTTTCCCTTGCGTTCTGAAGTAATAGCCACGACCGGCGAGGTCAGATTGCGCAGCAGTTGGTAGGTCGGGTCGGGTTGGAGCATACTTCAAGATACATGTCCCCCCTCACTGCCGGGTCGCTGCCCGCGCGCGTGCTGGCGCACATTCGACGACATCGGCTCTTCCGCGAACCGGGAGAGGCGCTCGTCGCCGTGTCGGGAGGCCCTGACTCCGTGGCGCTGCTCGATTTGCTGCTCGGCCTTGCTGGAGAGCTTGGATTGCAGCTCGTCGTCGCGCACGCCGACCATGGCATTCAGTCGGCCAGTCGGTCGGTCGGTCAGTCGGTCAAAACGCTCGCGCGCAAATACGGATTGCCGTTCGAGCTCGGCGAACTGCGGCTCGGCCCGGACGCGACGGAAACCGAAGCGCGTCAGGCTCGCTATGCATGGCTGCGCGCAGTGCAGAAACGGCGCGGCGCGAAATACATCGTCACGGCGCACCACGAAGACGATCAGATCGAGACGGTCATGCTGCGCGCGTTGCGCGGGAGCGCGCCGTCGGGCCTGGCGGGCATCAGCGCGAAATCGCGTGGCGGGCTGGTGCGGCCCTTGCTGCCGTTCTCGCGGCGCCAGCTCGCCGACTACGCCGCGGCGCGCGAGCTTCCCGTGCACGACGATCCCGCGAATCGCGACCCGCGCCATCTGCGGTCCTGGGTGCGCGGCACGCTCCTGCCGTTACTGCAGGAACGACTCGGCCCGCGCCTGCGCCGCGACTTGCTCGCCAAGGGTCGCCATGCGGCGCGCGACGCGCGCGCTTGGGATCAGATGCTCGATTTGGTCCCCGATTTGGCACTAGACGTGCGGCCGAATGCATTCGACGTTGCCCGGGCCGTCCTGTGCGGCTATGATAACGCATTGTCGGTCGCGCTCTTGCGCGCGGCGGCACGCCGGGTTGGTCTCGTCTTGGGCCCCGCCCGCGCGCGCCGGATCGTCGAGCTGGCCAAGCGACCTTCCGGTCGACGGCTCCAACTGGGGCGAGGCTGGTCGGCCGAAGTCGTGTTCGACCGGCTCCAGGTAAGTCAGGCGGTCGGCTTCGATTGTGCCCTCGAGCGGATTTCGCCCAGCGGCGAGCGCGGTTCAGCGCTGTTCGGCGAATACGAGATTACGTGGTCGCCGGGCGCCGCGCCCGAGCGCGTTGAGCGCGCGACGTGGACGACATGGGTGGACAGCGCGGCGTGGGAGATCCGGGCGCCCGCCCAGGGCGATACGCTGGTTCCGCTGGGCGGCGTCGGGCATCGGCCGTTGCGGCGTCTATTAATGGAAGCGCGGGTCCCGCGAAGCGTGCGGCAGCGCTATCCCGTAGTAAGCAGAGGTGAAACCATTCTGTGGGTGCCGGGCATCTGCCGTAGTGCGGCAGGCGTACCGGCGCCTGGAACTCGGGCGGTGAGGCTGGATGTTATCGGGTACGGTTCCGAAGCAGAAACAGACCGGCGGGCGTGAGCTCAAGCGGATCGTCTTCGACGAGGAGACGATCGCGCGGCGCGTGCAGTCCCTGGGGCGCGAGATCACGGCGGCCTATCCCGACGGCGACTTGCTCGTGCTGGGCCTGCTCAAGGGCAGTTTCATCTTTCTGAGCGACCTCGTGCGCAAAATCGACCGGCCACTCCAGGTCGATTTCATCGTAGCCTCGAGCTACGGCGAAGGCACGGTATCGAGCGGCAACGTGCGGCTGGTATATGATCCGGAGACCGAGCTGGAGGGGAAGCACATCCTGCTGGTCGAGGACATCATCGACACGGGCAAGACGCTGAACAAGCTGGTCGCGCTGCTGAAGCAGCGGCGGCCGCGCAGCCTGGAGATTTGCGCGCTGTTGCACAAACATGTGGCTGATCGTTTGGAGCTGGAAGCGAAGTACGTGGGTCTCGATGCGCCAACGCTGTTCCTGGTCGGATACGGCCTGGATCACGCGGAGAACTTCCGGCACCTTCCTTATATCGCGAGCCTGACGTAGATGGCCAATCGTCTCCCCCCGCCCCCGCGGGAATTCAACTGGGCCCGGATGCTGCGGACGCTCTCGTTCTGGGCGCTACTCATCGTCGGGACCATTGCGCTGGTGCAGCTCGCCTCGAGCCGCCGGCGTGAAGAAGCGGAAATCACCTACAGCCAGTTCATGGAAGAGCTGAACGCGGGCAACATCTCGGCGGTCGAGATCGCCGAGCGGCAGAAAGTCCGCGGCACCTTCCAGCGGCCGGTCGTGGTCAAGCGCCAGACGGTGGAGCGCTTCAACGTGCTGCTCCCCTTCGAGGCGAAGGACGAGTTTGTCGCGAGTCTCTCGGCGAAGGGCGTGGACGTGCGCGCGCGCGAATCCGGCCAGTCGTTCGGCGTCGTGCTGCTGACGTTCCTGCCGTACCTGCTGATCTTCGGCCTCGTGATCTTCATGCTGCGCCAGATGCAGCAGGGCGGAAACCGCGCGTTCGCGTTCGGCAAGTCCAAGGCGAAACTGCTCGCTGGCGACACGCCCAAAGTCACGTTCGCCGACGTCGCGGGCTGCGATGAAGCCAAGCAGGAGCTCGAGGAGATCATCGACTTCCTCAAGGACCCGCAGAAATTCCAGCGCCTGGGCGGCCGGCTGCCCAAGGGCGCGCTGCTCGTGGGGCCGCCCGGAACCGGGAAGACGCTGCTCGCCAAGGCCGTAGCCGGTGAAGCGGGCCGTCCCTTCTTCTCGATGTCGGGCTCCGACTTCGTGGAGATGTTCGTCGGCGTCGGCGCCTCGCGCGTGCGCGATCTGTTCGAGCAGGGCAAGGCGCATGCCCCGTGCATCATTTTCATCGACGAAATCGACGCGGTCGGCCGCCATCGCGGCGCCGGCCTCGGCGGCGGGCACGACGAGCGCGAGCAGACGCTGAACCAGCTGCTGGTGGAAATGGACGGCTTCGAATCGAACGAAGGCGTCATCCTGCTCGCCGCGACCAACCGGCCCGACATTCTCGATCCCGCGCTGCTGCGGCCGGGGCGGTTCGACCGCCAGATCGTGGTGGATATGCCCGATCTCAAGGGTCGCGAGCAGATCCTGCGCGTGCACGCGCGCAAGATTCCGATGGCCCCCGGTGTGAATCTCGAACGCATCGCCCGCGGGACACCCGGTCTGGCCGGCGCGGAGCTGGCGAACATCATCAATGAGGCCGCGCTGCTCGCGGCGCGGCGCAACAAGTCGCAGGTCGATATGCAGGATCTCGAGGACGCCAAGGACAAAGTGATGCTGGGCCTCGAGCGGAAGAGCCGCGTGCTCTCCGACGAGGAGCGGCGCCTCGTGGCGTACCACGAGGCAGGCCACGCCCTGGTGGGTCTCACCGTCCCGGGCGCCGACCCCCTGCACAAGGTGACGATCATTCCGCGCGGCCGGGCTCTGGGTCTCACCGCGTATCTGCCGGAAGAGGAGCTGCACAAGTACACCAAGCAATCGATCGAGTCGCGGCTCTGCATGGCGTATGGCGGCCGGGTGGCCGAGGAGCTGGTGTTCGGGCCGGAGAAAGTGACGACAGGCGCGGCGCAAGACATCCAGCAAGCGACGAACATCGCCCGGCGCATGGTCACGCAGTTCGGTATGAGCGACGTCATCGGGCCGATCGCCGTGGGCGACCGGGAGCAGGAGATCTTCCTCGGCCGCGAGGTCGTGCAGCGCCGGGAGATCTCCGACCGCACCGCGCAGCTCGTGGATGAAGAAGTGAAGAGCATCCTCACGAACGCCTACAGCGAGGCGACGCGGATCCTCACGGAGCGGCGCGCCGCGCTGGACCGCCTCGCCGCTGCCCTGCTCGAGCGCGAAACGCTGGAACGCGAGCAGGTCGAGATGGTGGTTGCCGGCAAGCCGTTGCCGCCGTACGTGCCTCCGGCCCCGCCGGTGCGCACCGAGAGCGAGCAGGAACAGGAGAAGCCGTCGCAACGCACGTCCGGCGGCATCCTCCGCAATCCGCCGCCTGAGCCCGCCGGGGCGTGAGCGCCACCGGAACCGCAGACCTCTCCAAACTTCGGATCAATCGCGACGACCCACCGCCCGCGGTCAAGCGGGCGCTGGGTCGTGTGCTGTGGTTGGTGGGCGCCGCGGTGCTGGTGTTCGCGGTCGTGTGGCTGGTGGCGCGGCGCGGGGGGGGGGCCGTGCCGGTGCAGGTGGTCACGGTAACTGCGGCGGCGCCGGGCGGCGATGGGGCGGCGCCGGGCGGCGGCGGTGCGGTCGCCGTGGTGGCGAATGGCTACGTCGTGGCCCGTACCAAGGCCGCCGTCTCCGCGAAAATCCCCGGCCGGCTCGCCATGCTCAATGTCAGCGAAGGGTCGCGTGTCGAGAAGGGTACCATTATCGCGCGCCTCGACAACGCCGATTACACCGCCGCGGTCGGCCAGGCCGAAGCGGAGCTCGCGAGTGCGAAAGCGACGCTGATCGAAGCGCAGTCAGATCGTGATCAGGTGCAGCGAGAATACGTTCGCGTGCGTGACGTCCGTACCCAAAACCCCAACCTCGTATCTCCCCAGGAAGTGGAGAACGCCGAGAGTCGGGTCCAGCAGGCCGACGCACGTCTCAATGCGCAGTCGGCGCGCGTGGATGCGGCGGCGGCGGGGCTGCGCGTCGCCCAGGCGAATCTCGAGAACACGTACATTCGCGCGCCGTTCACCGGCACGGTGCTCCGCAAGGAAGCCGAGGTCGGCGAGGTCGTGGCGCCGTCGGTCGGGGGCGGGTTGACGCGCGGCGCCGTCGTGACGATGGCCGATCTCGCGACGCTCGAGGTGGAGGTGGACGTCAACGAGGCCTACATCGCGCGCATCTCGAGCAGCCAGCAGGCGCGCATCACGCTGGACGCTTATCCCGACACGTCATTTCGTGGCTCGGTGCGTCAGGTCGTGCCGACGGCCGATCGCCAGCGTGCCACGGTGCAGGTGAAGGTGTCCATCGTCGATCGCGATCCGCGGATTCTCACCGAGATGGGGGCGAAGGTGGAGTTTCTGGAGCCGCCGCGCGCCGCGCGAGCGGAGTCCGCGGGAGTGGTCCAGCGGCCGAGGATCATGGTGCCCGCCGCAGCCGTGCGTTCGGAGGAGGGACGATCCGTCGTGTGGATCATCCGCGACGGGCGTTTACAGAGACGTGACGTTGACGCAGGTCCCGTCAGCGGTAACTTCCGCGAGATTCGGTCCGGCCTTTCGGGCGGCGAGCAGTTGCTGATGGCAGGTGTTGAAACTCCCCGCGAAGGTCAACGCGTTAAGGTAGGGCCGTAACGCACGCGACGCACGACGCACGACGTACGTTCACCATCCTCACAGGACTCCCATGGCGTTAGTCGAGATTCGCGACGTCCATAAGTCATTCCAGCGCGACACACAAAAGGTTGAAGTGTTCGAGAATCTCACCCTCGACTTCGAAAAAGGCAGTTTCACCGCGATCATGGGTCCTTCGGGGAGCGGCAAGTCCACGCTGTTGAACCTGATCGCCGGCCTCGACAAGCCCACGAGCGGGACCATCACCGTCAGCGGCGCCGTGGTGAGCGGGATGAGTGCGTCTGCGCTCGCTGCCTGGCGGGCGCGGCACATCGGCTTTGTGTTTCAGTCATTCAACCTCCTGCCGGTGCTGACCGCGTTTCAGAACGTCGAACTGCCGCTGTTGCTCACTAGGTTGTCGCGCAAGGAGCGTGACGAGCGCGTACGTATTGCGCTGGACGTGGTGGGTCTCTCGGATCGCCTGGACCATTACCCGCGCCAGCTTTCCGGCGGCCAGGAGCAGCGGGTGTCGATCGCGCGGGCCATTGTCGCTGATCCAACGTTGATCCTGCTCGACGAACCGACTGGTCAGCTCGACGCCAAGAGCTCGCAGGAGATTCTGACGCTGCTGGGACGGTTGAACACCGAGTTCGGCAAGACCGTGCTGATCGTCACGCACGACGCCCATGCCGCTGCCATGGCGAAGGCGACGCTGCATCTCGACAAGGGCGTATTGGAGAAGGCGGGATGAAGTTCCTGCCGCTGGTTCTCGCCAATCTCGGCCGGCACAAGATTCGCACGACCCTCACCATTCTGAGCGTCCTCGCCGCCTTGTTTCTCTTCGCCTCGTTACGGTCGGTGCTCACGACCCTGCGAACCAATGCGCAGTTCGGGGGCGCGCGCCGCCTCGTCACGCTGAATGCCACAGGGCTCGTCTTCCCGATGCCGGTGGCGTACGCCAACAAAATCAAGAGCGTGCGCGGCGTACACAGCGTCACCTGGGCGAACTGGTTCGGCGGCAAGTACAGCGACAACAAGGCGTTCTTCGGGCAGTTCGCGATAGACCCCGAGTCCTATCTCGCCATGTATCCCGAAGTCGTCATGCCGCCGGAACAGAAAGAAGCGTTCCTCCGTGAGAAAACTGCCGCCGTCATCGGAACGCGGTTGGCCGAACGCTTCGGCTGGAAGCTTGGCCAGAACGTCACGCTGCAGGGCACCATCTTTCCAGGCGACTGGACGTTCACGATCCGCGGCATCTACACGCCCACCAATCCCGCCATCGGCGACGACGCGATGTTCTTTCATTGGGATTATTTCGACGAGCGCGTGGGCCGCTGGGGGGTGGCGGGCTGGTTCATCGTGGAGATGGATAGCACCGCCGACGCCGGAACAGTCGCGAAGGCGCTCGACGACCAGTTTCGGAACTCGAGCACGGCCACCAAGACCGGAACGGAACAGGCATTCCAGGCCAGTTTCGCCGGGATGCTGGGGAACCTGAGCATGCTGCTCGGGTTCATTGGCACTGCCGTCGTCTTCGCAATCCTGCTCGTCACCGCGAACGCGATGATGATGAGCTCGAATGAGCGAACCGGCGAACTCGCAATCATGAAAACGATCGGCTATTCGGATCGCACGCTGTTCGGGCTTGTGATGGCGGAGGCCGGTGTCATCGCGATCATCGGGTCGGCCCTGGGGCTGGGCATCGCGAAGGCCCTCCCTCCGCTGGTGAATTTCAATGGATTCGGCTTTCTGCCGGGATTCCACGTGACGGCGGCGACCATGGCGTGGGGCGCGGTGATCACGCTGGTGTTGATGCTCGCCAGCGGGCTGATCCCCGCGCTGCGCGCCGCGCGCATGCCTATCATCCAGGCCCTGCGGAAGGTCGAATGATCCCGATCGTCTACAACGCCCGCAGCATGATGCAGCGACCCGTGTCGAGCTCATTCACAGCCGTGGGCATCGCGCTGGTCGTCGCGGTCTTCATCGCGATGCTGGCGCTGGGGCAGGGTTTTAGCGCGGCGCTGGCGAGCACGGGCTCGGATCGTAACGTGGTGGTGCTGCGCAAGGGGGCCGATTCCGAGCTGTCGAGCGGCCTCTCTCGCGAGACCGCGCGCTTGCTCGCGTCTTCTCCGCACGTCGCAACTGGTCGGGACGGCCGGCCGCTCGTCAGTCCCGAGGTGTACGTGTTGATCCCGCTGCCACGCCCGCGCGATACAACGTCGGTCGCGAATGTCGTGGTGCGTGGCGTCAGCGACCAAGCCTGGACCGTTCGCAATAACCTGGACGTCATCGCGGGAAACCGGCCGCAGTCAGGACGCCTCGAGATCTGCGTGGGACGCAAGCTGCTCGGGCGATTTGAGCGTCTCGAGGTCGGCTCTTCGCTCCGGTTCGCCGGGCGGGATTGGAACGTCGTGTGTCATTTTTCCGCCGGCGGCTCGGCATTCGAGTCCGAGATCTGGGCCGAGAACGAGCAGGTCATGCCCGTGTTTCGGGGAGAGTTCTTTCAGTCCGTGACGTTCCGGTTGAAGGATCCGGGCGCGTTCGACGAGGCGAAGCGCGCCATCGAGAGCGACCCGCAGACGGTCGTGGACCTGCATCGCGAGTCGACGTTCTACGCCGGGCAGACCGGCGTCGCTGGAATCATGCTGCGCGCTCTGGCGATCGTCGTCACCGGCATCATGGCGGTGGGCGCGATCTTCGGCGCGGTCAACACGATGTATGCAGCGGTCGGTTCGCGGACGCCGGAGATCGCGGTATTGCTCACCCTCGGCTTCCGTCCCTGGCAGGTGCTGATGAGTTTCCTGGCCGAGTCCGTGCTGATCGCGGGCGTGGGAGCGGTCCTCGGCGCGCTCCTGGCGTTGCCCGTGAACGGCATCGTTACGAGCACGACCAATTGGACGAGCTTCAGCGAGTTTGCGTTCAGCTTCCGTATCACGCCTTGGTTGCTCGGGATTGGGATCGCGTTCGGTGTCGTGATGGGCATCGTCGGCGGTTTCTTCCCCGCGTGGCGCGCGGCCCGTTTGCAAGTGGTCCAGGCGCTACGGTAGTGCAGCCCCTGGGCCCCCGGCCCTAGGCCCGAGTCCCCGATGAACGTCACCGCGCTCGCCGCGCACACACCGGAAGCGGTGCGTGCGGCCCTCGCGGCGCGTGGTTGGGAGGGGCAGCCCGCCTGGTTCGCCGCGACCGGCATCCAACCGCTCGTATTGCTCATCGAAGACATCAACGAGGACGAGCGCGAGGCCCTCGTGCATTGGGGAACGAAGTCCGGCGTCGATGTCCTGACGGGACAGGGATGGGCCCTCGTGTCCGGCGCCGCGAGCCGCATCGCGCCGCTCGCCCGCTATGACCGCGCGCCGCACGAACTCGCGCGTCTCGCGCCGGCGCTCGGCCGGGTTCTCGCGGCGCGTGCAGAGCCGGCCCGCAAGTGGGCGATACGCGGCGGCGAGTTGTCGCTCGAGAAGCCCGTAATCATTGGCATCGTCAACGTCACACCCGATTCGTTTTCCGATGGTGGCCATCTGCCCTCAGCGGACGCCGCGATCGAGCACGGCAGAAGCCTGATGGCCGACGGGTGCCAGCTGCTCGATGTCGGCGGGGAATCCACCCGGCCCGGCGCCGCACCCGTCTCCGCGAAAGAAGAAACCGCCCGGGTTGTGCCGGTGATATCCGGTCTCGCAAGGCGCAATGTGGGTCCGATTTCGGTCGACACCCGGAAGGCCGAAGTCGCGCGCGCGGCGCTCGATGCGGGTGCCGCAGTGATCAACGATGTGTCGGGTCTGCGGTTCGACTCCAACCTGGCGACGGTCACGCGAGATGCCCAGGCGGGTCTGATATTGATGCACATGCGAGGTACCCCCGCCACGATGGACGATCACGCGCAGTACGGGCACGTCACCGCCGAGGTCGCCGCGGAGCTCGAGATCCTTGCCGAGCAGGCGGAGCGGGGCGGGATCGCCCGAGAACGGATCGTTTTGGATCCGGGGTTCGGGTTTGCCAAGACCGCGACCCAGAATCTTCGCCTGCTCGATGAACTGGCAACGATCGTGGCGGTTGGCTATCCTGTAGCCGTCGGCCTGTCGCGGAAGCGCTTTTTGGGGGCGGCGACTGGCCGGCCCGTGGAGGATCGCGATCGCGCCACGGCCGTCGCCTGCGCCCTCGCGTGGGAACGGGGGGCGCGTTTGTTCCGGGTACACGATGTCGCGCTGACCCGCGAAGCCCTTGCACTGGCGAGCGCTACGACGAACCCAACGTGAACGTAGACGCCTTTAAGTTCCTCTCTCCCAGGCTCTGGCCGGATCTGTTCGAGATCCTGCTGGTGTCGTTCGTCATCTACCGGTTCCTGCTGTTCCTGGTGGGCACCCGCGCGCTGCAGATCGTCATCGGGCTCGTGATCCTGTCGCTCACGTACTTCATCGCCGTGTTCGCGAAGTTCACGATGATCAGCACCCTGCTCGGTGTCGTGTTCACCTACGGCGCGTTCGCGGCGATCGTCGTGTTCCAGCCGGAGCTGCGCAACGCGCTGGCCCGCCTCGGGCAGTCGCGATTCATGCGCGCCTTCTCGCGCAGCGATCGACAATCGGTCGCCGAAGAGATCGCCGAGGCGCTCGACCGCCTGTCGCGCGCGGGGACGGGGGCGATCGTCGCCGTGGAAGGGGACATCGGGCTCGAGGAGTTCATTACCACCGGCGTGCCGATGGAGGCCAAGGTCTCGGCCGACCTGCTCACGACGATCTTCACGCCGTATTCGCCGCTGCACGACGGCGCGATCTTGATCCGCGGCGACCAGATCATCGGGGCCGGGTGCGTGCTGCCGCTCACGCAGTTCAAGGTGGCGGACAAGTCGCTCGGCACCCGGCACCGGGCGGCGCTTGGGCTCTCGGAAGAGACCGATGCGACCGTCCTCGTCGTGTCGGAGGAGACGTCGACGATTTCCGTCGCCAGTCACGGCCTGCTGTATCGCCACCTGACGCCGCAACAGGTGCGCGACCTCCTCTCCGGTGCCGTCTCTCATCTCGAGGGCGGCGAGCGGGTGACGCAGCCTGCCACCTAAGCCTCCCTATCGGGAGGCGGCCGCGGTCGCCTTCCTGGTCCTCATCGGCTATGTGATCACTCTCGCACCCAGCGTGACGCTGTGGGACGCGGGCGAGTTCATCACCGCCGCCAAGGTGCTCGGCGTGCCGCATCCGCCCGGCACGCCGTTGTTCGTCATGCTCGGCCATGTGTGGGGCGACGTCGTGATCCTCGGCGGATACGCCTGGCGGCTCAATCTGATGAGCGCGTGCTTCTCCGCGGCTGGAGCGGGGTGCCTGTTCCTGGTAGCGCACCGGGTCCTGGTCGGCGAGGTGCCGTGGCTGCGGATCGGTGGCGCTGCCGCGGCGGCGCTGTTCTCGGCGTTCTCATTCACCAATTGGCAGAACAGCAACGAGACCGAGGTCTATACCGTCGCGACGTTCAGCATCGCCGCGATCTGCTGGCTGTGCCTGCGCTGGCGCGACGTGCGCGGCACCCCGGAAGCTCCGCACCTCCAGCTGCTCATCGTGTACGTCGCCGCGCTGTCGATCGGCAATCATCTGCTCGCGCTGCTCGTCGGCCCGGCGGTGTCGCTGTTCATCGTCCACACCCTGCGCGCGCAGCCCGCCGCCGACCCCGCGGAGCGGCGCATGGAGTGGGCCGAGTGGAGCGCGCTGAGCGCGCTCTGGATCGAGCTGATCGCGGTCGGGTTGGGCAGCACGCCGCTGCTCATTGTGGGCGGCGTCCTGGTGCTGGCGGCACTCGTCGCCTGCGTGGTCCAGGGCTCCGTCGCGTTCCCGTTGCTGGCCATCGCCGTCGCGGCCGTCGGCATTTCGACGTACGCCTTCATCTATATCCGCTCCGGATTGCAGCCGCTGCTCGACGAAGCGAACCCGGAGAATTGGACGAACCTGCTCGCGGTCATCAGACGTGAGCAGTTTGGGAGCCGGGGGCTGCTCGACAATCCCACCGTCCTGCCGGGTCCCGACAACCCGGGCCGCACGCTCACGATGTTCGGGTATCAGTTCGTCAACTTTTTCCAGTATTGCGCGTGGCAGTGGGGGCGCACGCTGCCGCTGCCCGCCACCATTGTCCTGGTGCTCGTCTTCACCGGCCTCGGCGTGTTCGGATTCGATTTCGCCCGTCAGCGCGACGTCGGCATCGCGCGGCTGCTGCTCGTGCTCTGGCTGATCACCGGCGTCGGGCTCGTGATCTACATGAACTTCAAGCCCGGGTTCTCGCTGTTTTGGGACCGGTTCACGACGATGGATCAGCACGAAGTACGCGAGCGCGACTATTTCTTCGTGGTGAGCTTCCAGATGTGGGGCGTCTTTGCCGGCATTGGTCTGGCACGCGTGGTGCGGTGGCTGGCGCGCGCCGGACCTCCGCCACGATGGGCCCTCGCGCTCGGAGTGGCGCTCACGTTGGTGCCA
>JBLNGI010000294.1:0-13865 GCA_050264615.1 Gemmatimonadota bacterium
CCCCCCCCCCCCCCCCCCCCCCGGCGGCGGCCGGCCCCCCCCCCCCCGGCCCGGGGGGGGGGGGGGGCGGCCCCGGCCAACGACGCCTCCGAGCTCCGCGACATAGGAACCGATTTCGACCGCAAATTCCTTCAGCAGCTTCTTACACACTGCGCCACACGCCACACGCGCAACCGTCTCCCGCGCACTCGCTCGTTCCAGGATATCGCGTGCGTCGGTGCGGTCGTATTTGAGCGAGCCGGCGAGATCGGCGTGCCCCGGACGGGGACGCGTGACTTGGCGGCGCCGGCCGAGCGGATCGGGTGTGGTGTCCGCTTCGGGCGCCATGACATCCTGCCAGTGCTCCCAGTCGCGATTCCAGACCAGCATGGCGATGGGGGAGCCCAGCGTCTCGCCGGCGCGCACGCCAGAGACCCATTCGATGCGGTCGGATTCGATCTTCATGCGGGCGCCGCGGCCGTAGCCGCCCTGGCGCCGCTTGAGCTCCACGTCCACGTCGGCGGTTGACAGGGGCAGGCCCGCCGGAATCCCTTCGAGGATTCCCACCAGGCCGCGCCCGTGCGATTCGCCTGCCGTTGTGAACCGAAAAGGCATCGTCTCTATACTCTCCTATCGTTCCCCCTCTCCCGACGGGAGAGGGGGGTCAGGGGGTGAGGCCCTATAACAGGCGAGCCCGACCTCTCGTCGGGCTCGCGTATCCATACCCGGGCCCGAAGGCGCCGGCGTCACCGGATGGTGGGCCCCCATGGCGGCCGCGCAGGGAACGGGTTGGTGATCACCGGCAGCTCGACCATGACGACGCCGGCGGCGGTGACCCCGAACAGCCACTGCCGCGTGTTGTTGCGGTTCCGGGCGACGCGCAACGGGCCAATGATGGGGTCGCGCACCACGATCCCGCCAACGCGTCCATAGAAGAAGGTATCCCAGACGTCGATATTCCCGTCAGGCCGCGCCGAGAACGCTATGCGGTCATTGGGGTTACCGGTGCCGGGCGGGAACGTCGGGGTCCCCGGATTGCCGGCGAGGAAGGCATGGTTGTAGTTCATGTCCATGCCGAATGCCCCGAGCGGCGCCTCCACGGTACCCTTGAGCTTCATCCCCTCATCGAGAAAGTAGATCGAGTCGGCGCGGACGAGGTTCGTCCCGCCGTTGAAGTTCGTCGCGACCGAATTGATGTTGACGCCGGTGTTGCTGATGAAGTCGCTCACGTCGATTGCCGGCGTCATGCCAAGGTCGCGGTGGTTTTCGCCGCTGTCACTGACGATCGGGCGGCCCAGGGTATCGCGGGCCGCATTCGTCGCACAAACACGTCCCGTGGGGAACGGGCTGACGAGCCCATGCTGCAACGGCGCCTTCGTCGTGTATCCGACGACGCGCGCAAACGCGGTCGTGATGCTCCCGCCTTCGCCGAGGATCGCGTGCGTGAAATTCCCCGAGTTCCGGACATAGGTCGAGTCACCCAGCCCGAACCGTGCAAGTTCGATCGTGACGCCCGCGCAGGCCGACAGGATGACCTTCTGCTGGTTGTACGGCCGGCCGCGCCGCAGCTCGATCCGCAGCGTGTCCCGGCCGTCGCTCGAAAGCGTGCTGTCGCCGGCCAGCTCCCAGAACAGGTGGCCGAACAGCTGCGCCGTGTCCGACGTGTTGATGAGTTTCTCCATGCGCAGTGTGGCGCGGTTCGAGAACGGCGCCGAGCTGCTCGCCGTCGGCGTCGTCGAATAGATCGCAAAGACGGAGTCGCTATGGCAGTTGGGCGTCCCGCTCGTCACGCGACATACCGTCGCCACGTACTGCGGCCGGTCGGACACGTCGAAGACGAGGATCTGCTCGCGGAGCGGATTGGTCAGCACGCGATACGTCTCGATCAGATAGTCCGGCAGGTCCTGCCGCCACGCGAGGCGCCGCACGGCCGCGCGCGCGTCGATGACGGACAGCTCGGTACCGCCCGAATTGGCGACGATGATCGTGTCCTTGTAGTTGCCCAGGGTATCGCGGGGCCAGAGGGCGATGCCCCACGGCAGCGGACCGGCGGTCGGGATACCGCTGGCGACGAACGCCGTATTGGCGACCTGGAAGACCTCGACGCGACCGAGCACGGGGTTCGTCAAGTACAGGCTGCTGTCGTTCCCGTTGAAGATCGCGTCCGCGATCCTGCCGCCGAACGGCAGCGCTCGCGTGATGCCGGCCACGACGATCACCGTGTCGATCAGCGCCATCGGGGCCCAGCGCGGCTGGTAGGTCGACACCGCGCCGCCCTTGGTCCGCATGATCGGCGGGCTCGGGATCAGCGTCGTGCTGTTGGTGAACGAGCAGTTGCGCGCGACGGCCGCGTCGCAGGCGTAGCCGCGCACCACGACCGAGCGCGGCAGCGGGTTGAGCCCCTGCAGCCCGAGTGTGAAGTGCCGGGTGACGTCGGTGAGGTTGCCGGCCGAGACGTTGACGGTGTCGAACTTCCTGACCGCGCCGTTCGTGTCGACGCGGAACCCGATCCACGAGATCGCGCTCGGATCCTGCGCGCGCACGTGGATCGTATCGTCCACCTCGACGCGTTCGCCGATGCGGTGCGCGACCTCGGGCGGGGTGACATCGGTCGCGACCGACTGAATCTGTACCGTGACGACGCTGCTGAAGCCGCGCCGGCCCGCCGAGTCCTCCGCGAACCCGGCCACGTTGAACGTGCCGCTCGACGGCACGACGATGATGGTGTCCTGATACTCGACCGAATCGGCGAACGGCGCCGCATAGATGGCCGAGTCGTTCGGGGGTGTGGTCGGGTTCGTGACGCTCGCGGCGGGAGAGACCAGGAACCCGATTTTCGCGATACCGGAGTTCTGCACCGCGATCACGTCAATCGGCAATCCCTTCCCCGTGGACGCGAGCGCGCCCGGGGACGGCAGCACCAGCCGCACCCGCAGCGCCTGTACGTTGTTCAGGAAGATCGAAATCGTGTCTTCGGCCCAGTTGCCCGCGCCGTCGGTGGCGCGGCCGACGATCTGAATGCTGCCGCCCGCGCCCGAGTTCGGGGAGAACGTGAGGTGGCGATTGACCGAGTAGGTCTTCACCTGGCCGGTGAAGGTGGTGTCCAGCGTGGCGATGAGGCCACCGCTGAACGTGAGCTCGATGCTTTTCAGCGCCAGGTTGTCGACTGCCGAGATGCCGAACTGGAGACCACTGGCGATGTCCTGCGTGTCGGACCCGGTGACGGTCAACGTGATCGCGGGTTCGGTGACGTCGTGCTGGACGCCGCCAGGATTACGCGTCGTCTCGCACGCCCAGATGGCGAGCGCGAGGGCGCTAATTCCCCACAGTGCGGTACCACGTGTGATCACCCGCATAACCTCTCCCGGCCTATATCGACCCGCGTGCTTACTGGCCCGTGGGCGCGACGAGATCGTCGATGATGTGTGGCGTGATCAGAATGAGCAGATCGCGCCGGTTCTCCGTCTGGGACGTGAACCCGAACAGCTTGCCCAGAATCGGCAGATCTACAAGGAAAGGAATTCCGGACTTGGTTACCGTGACCTCAGTCACCGTAAGTCCGCCGATCACAGCCGTTTCGCCGTCATTCACGAGCAGCTGGTTGTCCGCCTGCTGCGTCTGGAAGGTGAAGCCGATGTCCACCGACGCCGGCCGCACGTTGGAGCGCTCGGCGTGCACTTCCATCAGGATCTGGCGGTTCGCCGTGACGTGCGGCGTGACCTTCAGGTTGATACCGGTCTGCTCGAACGACACCGTGGCGCGCGGCTGGCTCTGCTGGGTCGCGGCGCCGGCGCTCACGTCGATCACGCGAATCGGGACGCGGTCACCGACCAGGATCTGCGCCGAGCGGTTGTCGAGCGTCGTGATCGTCGGCTCGGCCTGGATGTCGGCCAGCTCGACGCGCTGCAACGCCTGCACGAACGTCGTCAGATCGAAGTTGCCGATCGCGGTCGAGAAGATCAGCTCGAGCGCGGGGTTGATGACTTCCTGGCTCGCGTTGCCGAGCGCCGAGAGCGAGTTGCCGCCGAGCGCGACGATGTTCTCGTTGGCCGGGAAGTTTTCCGTCGGGACGAGGGCGTCGGGGACGCCGTCCAGGTCGGTATCGATCGGCTCCGCGGTGCGCGGATCAGGCCGCTGAATGAGCTTGTTGAAGAACTGGTTCGTGGTGCCCAGATCGTACTTCACGCCCAGCTCTTCGACATCGGTGCGGTCAACGAAGATGATCTTGGCCTGGATCGAAACCTGCGGCGTGCGCAGGTCGAGCCCCTTCACGAACTCGACGACATCATCGATGCGCGAGGTCACTTCGGTGATGACGAGCGAGTTGCTGGTCGAGTCGGCAACGACCTGGCCGCGCTTGGAGACGATCGACGCGACCGACGGGACCAGAGAGGTCGCCTTGGCATAGTTGATGCGCACCAGGCGGGTGGTGATCGGCACGGTCGAGTCGGCGCGCGCCAGCTCGACCTTGCTAACAACGTTGAAGATCCCGCCCTGCAGCAGCTGGACCGCGAGCCCCTGTGACTCGAGCACCGCGTTGAGCGCGAGATCCCACGGCTGGTTCTTGATCTCGGCCGTGACGTTGCCCGTAATCCCCTTCGAGAGGATGATCGTCCGGCCGCTGAATGCCGCGAAGCCCGCGATCACGTCTTCGATGCTGGCGTTGTCCCACTGCACCGTGATGCGCGGCGCCTGCGACTGGGCGGCGTCGGCGCGGTGCGCGGCGAGATACTCTTCGATCGACATCGAACGGCCGAGACTCGGCGTCGTCACGCGCGCCGCTGTTTCCGGACCACCGGTGACGGCAGGTGCGGCAGCGGGCGCCCGCGCCGCGAGGACGGTCGGAGCCACCGTGTTGCTCGACCACGCCGCGAACGTGCTGCGCTCGGTGCCGATGCGGACGCGCACCTGGCCGCCCACGCGTTCCACTTCATAGTCTTTGAGCGCGTCCAGATCGATCACGACGCGGACGACGTCGGGCTTGAACTGCGCGTAGCGCACGTTGCGCACGCCGCCGCGATTCTTGCCGTCGTACAGCCTGGCGGGCGCGTTGAGGCGTGCGCCCTGGAGATCGATTACGAGCCGCGCGGGACTGGCGAGCGTGAAATCGTTGATCAGCGCGGCGCCCTGCAGGTCGATGACGACTTCGACCTTGCCGGCCGCCGGAACCACGCTCACACCCCGCACCTCGCCGTCGCGAATCGTCGTCCCCGCAAGGGCCCGGGGAGCGACGATCGCGAGCAAGGCGAGGTGAGCTAGAGCCATCATGGCGTCTCCTCCTGCCGGCCGAGCGACAGCGTTTCCTGCCGCTCGAAGCCGAATTCCTGCACAGTGAATACGATCTCCCGGGGCCGGATCTGCGTGACCTTCAGGCGCCCGATGATATCGCCTGCTTTCACCCGATAGATGCGCCGGTTCGTGATGTCCCGGAGTACCGCGACGCTGCGCGCCGCGAACCGACCGTCATAGACGATCGTGGTGAGCTTCAAATCGGACAGCAGCGGCCGGACGTCGCCCGAGCGGAGCAGCGACATGAACGGATCGCGCCCGCCGCCTTCGTACGCGAACACCTCGCGCAGCAGGACCATGGATTGCCGCGTGGTGTCGGCACCCGCTCGCGCGTTGTCGCCCTGCTGCGCGGGAACTGACGCCACCAGCATCACCAGCGCGACCGCCGCGAGGCTAGCTGCGCGCACGGGGAGGGGCTCCTGGCCGCGCGGCGGGCTGCGTGCCCGGCGGCGGCGCGGCCGCTTTGACGAAGGTGCGGATCGAGAACTCGGCGAGGAGCAGCGCGCCCGCCGTGTCGGCGAGCAGCTTCTGCGCCTGCGGCGACGCCGAGGTCAGCGTGACCTCCTGCGGCACGACGATGCGCGGCAGCGAGGCGATGTCGGCGAGATACTCGCCGATCTGATCGTAGTGGCCGTAGACCTCGAGCCGGTAGCGGTAGGTGTCGAACGGCTGGCCAGGATCGGGAGACAGCGGCTGGATCTTGCCGAGGGTCACGCCGCGCACCTTCGCTTTGGTCGAGATGTCGTCGATCAGCGTCGGGACCTCGTTGCGCTCGGGCACCAGGCGCCGCATGATCTCGAGCGAGCCCTGGTACTCCTCCACGCGGCGGCGCAGGTCCTCGATGCTGCCGCTCGCCAGGTCGGCCTTGGCGGCCGCGACGATTCTCTCGAGGCTGTCGGCCTCCGCGTTCGCGGCGTTGATCTGCTCCACGTCCGGGGTGTGCTTCTTGGTCCAAAAGAAGTAGCCGCCCGCCAGCGCGACCAGAATGAGCAGCGCCAGGATCTGGCCGCGTTGGTCGGTCGGGATACCGAGCGCCATGTCCCTACCTCACCGACTGCACGAAAGGAACCGTGCGGATGTAGACCGAATCCGCGAGCCGATAGCGGACCGTGACCTGGAACGCGGTGACCGGACGATCGTTTTCGATCACCGTCTGAGAGCTCGCGGGCGTCACGTCCGTAAACCAGGGTGACGCGGCGAGCTGGCGCAGGAACGTCGTGTACGCCTGGATGTCCACGGTTCGGCCGTCGATCTGCACGCGCACCACGGGGCCGGTGACGGAATCGACCGGCGCCACGCCGCCCGACGGCGGCGGCCCGCCGGCCTGTCCCGTGCCGGGCTGGATGCCCACGCCCGCCGTGCCGACGCGCGTGATCCACGTGTACGGCGGCAGCGCCTTGGTGGCCTGATCGAGCACGTGCGGCCACACGTAGCGGTCCGCGTCGATGCTCCGGATCACGTTGATCTCGTAGAGCAACGAGTCGCGTACCTTCTCGGCCTGCCGCTTCTGCGCGATCACGATGTCGTAGCGCCGCTTCTCCACCCGCACGGACTCGAGGCGCGATTCCGCCCGCAGCAGGCGCGCGCGGTCGGTGATGAAGAGCAGCGCACCACCGCCGCCCACGATCACCCACGCGACGATGGCGCCGATCAGCCAGGGATCCTTGACCTGCGCGATGATCGCCTTGAAGTCGGGCATGGCCAGCTTCATGCCCGCTCCCTTGGCGACCTTCTTCTTCCCTGGAAGGAGGTTTATCTCAATCATGCGGCGCGCCTCAGCGCCAGGCCGACCGCGAGCATGAGCAGCGGTGCGACCTCATCCACCGGCACGGTCTCGAACACGTCGTCCTTCACGCGCAGCCGTTGCACGGGATTGGCCAATTCGATCGGCACTCTGAGCCGGGCGCCGAGCACCTCATTGAGGCCCGGGACCCGGGCGCCGCCGCCGGTCGTGTAGACCCGCGCCAGCCCGCCGGCCGAGCGCGACGCGGTCGCGAGAAAGGCCGCGGCGCGCTCCACGCCAACCGCGATTTCCTCGCCGCGCGCGCTGACGTAGCCGGCGAGATCGGCGTGCTGCGCCTGACCCTGGATGATCCGCTCGGCCTCCTCGGCCGCGACACCTTTTTCGCGCTGCAAGTCTTCACGAAAGCGCCGCGTGCCGACCGACAGGTCGCGCGTCAGCACGGGGATGCCGTCCTCGAGGATGTTCACGTTGGTCACTTCGTGACCGATGTTGACGAGACCCACGACGCCTTGCATCGCGTCGGGATGATTCAGCTCGAAGGCGTTGTGAATGGCGAAGGCGTCGACATCGATGATGGCGGGATCGAGACCGGCTTCGCTCAGGAGCCCGACACGGCTCTCGACCAGCTCGCGCTTGGCGGCGACGAGCAGGACGTTCATCTGGAGACCTTCGGCGTCGGGATCGAGGATCTGGAAATCCAGCTCCACGTTGGCCATGTCGAACGGCACGTGCTGCTCGGCTTCCCAGCGGATGACTTCGCGGGCGTCCCCCTCTTTCATCCGGTCCATCTGGATCTTCTTCACGATCACGTCGCGGCCACCGACGGCCGTGACGACCGATTTCCGCTTCACGCCCGCGGCCTCGAACAAACCCCGAATAGCCTCCGAAACCAGGCCGGGGTCCATGACCTCGCCCTCGACAATGGCGTCGGCGGCGACCTCCGTGGTCGCCACTTTGCTGAGCTCGGCCTCACTGCCCCCGTGGTCGACGACCACGAGTTTGATGATGCCGGAGCCGATATCGAGGCCGACCGTGGTTTTTTTGCCGCCCAGTAACCCAAAAAGGGCCATATGCGCCTTTTGGTCCAGAGACAAGTAGGGGCGAGGGCAAACTACAATAGGCCCCGCCCCTTATCCTGTCAAGCCTCGAATCGACTTGAGCCCGAAGCAACAACTGTTTTGCCTGCCGACACTTAGGCCACTTTAGAACAGCTGGACCCACCCCCGCTGCCG
The DNA here is from genome assembly GCA_050264615.1 of Gemmatimonadota bacterium. Taxonomy (GTDB): domain Bacteria; phylum Gemmatimonadota; class Gemmatimonadetes; order Gemmatimonadales; family GWC2-71-9; genus 20CM-2-65-7. The sequence goes on from JBLNGI010000294.1 coordinate 8,245, forward strand.
CATCGGCGAAATGGGGCTCTGAGCCTGTAAAGCCGCTAGAATACTGCAGCTAGAGAAGTTCATGGTCGCGTGACCGCTGATCTGCTCCGTGGAGAGGTCGGCGTTCTTCGCCATGACGCCGCCCCAGAAATGCGCGTCGGCGTTACCACCACCGGCGGTCGTCAGGTTGCCCTGAATGATCACGATACCGTAGAAGTCCCACGACCCGTTGACCATTAAGTTGCCGTCAACCAACAAGATACCCTGCCCCTGCTCCGTGTTGACGATCATGTCTCCGGTCACGTGAATGATCGGGAAGTAATTGCCGCACGGGGCGGTCGGGTTATGGGGATCACCCCAGTTGTACCGATCAGTCTTGTCGCAGACGCCGTTGACGACGCGCGGGGCGGTACTGATGTTGCCCCCAGAGACCACGACGTTTGCCCGCGAGGCCAACTGCGCGTATGTGGCGCCGCCGAAGGTGGTAAATGTCTGGTCCCCAACCGTCGGATCGCTCACGACCGGCGGAAAGCCGTTAACTTCACCCGAGCCGGTCGTATCCACGCCGCCGCTGGGACTGCGGACGCCCGCCTGCGGGGCCCCCGGAGGATCGCAGCTGGCCCAGCCGGTGGGGATCTGATCGGCGCCGTCGATCTCCGCGGTACCACCGACCTTCACCGTTCCTTGCGTCGTTAACGACGCCTTTATGCCGAACTCGATTGGCGCAATCCGCGCGATCATGCCGATGCGCTGGCGCGCGCCACCGCCGCTACTGACCGTGCCCGCGCCCGTGTTCGCATCCCGACCGGTGACATCGATCAGGAAGACGTTCGGGCCCATGCGGTACCAGGTGCCGTTGTAGCTCCCGGTCCCGCCTGGGGCGGGCAGCGTTGGGATGACGACCGAACTTTCGGGATACTGCTTCACGCGGTTCTGGGTCGTCGGATCCCACACCACCATCCGTTCCTGGACACCTGCCTCCGCGACACCGAAGGACGTCATGACGCGACGCTGATTCTCGCCCACCCGCTGCTCCTGGGTGCCGGCGAAGAACGCTCCCGCGACCAGCGCGCCCACGACCACCAGGGCGAAGATCGCGACTGCGAGCGCCATGCCGCGCTCGTCCCGCAGGATCCGTTTCATACCTTGCTCCTTCAAGAGTTCCGGACGGCCCTAGAACCGCCGGTTATTCCGTAGTGCCACACTAAACGTGATGCTGTCGACGATCGCGCGACGCGGCGCGGCGCCACCTGCACGCACCTGCGCGGTACTGCGCGCGCGGACGGTCACGTCGATCCGCGCGATCTGGTTGCGGACCGCGGTCACGGCACCGGCCGCGTTGAAATACTGGAACGTCAGCCCATTCGGGAGCACCGGACCAACCAGCGAGGTGTAGCTGGTCTGCCCGGCGGGCCAGAATCCGATGTACCACAGCGTGTCCCCGGACGGCTGGAACAGTTTGTACTTGACCCGCTCGAACCCGCGCACCGGAGCACCAACGGTGATCGCGCCGGGAGTGTTCGTTCCAAAGAGGAAATTCCCGTCGAACACGATGCGGGTGCCGGGCTGCGCAGGAATCGCGCCGACCGCCGGACACTCCTGGTTACCTGGAGTCGCGGCAAGACGAGCTGGCACGAAGTAGTCGTCCAGGCGGGTCACCTGGTTGCCGTCGAGGTAGATGAGCAGCGAGTCCGTGGCCTCGTTGATGTAGCGCGACCCGAACCACATCGGATCGCCGACCTGCCGGCCCCGGATGATCATCTGGTTGCCCAGATTGTTGCCGTTGAGCTCGGGCGCGACGCAGACGAAGCTCAACCAGCGCATCCCGCGAATGACGATCGAGTCCGGGCCGATGGCCACGACGTCGCCATCGAATGCATCCAGCTCCCGAAATTCGGCCGAGAGGATCGAGTTCGCGGCGCGGATGTTCTGGGACAAATCGATGCGTTGCGTCTGCGCCATGTACACGCGCTGGTTATTCACCAGCACGCGGTAGATGGCGGTGCTCACGATGCCCAGGAGGAGGAGGGCGACGATCAGCTCGATCATCGTAAAGCCGCGGCGGCTCATAGGTAGGGATCGCATGAGAACGTGGTCTCCATGGAATCACGGCGCACCCGGTTCTTGATGGTCTTGTAGGTCGAGACCACCTTGATCCGGTAATTCTGGAGCTGGCCTGGAACCAGCGTCACGGTCCAACGGTTGACGGCGACCCAGTTCGAACCGCGGTACAAAGTGTCGGTGCCCGGCAATGGCAGCGCGCATGCGCCGGCCAGCTGCCCGCTGGCCATGGCGCGCAGCCGCTCCACGCGCCGCGCCATGAACGCCGAAGCGTCTGCCGAACGCTGGCCCCGCGCGATCATGCGCGTGACGAGCGCGGCCGACGTGACGAGCGCGAGAATGCCGACGGTCAGCACGATGATCGCGATCAGGATCTCGACGATCGTGAAACCCTTGGTGTTCTTGATCGTGTTCATTGGCGTTTCACTCTCCCCAGCTCGTTAATGACCACCGAGTCCTGGTAATTCGGTCCGATGACCCGAACAGTCGTCGGCTGAAACAGCATTCTCATGCCACGGGGGTCGTACCTGATCGTGGCCTGTGACGCGCTCAGGGTGATGTTGACGTCAGCCTTGACCCGCTTCGCGGTACCGACGAGCACGTTCGCCGGCGGCGGATTCCCTGTTAGACCGCAGGCCGTCACCCAAACACTGTCCGTGGCGAAGTTGATCGTCGCTACGCACCCGCGCTGTATCGCGGTGCCGCGCGCGGTTGCCACCATCGTGGCGAGCAGTGCCTTGGTATTCCGAATGCGCTGCTTCTCGAGCCCGCGGCGCAGCCGCGGAAACCCGATTGACGCGATGACGCCGATCAGCATGACGACGATGACCAATTCGATGGCGCTGAAACCCTTTCGGCCCATGTCCGCCTCCGTTCGGCAGCCCTTATTACAGGTTCCGTGCCTAGCTTTAAGTCACTACAATACAATGAGTTACATCGAAAACCGGGTTGGAAAGGTCATGCAGTTTGCTTCACAAGTGCAGAATCTTGCAGTCAGGCGAGGCGTCCAGGTGTGAAGACGTCTAGGTGATCCCGTAGCGGTCAATCTTGTAAAACAGGGTCCTCAGGCTCACGCCGAGCCGTTTGGCAGCTTCGCGGCGGTTGCCGTTGGAGGCCGCAAGGGCGGCGGCGATGGCCTGCCGTTCAGCCGCCTCGACCGCCTCGTCGAGGGTACCCAACGAAACGTGCGGCGTGGGGCGTGCGGCGTGACTGAAATCCTCAGGCTCGAGCGCCTCTTTGTTCGACAGCACGGCGGCGCGCTCGATCGCGTTCTCCAACTCGCGCACGTTGCCAGGCCATTGCTGCCCCTCGAGCCAGGCGAGCGCGGCATCGCTGAGCGACAAGGGTCGGGCGAACCGCTTTGCGAGGCGCGCGGCGAACAGGCGCGCCAGCGGCGCAATGTCCTGACGTCGCTCGCGCAGGGGCGGGAGCTCGATGGCGACCACGTTGATTCGATAGAACAGGTCTTCGCGAAAGCGTCCGGTCTTGGTCTCCGCGTCCAGGTCGCGCGCCGTCGCGGCGAGCACGCGGACGTCGACCGTGCGGGTCTTCTGATCGCCCACGCGCCGGATCTCGCCTTCCTGGAGCACCCGCAGCAGCTTGGCCTGCAGCCCAGTCGGCAACTCCCCGATTTCGTCCAGCAGCAGCGTCCCGCCGTTGGCGGCTTCGAACAGTCCTGTCTTGTCGGCGCTTGCGCCGGTGAACGCGCCGCGGACATGGCCGAACAGCTCGGATTCGAGCAGCGCTTCGGGAATCGCGGCGCAGTTGATGCCCACGAACGCCTTCCCCGCCCGTGGACTCGCGCGATGAATCGCGCGGGCGATCACTTCCTTCCCCGTGCCGCTTTCGCCGGTGATCAGGACGGTGGTGTTGTGCTCGGCGACGCGCGCCACCAGCGCGAGGGCCTGGCGCATCGGCGCGCTTTCGGCCACGAGCCCGCGCTCCTCGGGCGCCGCCGCCAGCTGCGCCTTGAGCCCCGCCACTTCCTGACGCAGCCGCTCGCGCTCTTCCGCCTTGCGCAGCGTGAGCACGACTTCGTCGGGCCGGAACGGCTTGGGGATGTAGTCATAGGCGCCTTCCTTCATGGCTGCGATGGCGGCGTCTTCGCCGCCATAGGCGCTCATGACGATCACGAGGGCGTTACCGCCACGCTCCCGGTAGTTGCGGAGGAACGTGAGCCCATCCATTTCCGGCATGCGCACGTCGCAGAGCACTACGTCGAACGGCTCGGCTGTGGCGCGTTCGAGCGCGCGGCGCCCGTTCTGCTCGGCGGTGACGGTGTACCCGGAATCCGAGAGCAAGAGGCCCAGGCTCTGGCGCAGCCCCGGTTCGTCATCGACGACGAGGACCCGTTTCAGTCCTCACCCCCCTGACGCCCTCTCCCTGCGGGAGAGGGGGGCCGAGGAACGGAAACGGGAACGAACATCTTGAACGCCGCCCCGCCTTCGCGGGCGTTATCGACCCAGACGACCCCGCCCATGTCGTGCACAGTTCGCGCGACGATCGCCAGGCCCAGCCCCGTGCCCCGGCCCGGTTCCTTGGTCGTGTAGAACGGTTCGAAGACCTTGTCGCGGTCCTCAGGTGCGATGCCGTGCCCGGAATCGGCCACGAACACGAGGGCGCCCGGCTGGCCGGCGGCGAACTCGATGCGTGCCGGCCGGCGCTCCGGGGCCCGGGGGAAGGCGGCAAAGCTGGGATCGCTGGCGCGCCGGGAGAGCGACTTGTCCGGTTCATAGGCCCAGCGCCGCACGCCGATGACGATCGTCCCCTCCGGTGGGGTGGCGTCAACAGCGTTCAGGAGCAGGTTCACCAGCATCTGCTCGAACACGTGGGCGCGCCCGGAGATCTCAGGTACCTGGGGAAAGATGTCGGTGCGCGCGTCGAGCCCGCGGAACTTCCCCTGCGCCCGCAGCAGCTCGAACGCTCCGCGGACGATGCGGGCGGGTTCGATGGGGACGAGCGGGTCCTCCTGCGGGCGCGCGTAGTCGAGCAGGCTGCGCACGATGCGATCGAGGCGGTCGAGCTCGCGCGCCATCCCGTCGGTGACTTCCTGATCGACGCCGCGGCGGCGCAATACTTCGACGTAGGTCCCGATCGCGCCGAGCGGGTTGCCGACCTCGTGGGCCACACCGGCGGCCAGGCGGCCGATGCTGGCCAGTTTTTCGCTGCGCACCAGCTGGCTCTGCGCATCGAGCAGCCGGTCGGTCATGTGGTTCAGGCGCTCGGCGAGCGTGGAGAAATCACGCGTATCGGCATCAGGCGCGCGGGCTGCGAGGTCGCCGTCGGCAACGGCGTCGGCTGTTTCCATGACGCGGCCGAGGGGCCGCAGGACGAGACGGTGGACGAGGCTGCGGCCGTAGAGGACGAAGATGCCGACTTCGAAGGCGATGAGCACCACGATGGCAATGGCGCCCCGTTCGGGCGCCATCGCGAGGGCGAGCAGCGAGGTCGCCACGCCGACCAGGATGGCGAAGGCGGCGAGGAACGTGAGGTAGGAGAGCAGCTCCGTGCGGAGCGGCGGCTTGGGCCGAGGGGGAGGGGGTGTCACGGTGCAACAATATGCACGATCAGGAATCGTCGAG
>JBLNGI010000295.1:0-18612 GCA_050264615.1 Gemmatimonadota bacterium
GCGCTTTGCGCAGGCCGATCTCGCGGGTGCGGCTCGTGACCGAAACCATCATGATCGCCATGACCCCGATTCCTCCCACCATCAGCGCGATACTGGAAAGCACCAGCATGACGAAGAAGAACGCGAACGTCAGGCTGTCGAAGATACCCAGGACCTGATCGGACGTGAGCAGGTCGAAGGTATTTGCGTCGCCCGCGCGTAACCCGCGCGCGCGGCGCAGGGTCAGCGTCGCGGCGTCCATCGCTCGAGTGACCGTGTATTCCGGCTTGGGCTTCACCAGAATGATGAGCCCGTTCCATTCATCGATGAAAAACGCCCGCCGCGCGCTCTCGAACGGCATGATGGCCGCGATCTCCGGTGTGCCCGGGACCTCGAAGATGTTGGTGGGCCGTTGCCAGATGCCCAGGACCTTGAAGGGATGGCCGCCGATCCGGACCATGCGCCCCAGCGGATTGATCGCGCCGAACAAACGATCGACCGTCCGTTGCTCGACGATCACGACCGGATCACCCCCGCGCAGCTCCGCGGTCGTGAAGGCGCGCCCCGCCGTGATGCCGCCCCCCAGGATTTCCATGAACCGATCGTCGGCGCCGAACACCCCCAGGATGCGCGTGCGATTGCCGCCGTACTCGAAGCGCTGGAAGACCTGCGTCCAGATCGCCGCGTAGTGGATCTCCGGCAACCGGGCGATGGCTTCCGCGTCTTCGGGAATCAGCTTGGGCCGGATCCGGACCTCGCGCGGCACGGCGTCGGGATTCACGCCGGTGGTGGAGAAGTAGCGCAGCACGCGAAATGTGGTCGGGCCCACGACCTCGAGCGTGTTGACGATCTGCTCGCGAAATCCCGCGACGATCGAGGCCATCGCCATCACGGTCGCGATGCCGATCACCACGCCGAGCACGGTGAGCGCGGAGCGCAGCTTGTTGGCGCGCAGCTGCTCGATGGCGATGCGCCAGCCCTCGCGCACCGAGTGCAGCTTCATCCTATTCCTGACGGAGCGCTTCGATGGGATCGAGGCGCGAAGCGCGGTGGGCGGGGTAGACGCCGAAGATGAGGCCCACCACGATCCCGACCAACAGCCCAAGGCCGATCGACCAGGTCGTGACCCGCGCGGGCAAGGGTGAGAGCGCCTGCACGAGGCCCGACAGGGCGAACCCGACGAGCAATCCTAGGATGCCACCGAGGACGGACAACGCGAGTGCTTCGGCGAAGAACTGCCGACGGATGTCACGGCGCGACGCACCGAGCGCCTTGCGGATCCCGATCTCGCGTGTGCGCTCGGTCACGCTCATCAGCATGATGTTCATGATCACGATCCCGCCGACCACCACACCAATGCCAGCGACAATGGGGACCACATTGAAGATGATCTTCGTGAGCTTGCCCCAGAACGCGATCAGCCCTTCACCGGTGTCGATCGTGAAGTCGTTGTCGGTCCCCGGCCGCAGGCGGTGGGCGATGCGCATCGCTTCCTCGACCCGCAACATCGCCGGCGCCACGGCCTCTGCCGTCGGCATCTTGACCGAGATCACCATGGTCTGGCGGCGCCCGTACATCGACTCGAACGTGCTCAGCGGCAGCATCACGAAGCCGTCCCAGGACTGTCCCAGGACGGTTCCCTTGCGCGCGATCACACCCTTGACGAGGAGCTGAAGGCCGCGCACCCGGATCATCCGGTTGACGGCCGCCTCGGCGTTGCCGAACAGCTTCTCCGCGACGTCGTAGCCGAGCACGGCGACGTAGCGGCGCTGCTGGAGGTCGATGTCGGTCAACGGCTCGCCCGCCGCAAACGTGTAATCCTGCACGACGACGAACGGGGCGGTGACGCCGAAAATGAAGACGTCGCCGGTCGTGCGATTGCGCCACGACACGTCCGCCATCGGCGTGGGCCAGCCGGATTGGAGCGCGACCGCCTCGGCGTCGGGCACCGCGCGCTGAATGAAGTCCACGTCCTCGGGGGCGATGATCGGCCGCCGCTGGATCTCCTTCCACTGCTCGTCGTCGATGAAGCCCACTTGAATGGGGTCGCGGCGGATCTGGAAGGCGTTGATTCCGACGATCGCGCCGGCGAGCCGCTCGCGCACGTACGCGTTCATGCCCTGAATCACGGCGACGACGGCGACCAGAAACGCGACCGACACGATGATGCCCAGCAGCGTAAAAAAGGACCGGAGCTTGTGGCTCCAGACCGTTTGCAAGGCGAGACGGATCGCTTCGAAGGGGTGCACGGAGAGAAAACTTAACCCCGCCGGGCGAAGTTCCGGTTATTCGTACCTGAGGGCTTCCACAGGGTCGAGGCGCGCCGCTCGACTCGCGGGATAGAGGCCGAATCCGACGCCCGTCAATGCCGACGCGCCCAGGGCGGCCACGATCGACCATAGCGGCACGTTGGCGGGAATCGGCGTGAGCCGGGATATCCCGAAGGCGACCACGCCGCCCACCAGCATGCCGACCGCGCCACCGACGAGCGTCAGGGTCGAGGCTTCGACCAGGAATTGCCAGAGGATCGCGCGGCGTGTCGCGCCCAGCGCCTTGCGCACGCCGATCTCGCGCGTGCGCTCGGTGACCGAGATCATCATGATCGCGACGACACCGACTCCGCCCACCATCAAGCCAATGGAGGACAGCACCAGCATCACGAGGAAAAACATCCCGGTGACCTGATTCCACGAGTCGAGCAGCTTGTCCTGCGTGACGATCGAGAAGTTGTTTTCCTGGCCCGGTTTGAGCCCGCGCAGCGATCGCAAGGTGGCGACGACCTCATCCATCGCCTCCTGTTGCGTGTAGCCCGGCGCGGGCGAGACGGCGAGCCGCATCCAGCCTTTCATGAACGGGATGTGCTTCACGAACACGCCGTGCGGCACGCCGACAAACGGCGGCGTGCTCCCCGAGAACAGGCTCGGCGGAGGCGTGTACACGCCGATGACGGTGAACGGGGCTCCCGAGATGTGGATCGTCTGGCCGATTGGGTCGCGGCCGCGGAACAGTTGATCCTCGAGCTTGCGGTTGATCACCGCGACCGGGCTGTTTGCAAGGTCTTCGAGCCGCGAGAAGGTCCGGCCCGGAAAGACGTCCCCGCCGTTCACCTCGACCCACTGTGCCGAGAGCCCGGAGACATTCACGGACTCGAGGCGCAGGTCGCCGAACTCGACGGTGGCCGCGCTCTCCTCGCGGCGCGTCACGAAGCGCACCGACGGAAGCGTGGCGATGCGGTCGGCCTCCGCGTCGTTGATCGCCGGATTGCGGCGCCACGGGCTGCTCTCGTCGGAACCGTCCGAGACGTTCACGCCGGCCTGAAACCAGCGCCACACGAGGAACGTGCGCGGGGCGATCGACTCGAAGATGTTCGAGACGCTCTGGTTGATGCCGCTGATCATCGCGGCGATCACCATCACCACCACGACGCCGATCGCGATGCCGAGGATCGTCAGCGCCGCGCGCGCCTTGTTGCTGCGCAGCGACTCCAGCGCGATGCCGACGCCTTCGAATGCGCCCGTCATGTCTCGTGCCGCAGGGCCGCGATCGGATCGAGGCGGGCGGCGCGGGCCGCGGGGTACACGCCGGCCGCGATTCCCACGCCGGCGCCGAGCACCACGCCGAGCACGATCGACCAGGTGGCAACCGCGGCCGGCAGGGGCGTGGTGGCCGCCACGAGGGCGGCGAGCCCGATCCCCAGCGCCACACCCGCGCCCGCGCCCACCGTCGCCAGCGTGATCGACTCCACCAGGAACTGCCGCAGAATGTCACGCCGGCGCGCGCCCAGCGCCTTGCGAATGCCGATCTCGCGCGTGCGCTCGGCGACGGCCATCAGCATGATGTTCATGATCACGATCCCGCCGACCACCAGGGAGATGGCGACGAGACCGGGCAATGCCATGAACAGCACGCGGCTGATCTTGGCCCAGAAATCGAGCACTTCGTCCGCGGTTTCCATCGCAAAGTCGTTCGGCTCGCGGGGCCGCAGGTGCCGGCGGCTGCGCATCACCGCCTCCGCCTCCGACATCGCCACGCGCATCTCCTCCGGGGTGCTGGCCTTGACGGCGAGCGCGTCCACCACGCGCGGCGGATTGACGAAGCGTCTCACCGGGGCGCTGGCCGGCGCCACCGCGAACTTGTCGAGCGACAGCCCGAACAGGTTGCCCTGTTTTTCGACGACCCCGATGACGCGGTAGGGCAGATCGAAGACCTTGACCTCGCGGCCGATCGGATCCTGGCCCTCGAACAGCTTGTCCGCGAGCTCGTAGCCAAGCACGAGGACCGGCGTGCCCGCCTGGACTTCCTGCGCCGTGAAGGCGCGGCCGTGCAGCAGGCCGAGCGAGCGGATCTCGAAATACAAGTCGGTGGCGGCCGTGATCTGGACATCCCTCACCTCACGGCGCCCGGCCGACAGCTTCGCGCGCGTGCTCGACTCCCAGGCACTGAGCACCGGCACGGTCATGGCGTGCATGACCGCCTGGGCGTCGTCATAGCTGACGCGGGGCCGCCGCATCCAGGAGCGCCACATCGAGTCGGTGACGTTGCCGATCTGCACGTCGGGGAATTGGCGCAGGCGGAACGTGTTCACGCCGAGCAGGGTGCCTGCGAACTTGTCGGTCATGTAGCGGTTCATCCCCTGCACGACCGAGACGACCGCAATCAGGAACATGACGCCGATGAAAACGCCAATGATGGAGAAGGCGCTTTTGAGCTTCTGCGAGCGAATGGTTTGCAGCGCGAGGCGAACGGCCTCGGTGAACTTCATTCGTACCGCAGCGCTTCCACCGGATCGAGCCGCGCAGCTTTGCTCGCGGGATAAATGCCGAAGAGCAGTCCCGTCACCGCCGCCGCCGTCAGCGCCAGAATGATCGAGCCGACCGGCACGTAGGCGGGGACCGGGGTGAAGTTGTGCATCAGAATGGCGATGACCCAGCCCAGGACCATGCCCACGACGCCGCCCACGAGCGTCAGCGTCGCGGCTTCGACGAGGAACTGCCACATGACTTCGCGCCGCGTTGCCCCCAGTGCCTTGCGCACACCGATCTCCCGCGTGCGCTCGGTGACCGAGATCATCATGATCGCGACTACGCCGATCCCGCCCACCATCAAGCCGACGGTCGACAGCGCGAACATGAGCACGCGTGCCACCAGCGTGAAGCTGTTGACCGCCTGGACGTACACTTCCTGGCTGACGGCGTCGAAGTTGTTCTTCTGACCCGGCCGGAGGCCACGCATCGACCGCAGCGCTATCGTCACGTCGTCCATCGCGCGCTCCAGCGAGACCGAGTCCTGCGGCACGACGAACATGTCCATCCAGCCGGGCCAGTACTGCAAATCCTTCTGGAAGGTGCCGTGCGGGATCATCACCATCGGCTGATCGCCGTCACCGAACAGGCGGGGCGGGGGCTCATACACGCCGACGACCTCGTAGGGCAGCCCGCTGATCTTGATGCGGCGGCTCATGGGATCGCGGTCGCCGAACAGATTCTCGGCGAGCTTGGTGTTGATCACCGCGACGTGCGCGTTGGCGGCGTCCTCGAGATGCGTGAACGAGCGGCCGGGAAAGATCTGGCCGCCCTCGATGTTCGGCCAGTCGGCATTGCGCCCTCGCACGGACGTCGCCGCCAGGCGCCGGCCCTCGAATTCGATGTTGGCATTCGTCCATTCATCGATGACCACGAACGCCACCGAGGGGAGCTGCGCGAGCCGGTTCGCTTCGGCGACCGTGATCGGCGGGCGGCGGCGCCAGGGATTGGGATCCTCCGGGTCCTCGTCGTTTTGCCCGCCCCAATAGCGCCCCACCCAGAACGTCTTGGGTCCGAGCGAGGCCAGCATGTCCGAGATGCCCTTGTTGAAGCCGCTGATCATGGCGCCGATCACCATGACGACGGTCACGCCGATCGCCACGCCGAGGATCGTGAGGGCCGCGCGCATCTTATGGGCGCGGAGCGAGCTCAGTGCGATGCCGACGCCCTCAAACAGCTGGGTCATACGCTACTCCTGGCGCAGGGCCGTGATCGGATCGAGCTTCGCGGCGCGGCTCGCCGGAATGACGCCGGCGGCGACGCCGACGCCCGCGCCCATGAACACGCCGAGCAAGATGGACATGGGCGACACGCTCGCCGGCAACGGTGACAGCGTGTCGATCGCCAGCGTGAGCAGGATCCCGGCGACGATCCCGAACACCGCGCCCACCGTCGCGATGCAGGTGGACTCGGCGAGGAATTGCCGCAGGACGTCGCGGCGGCGCGCCCCGAGCGATTTGCGCAGGCCGATCTCGCGCGTCCGCTCCGCGACCGCCATGAGCATGATGTTCATGATCACGATGCCGCCGATCACCAGCGATATGAGCACCACGCCGGGCAACAGGATGACGAGGATGCGGCTGATGCCCGCCCAGAATTGCTGCACGCCCTCGGAGGTCTCGAGCACGAAGTTATTGTCCTGCTTCGGGCGCAGGTGCCGGCGGCCGCGCATGATCCCCTCCGCCTGAGCGATCGCCTCCCGCATTTCGAGGTCGGAGTTCGCCTTGATCAGAAACGCATCGAGAACGCCGGGAGGGTTCACGAGGTTTTGCGCGGGCGACAGGGCGGGCACGACCACGAACCGGTCGAGCGGGAAGCCGAGGATGCTGCCCTGTTTTGTCACGACGCCGATGACGCGATACGGGACGCCACCGATGCGGACGTTCTTGCCGATCGGCGCCCGGTCGGCGAACAGGCGCTGCCGCACCGCATCCCCGAGCACGACGACCGGCGCGCCGGAGCGGTTTTCTTCGCCGGTGAACGGCCGCCCGATCGCAATCGACAGGTTCTTGATGTCGAAGTAGCGCTCGCTGGCGGCGGTCAGCTCGATGTCGCGTGATTCCTTGTTGTTGTAGCTCACCGTGACGTTGTCGCTCGACTGCCACGCCGTGATGACGGGCACGGTAAGCCCTGCGGCGATCGCTTCCGCGTCGCTGAAGCGAATGCGCGGGCGCCGCGCCCAGGCGCGCCACACCGAATCGGGCACGTTCGGCGTGAACATCGGGCGGCGCCGCAGCTGGAAGGTGTTCACGCCGTACAGCGTCTGCGCGAACTTCTCGGTCATGTAGCGATTGACGCCGTTCACGATCGACCAGGCGCCGATGAGCGACGCCACGCCGATGAACACGCCCAGCAGCGAGAACCCGCTCTTCAGCTTCTGCGCGCGGATCGTTTGGAGCGCGAGCCGCAGCGCCTCGTAAAACGGCACTTACGCTGCCCGCGCCTGGTCCGTCGCCACCAGCCCGTCCCGCAGCGTGATCACGCGCGCCGCGTGCGCCGCGATGTCCTGCTCGTGCGTCACCATCACCACGGTTTGTCCTTGACGGTGCAGCTCCGCAAACACCCCCATGATCTCGGTGCTGGTCGCCGAGTCGAGATTCCCCGTGGGCTCGTCGGCGAGCAGGATGCTGGGCTCGTTCACCAGCGCGCGCGCGATCGCGACGCGCTGGCGCTGCCCCCCCGACAGCTCGTTGGGCTTGTGGTCCATCCGGTCGGCCAGCCCCACGCGCTCGAGCGCCTGCGCGGCCCGCGCGCGCCGTGCCCGGGCCGAGAGCCCGGCATAGATCAGCGGCAGCTCGACGTTGTGCAGCGCGTCGGCGCGCGGCAGCAGGTTGAACGTCTGAAACACGAACCCGATTTCCTTGTTGCGGATCCGGGCGAGCTCGTCGTCGGCCAGGTCGCTCACCTTCTGGCCGTTCAGCCAGTACTCCCCGCTCGTCGGCGTATCGAGGCACCCGATCAGGTTCATCAGCGTCGATTTCCCCGAGCCCGATGGGCCCATCACGGCCACATACTCGTTCTTCCGGATTTGCACACTCACGCCGCGCAGCGCGCGCACCAGCTCGGAGCCCATGTCGTACTCGCGCGTCAGCTTGTGCGTCAGGATGATGACGTCGGGGCGCGGCGTGTCCCCCGTGCGAAACAGCTGGACTGTGCTCACGAGCGGCGCCGGGTCGTGTCGCTGGACTCGCGGCTGGGCCGCACCCGCGCACCTTCCTTCAGATCGCGGATCGCCTGGTATGGGCCGGCCACGATCGTGTCGCCCGGCTGCACCCCCTCCACCACTTCGAAGTGCTCCTCACCCGCGATGCCGACCTTCACCGGATGGAACGTCGCGACGCCGTTGTGCACGAGGAACACGCCCTCCGTTTCCTTCTTCGGGCCCGCTCCCGGGGCGCTGTGCTTGGTCGTATCGCCGCCCGCGGCGGGGGCGGGGGCGGGGGCGGCCTCCGCGGTGTTCCCACCAGCTCGCTTCTGCTCGGTGGAAACCGGCGTGTTCTCGCGGACGGTCAGGGCGATGATCGGGATGGCGAGTGCCTGCTTGCGCGTGTCGGTCACGATCCGCGCTGTGGCCGACAGGTCGGGCCGCACTTCGCCCGGCGGGTTCGACAGGGTGATTTCGACCTCGTAATCGACCGCGCGGTCGTTCTGGGCGCCGCCCACCTGGGAGGCCGCGGTGAGGATCGCGCTGTTCGACACCTTCGTCACGCGTCCGATGAACGTTGTGTCGGGGAACGCGTCGATCGTGACCTCGACCGAGTCTCCGATGGTGACGCGCACGACGTCGGTCTCGTCCACGTTCACCGTCGTCTGGATCACGGAGAGATCGGAGATCGTGAGCAACAACCCGGTCTCGCGCGAGAATGTCCCGGGCACGGCGACCTCGCCTTCCTCCACAGCGAGGCGCGTCACGCGTCCGGCCATCGGGGCGACGAGGTGAGTCTTGCTGAGCTGATCGCGCGCTTCCCGCAAGCCGGCGCGCGCCTGCTCGACCATGTGCGAGGAGGCCGTAAAGTTCGCCTCAGCAATGTCGAACGCGGTCTGCGCCTGCTCGAGCTGCTCCTGGGACACGAGATTGGGGTTCTGTTCGCGCAGCTCCTTGGTGCGCTGCAGGCTGCGCTGCGACTGGTCCCGATTGGCGCGTGCCTGGACCGCGCCGGCCTCGGCCGACGACATCGCGGCGGTCGCCCGCTGCAGGTTGGCCTGGTAGATCGTCGGGTCGATCTGGAGCAGGAACTGACCCTTTTGCACGAGGTCACCTTCGCGCACGCCGATCCGCGTGATCCGGCCCGTGATGTCGGCGCTGATGTCGACCTTCTTCTTGGGCTGGATCTTGCCGCTGGCGGTGACGGCGGCGACGAGATCGCGGCGGCCCACCTGTTCGAACCGCACCTCGATCCCTTTCTCCCGCTTGGCGCTCGCGCTCACCATCACCAGAATCACGAGGAGCGCGCCAACTCCACCACCCAACAGCACCTTGTTTCGCTTGGACATGTCGGACTCGATCCTCTCGTGTTAACGCAAGCTGCGGCCGACCGCTGCTTCGAGCGCGGCCACGGCCTTGTGATAATCGTACTGCGCATTCACAAAGTCACTCTCGGCGCGCAGGGCCTGCACCTGGGCGTCCAGCAGGTCGAAGAACGTGCCGGAGCCGACGCGGTAGCGCTCGGTGGCGAGCTGCAGCTGCTCGCGCCCTGCCGTGCGGTTGGTGTCCTGCAGGCCGACCGCGCGATACGCAGTCTGCAGCGCGAGGTACGCCTGGCTCACGTCGGTTTGCACCGCGAGCCCGCGCGCGCGCACCTGCTCCTCGACATCATTGTGCTGGGCCCGCGCTTCCGACACGCGCAGCTGCTGCCCAAAGTTTGTGAAGACCGGCAACGTCACCGTGAGCCGGGCCTGGAACGGCTGCTGCGTGAACTCGAACGGGAAGACCGAGTTCTGATCCCGGATCGCCTGCTCCTTGCTCGCGCCCCAGATGAACCCGTTGCAGTTGTTGGGGGGCAGGTTGGCGCTCTGCCGGATCGTGTTGTTGTCCACGCATTCCTGATGCTGCGCCCCGTACGCCGCCTGCTGGGTCTGGATGATCGGGTCGACGTCGGTGAACTGCTGTGTGAACCCCGACCACCCAGCTGACAGAGAGAGCGCCGGGCCGTAGGCCGACGCCGTGGCGCGCTGGTTCCACGCCGCCGCATCTTCGCGCGCGCGCAAGGCCTTGAGCGCGGGATTCTGTTGCTCTGCCATCGTCAGGATCTCGGTGAGCTGCCACGTCGGCTGCTGCACCGCAAACGAGTCGGTCAGCTGGACGTTGGCGACGTCCACCGGGGGGATGACGCCCATCTGTTCGAACAGGCGCAGCTTTTCGACGCTGACGAGCGTCTCCGCGCGGAGCAGCGCGACTATAGCCTGGCCGCGCGCGACCTGCGCCTGGCGCACGTCGATCAGTGTGGCCTGGCCGACGCCGTAGCGCGCCTCGGCCAGTTTGAGGAACTCCTCGTTGCGCTGCACCGTCTTGCGCGCGATGTCCGCCTGCGCATTCGCCTGCTTCACCGTCAGGTACTGCTGCTTGACCTGAGTAATAAGGAAGTTCTCGGCGCCCGCGATGTCGGCTTCGGTCGCGCGCTGTTGGGCCTTGGCGAGGCCTGGCTGCGACAGCGTCGTGCCGGAGAGCTGCCAGGACAGGCTCAGGTCATAAAAGGAAGAGACGGTGGACGTGCTCTGCGTGAAGCTCGAGGTCAGGAAGGTCTGCGACCCCGGGCCGGTGTAGGTCATCCCGCCGCCCATCGTGAAGTTCGGGAGCAGCAGGCTGGAGTAGGCGTTCCGCACGCCCCAGGCTGCCGGGCCGCGATTGTTCTGCACGATCCGGAACGCCGGGTTCTTCTCACGGGCCACCGCGATGGCATCGGACAGCGACAGGCCGGCGACTTGCGCGGGCGCTGGTGTGGTCGGTTGGGCGGGCTGCTGGGCTGCGGCGATGGTGGCCAAGGATGGTCCCATGACCAATCCAGCCACGGTCAACACGTGTCTCATGGTCTTCCTTATTAGTGATATGTCGTGAGGTCGGAAGCGCCCCCCCCTACGCGGGGGTGCGTAAGGCGGTTTCGGCCTGCGACAGAATCCTAGCCGGGGGGACCCCTACTTCAAGGTCAGGAGCCTGCGAGACGCTCCGCACTGAGCCGGCGGGCGGGGATTTGGAGCTTCATCAGGCGACCTGAGGGATCCAGCCAGAGATGCACCGTCTCCGAACCTCCGGTGACGCTGATGTGGCGCAGCTTGGCGTCCGGATTTCGCGTGGCAGACTCGAGACCCAGGTCCTGGACCTGGACGCTCTCGCGGCGCAGGGCGCGGGGGAAGATCGCGGTGAGCGTGGAGGGCTCCGTCCGGGCCTGCCAGGCGGCAAACAGATAGGTCGCAAAGACGGAGTCGTCGAGCAGCACCGCACGCTGGCCGGTGGGAAACTCACGCGCGCGCTCTGTGGCTCTGGCGACGAACCGCACGGTGAAGCGTCCACGGCCCAGCTCTCCCAGCACGCGCGCCGGCTGGCGTGGATCGGCGACATCGTACTGCAGCGTGGCGGGCATGGTGTCGCTGTTGATCTCCAGGATCGGCGAAAGCACGATGACTGGTCGCGCGCGATCGTAGCGGATCGTGGTCGACAGGATCCACCCTTCGCCGCCGCGGGACAGCCGGCCCGTGTTCAGCCGAAACGATTCCCGGGCGACTTCCGCCGTATCGATCCGCACGACGAGGACGCCTTCGTCGATGGGGCTTCCGGCGCCGGGACGAGGCGCGGCCTGCACCAGCGCGAGGAGCAGCAGGCACGGACTCATGCGGCTACGGCTCCCAAAACTCGCGTCGCGATACGGTCATGAATCATCTTATACAGGCGAGCGCCCTTTTCGGCCGATGCGAGCGTGGGTCGCCCGACGGATCCGGGCGAGCGCGCCGGGACGGCTCCCGCCGCGCGGCGGCGGTAGCGGGCGACCTGACGCTCTGTGAGGGGGTAATCCTGCGCCAGATCCATGCGAACGAGTTCGGGAGCGAGATGCAGCATGAGGGATGTATCGAGCTCGCCTCCGTGCACCTGTCCGGTCGGGTCTTCGAGGTAGCCGGTGAAGTCGAGGGCAAAGATGTCGACGGTGAATATGCGAGCCCGCCGCGTGCGCAGCGTAGAGAGGGCCTCCTGATGGGGGTCGTGCCCGTGCGCGGTAAGAATAATGAAGGTGTCCACGCCCGACTGCTCCCAGGAGCCGAGCAGGTCGTTCATCCAGCGGTGCAGTGTCTTGCGTCGCACCGAGGCGTTACCAGGATAGAGCCGTTTCGTCGCAGTGTTGACGCCGTACGGAACCGTTGGCGCGCGCAGGATGTGAAAGGCCGCGGAGAGATCGTCGGCCAGCCGTTCGACGATCAGCGTATCGCAGCCGAGCGGGAGATGGGGCCCATGTTGTTCGCAGGTGCCTACGGGCACCAGTAGCCGTGCATCGCGCGCCAGCGTCGCGCGCACGGCCTCGGGGGTGAGAACCGACAGGTGCAGCGGCAAGCTCACGTCGTAATCGCCGGTTGCCTCGCCGCCGTGGCGAGCGCGGAATGGCTTCGCAGCGATGGGGCCCTCTGGGCGATCCTCGCGGCGCTCGCCGGTCTGGCGGCGATCGTCGCCCTTGTGCGCGCGCCGGCGCGGCGGTCCAAAGCCGGACTCGGAGTCGCCCTGCTGAGCCTGCTGCTCGGCAGCGTGCTCGCGGGCGGCGCGCTGCGCGTCTGGCGGATCGAGTGCTGCTGGCCCGCCCTCCGCGAGCAGCGCGTCACGTCGGCGTCGCGCTCGCTCCAAACCGCTCTGGGACAATCGATCGCGGAAGCCCGGCGTCTCGCCGAGCGCGGCGCCGTGGCAGCGGTGCTGCCGCGCGACGCGTTATTCGATCGGCTCAAACGCGCGGTCGCGTCGGGGAGCGGGCCTGCGTTCGAGCGCGGTGTCGCGGTGCTCGGCAACGATCGCGATGCCGTGCCGATGGCGTGGGCCGGCCGCCATCGCACGACTCCCGCGCCCTCTCCTGATACGACCGAGCTCCAGGCGGTCATGACTCCATTCTACGCCGTGCTGGAGGCGCGGCGCCAGACGCATGCCGCGATGGCCGTCGGGAGCGTGCTGTTGTCCGCGGCGCCGGCGATTGCGGACGGTCATCGGTCGCTCGGAGCCGTGTTCGCGCGCGAGTACGGCGTCTCGCTCCGCTTCTTCCCGGCCGGCCTCGGCCCGCGTGATTCGAGTGTCTTCGAGATCTGCACGCCCCGCACGCCGGCGGCGGCCGAGTGCGCGCCCGGTGACACGCTGTTCTCCGTGCAGACCCTGCCGCCGTCGCAGGGAGACGCGAAGCTCGCGTCCCTGGCTCAAACCGCGCGCTGGGCGGGATTTGGCCTGGCGGCGTTGCTCGTGGTGTTGCTCGTCGCCGCACCGCCCGGACCCTGGCGCTGGGGTGTGGTCCTCGTCGCCGCGTCGACGCTGCTCCGGGCACCCGCGGGACCCGCGGCATTGTTCTCGCCGGCGACGTTCTTCCGCCCGGTCGCGGGCGTCGTCGGCACGTCGGCCGGCTCGCTGCTCGTCGTCGGAATACTGCTCTTGCTCGCCGCCGCGCACCTGTGGCGCCGTGGCATCGCGCGGCGCACATGGGGCATGGCCGCGGCCGGGCTGCTGATCCTCGCGGCGCCGTACCTGGTCCGCTATTTCGGGCGCGGCATTGCGCCGCCGGCGAGCGGTGTGAGTCTCGAGCTGTGGCTGTCCTGGCAGGTCGCCCTGGCGGTGACGGCGATGGCGCTGATCCTCCTCGCCGCGGCGCTGGTGCGCGGACCGAAGGAGCCGGAGCGAATTTCGTGGGCGCTGCCGTTTGCGTGCGCCTGGGGCGCGCTCGCCGCCATCGCCGGCCTGTGGTTGTGGAATCCCCACAGCGCCTGGCCCGAGTGGTACACGTTCTTGTGGCTGCCGGCGCTGGTGGGCGCGATCCTGCCCGCGCCCCGGCGCTGGACACTCGTCGGCATCGGGGTGGTCGCCGGCACGGCGGCGGCGTTGCTCGCCTGGGGCGCGGCGGTCGAAGGCCGGGTGTCACTCGCGACACGCGACGCGCAACGCCTGGGCCACGAGGGCGATCCCGTCGCGGTGGCGCTGCTCGAGCGGCTGGGCCTGCAAGTCGCGTCACCCAACCGTCCCGTCCCGCGTACCGCGGGCGACCTGTACGCGCTGTGGGTCGCATCGGCGCTCGTGGCCGAGGATTACCCGGCGACGCTCGCGCTGTGGGACGAGCGTGAGAACGGTGGAGGACGGCCGCTGGCCGAGTTGGAGCTCGCGCAGCTCGAGCTGCGGCCCGGGTATCTCTCGACGCTCGCGCGCACGGCATCGAGCGGCGGCGAGCCGTGCATCGAGCGCATCGAGCGCACACCGGGTGTGCACTATGTCCTCGTCGCACCGCTCGGCAACGGCACGGTGCTCACCGTGGGCGTGGGGCCGCGCACCCGCCTGCTGCCCCCCAATCGCGTCGCGCGCTTCCTGCGGGGCGATCCCGGTATCGAGCCGCCGTATGCGATCTCGCTGTCGCTCCCGACGCCGAACGCGACCGGCAGTAACACGGTGGAATGGCGCCGCGAAGGCTGGGCGGCTCGCGGGGAGCGTCAGGTCGATCTTCCCGACGGCGTGCGTCACGTGCATTTGCGGGTCGCGCTGCGCGGGCCCTGGGCTCTGCTGGTGCGCGGCATTCTCGTCGTGGGTCTCGACATCGCGCTGCTCGCCGGCCTGTGGCTGTTCGGGCTGATCATCGGCGAAGGATTCCGCGCGCGACTGCCCTCCATCGTGACGACCCTGCGCACCAGCTATCGCGCGCAGCTCACCTCAGTGCTCGTCGCGTTCTTCGTTCTGCCGGTGCTGGCGTTTGCCGCGTGGAGTTTCGCGCGGCTCGCGGACGAAGCGCGGCGCTCCGGCGATCTGCTCATTCGTCAGACGCTACGCGACGCGGCGGGGGGGGCGGAGCGGGTGGCCGAGGGCCGAACCACCGAGACCGGCACGCTGCTCGCGGATCTGGGTGGCCAGCTCGACGCGGAGCTGTGGCTGTACCGGCGCGGCGTGCTCGTCGCGACCAGCTCGTCGGTCATGGCCGAGCTCGGGCTCGTCGATCCGTTCCTCGCTCCTGACGCATTTCGAGTGACGCTGGCTGATGAGCTCGAAGTGACCATGGACGCCCGCACCGCCGGCCGGCCGACGCGCGTCGGGTACCTCGTCGTGGCGCCGGGCCCACCGGGAGAGCAGGCGGTGCTGGCGGCGCCGCAGCTGCTCGACGACGAGCGCGTGCAGCAGCAGCAGGAAGATCTCGCGCTCGCGCTCGTGTTAGGGATGCTGCTCGGTCTCGTCGCTGCGGTGTACCTCGCCGGCCTGGCGGCGCAGCGGCTCGCCAAGCCGGTCGCCGCGCTGCGCGAGGCGGCGCTCGCGGTCGGGCGGGGCACCGAGCCGCCCGCGTTCCCGCCCGGCACCCCGCGCGAGTTCGCGCCGGTGCTCAGCGCGTTCGACCGCATGGTGACCGACGTGCGGCGCAGCCAGGCGGCACTCGAAGAAGCGCGGCTCCGCACCGCGCGCGTGCTCGCCAATGTCGCTACCGGCGTCATCGCGGTCGACGACGGGTTGCGGGTGACGATGGCGAACCCGCGGGCGTCGGAGCTGGTGCTGGGTGGCGGTACCGAGAAGCTCGCGCCGGGGAACGTCCTGCCGCAGACGACCGCGCCCGGGTGGGCGCCCGTGTGGGAAGCCGTCGCGCAGTTCATCGGCGACAATCGCGACGTGATTCAGGAGCGCGAGTTCGAGGTGGCGGGGCGCCAGATTCGCGTGCAGCTCGCGCTGTTGGGCGCCGCGCCCGACGGCTGCGTGATCGCGCTCGACGATGCCACCGCGCTCACGCGCGCGGCGCGGGTGCTCGCATGGGGCGAGATGGCCCGCCAGGTCGCCCACGAGATCAAGAATCCGCTCACGCCGATTCGGTTGGGCATTCAACACCTGCAGCGCATCCGCGGAAAAGCGCACTCGTCCAATTTCGAAGCGACGCTCCAGGAGACCTCGGAGCGGATCCTCGAAGAGATCGACCGCCTGGACGGCATCGCGCGCGCGTTCTCCCGCTTCGGCGCACCGTCCGACGCCGAGCAGCGGCCGCTCGAGCCGGTGGACCTCGTGGCAACGGCCCGCGAAGTGGTGCAGCTCTACGACCTCGGGTCCACGCCGCGCTTCGAGGTACGCACGGGCAACGGCACGCCACCGCCCGCGCTCGCCCGCAAGGACGAAGTCAAGGAAGTGCTGGTGAACCTGCTCGAGAACGCCCGTGATGCCGACGCGACGCGCGTCACCGTGCACATCGCGCCGGGCGGACGCCAGCTGATCGTCGCCGACGACGGCCGCGGCATCCCGCCGGACGTGCTGCCCCGCGTCTTCGAGCCGACGTTCTCCACCACGTCGAGCGGCGCCGGGCTCGGCCTCGCGATCGCGCGTCGGCTGGTGGAGAGCTGGGGGGGCATGATCTCCCTGGACAGTGAACCTGGCAAAGGGACACGGGTCACTCTGACGCTTCAGATCGCAGCCTGAAGGCGCCTCCGGGTGACCTTCCTCACACCCGAGAATGGAAAAATCGAGCACAATGTGCAAAGTTGTGGCGGCCTTTCCAAGCCTCGAGGTGCTTTTTGCGTACTGGAGTCATCGTTCTGGCCTGTATCGCGCTCACGCTCGCCGTGCCGCGCCCGGTCCACGCGCAGTTTTCACTCGATGCGCGGCGCATCGGCATGGCCGGCGTGTCGCTCGGCCGTGACGGCAGCGCGCGCCGCTACAATCCGGCGTATCGCGCCGTCAAGAATCGATCGGGCAATGGCCCGGGACAGCCGAAAGCGACGATCCCCATCCCGCTGGGGCTGATCACGTTTTTTCAGGATCACCCGCCCGGCCGCTGGAGTACGGACCCGATGTTCAATCCGGATTCGACGGCGTTCAACCCCATCGAGCTGATGAACGTGGTGATGAACCCACCACTGTTCTACGAGCTCAAGAAAGCTCCCACGCCGACGAACGATGTCGAGTTCACGATCGGCAAGAATCAGCTGATCATGAATCTGGGTAATACGCGCGTGCTGATTCCTGAGCAGAGATTCGGGCTCGGGATGAACGGCCGCTTGCTCGATCTGGGATATGGCGTTGGGCCGGTCCACTTCGGCATCATGGGCTTCATCAACTACGAGGTCGAGTTCGCGCTCGACACCGCCCTCCGCCGGGTGCTGCGCGACACGGTCCCGGTCCAACCCGACAGCTCGTACACGATCCTCACGGATGCGCTGGCGCAGACGGGGTTCATGCCGACCGTCAGTTTTGCCCAGCGCCTGACGCACGGCAAAGGCGCCGCTGGTGCCGATTCGGCTGCCAGCTTGGACGACGGGCTCTACGTCGGTGGAGCGCTGCACTACTACTTCGGCGCCACGTACGCGCGCGGTGTCGGCCCGGCCGGCTTCACCGTCGGGAATCCGATCTTCGGAGCCTCACCGGTCGTGCTGTTCAACGGTGTCGCGCAGACCTCCAACAAGCCGTTCGGGAAGGGTGTCGGCGCAGACGTGGGGGTCGCGTGGATTTCGGGGCCGTTTGAGGTCGGTATTGGCGTGAACGACCTCGGCGCCGAGCTGACGTGGTCTGATACCAAAATCCAGCGCATCCAGTACGATGCGGTCGGCGATTCCATCAGCGTCACGACGCTCGACCCTCACGCCGAAACCAAGACCAAGCTGCCGATTTCCTATCTCGCGAATGCCGCGATTCAGATGGGGACTGGCACCACCGTGGGTGGCGACGTCTTCAACGCGGGCCGCCATACCGTGATCCACGTCGGCGTCGAGCAGCGCTGGGGCATGTTCGCGGTGCGCGGCGGCGTGGCGCGCGATCAGCGCAAGAAGATGCAGTTCGGGTTTGGCGGCGGCATTCGGCTGGGGGCGTTCGGAATCGATGCCGGCGTCTTCACGCACAGCAACTCGCTCGGTGACGAACGCGCCATGACGTTGGCGACGTCGATCTCCGTCTATTAAGGAGCGGACTATGAAAGCGCTCGCGACCGCGCTCCTGGTACTCGTCGCGGCCTGCGGTGAAGGCCGCGTGATTCTGAATGTGGACGTCCTGAGTTTCTTCTCGGCGAGCGAGTCGACGACGGTCTACAACGTACCCGGCGGCATTCCCCAGGTCGATTCCAGTATCTCGGGGATCTTCATTTTGCCTCCGGGGTTGGGAAAGTCGAGCGTCGACTCCGTCGTCGCCACTGGGGCGGCCGTCATTGAGAACACCGCCGGCTCGGGGAGCGTCCAGCTCGACGTGTTCTTTGCGAAGACCCAGGGGTCATTGTACACGACCAGCCCGTACCTGACGGCCAACAGTGGTCCCATCGTCGGGGCTGACACCGTTTTGCTGCTGCCTCCGACCGCCGTGTCCGTGGCGGATACGGTGTTCGATACCGATTCTCTGTGGGTAGGCGTTCGCGCCCGAATCAGCACGAACCTGGGGCCGAACATGACGGGGAAGTTCCGCCTTACCACGCTCGGCCTGCGGATCGTCGTGCAAGACAAAGTGTTGTAGCTCAGCTGACGGTGTAGCCTTTTCCTTGCAGGCACACCACCATCGCCTTCTTGAACGTGTCGATGAGCTGAGCAGCCTGCGCCTGGGCCTGCGCGGCACCCTGCTGCTCGGCCTGTCGCACGGCCTGCTTCTTCGCGCGCCGGCCCCCTACGGCCCCCACGACCGCGCCGACCGCCGCGCCCTCACCCGCGTCGCCCGTGATCGCCCCGATCGCCGCGC
>JBLNGI010000296.1:0-6716 GCA_050264615.1 Gemmatimonadota bacterium
ACGAAATAGCGAAGTTGCACGTCCTATTGGCAGGCGCTTTCCGCAGGTCCCCCATTCCCTGGAGATGTCTCATGCAGGCTGCAGGTCGTTGGACACTGCTTGGTGCGTTGCTCATCGTCCCTGCTCAGGTCGGCGCGCAAGCCGCGCTGCCCCTGAAGCGCGCACCGGCGCGAACCCAGACGTCGATCAACACCGCGGATCTCATGATCCGCCTGTACCTGTATGCGGACGACTCGATGATGGGTCGCGCGGCGGGGACTGAATACAACCTGAAAGCCACGGCCTACATCGAATCCGAAGTGCGGCGGCTGAAACTGGTGCCGGCGGGCGATTCCGGGAGCTACTTCCAGAACGTGCCGCTCGTGACCCGCGGGCTCGACGCGACGTCGACGATTTCGATCGAGGGCACGAGCCTCAAGCCGTGGGATGAGTTCGTGGCGCGCGATCCCGGCCGCGCGACAAGGCCGTTCGACGGCGCGCAGACGATTTACGGCGGCGTGTGGCCCGATACCACGATGATCACGCCCGAGCAGGCCGCCGGGAAGTTCATCGTGCTCGGCGCGCACACCGGGCCGAATGTTTCGCAGGCCCAGCAGATCAATCGCGGCGCGATGCTCGGCCGCTATCGCAATGCCGCGGGCATCGCCGTCGTGGCGCTGGAGACGTTCCCGCCACAGGCGATCGCGTTCTTCCGCCAGCCGCAGACCACGCTGCGCGACGCCAGTCCGTCGGCGGCCGACACGGTCGGCATTCCGGTCTACATCTACGTCGCCGCGCCGAGCGCGCGGCTCATCTTCGGCGCGCCGCTCGACAGCGTGAAGGTCGGAACGGTCGGCAAGACCGTGCGCGGCTCGGTGTCGTTCACCGACACGCCCGCGCCCGCGCGCAACGTGGTCGCGATACTTCCGGGCAGCGATCCCAAGCTCAAAGGCGAGTACGTCGCGATCGGCGCGCACAACGACCACGTCGGCTTCAATGGATCGCCGGTGGATCACGATTCGATCCGCGCCTTCAACGACGCGATCCGCCGGTTAGAGAATGCGTCGCCGACGCATCAGGTCACGCCGGAGCAGATGCAGCAAGTCCGGGTGAACGTCGACAGCCTGCACCGCGCGCGTGCCGCCCGGCGCGACTCGATCTTCAACGGCGCCGACGATGACGGCTCGGGCACGACGGCGGTGCTGGAGATGGCTGAGGCGTTCGCGGGCGCGCGCGTGAAGCCCAAGCGCTCGATCATCTTCGTGTGGCACACGGCCGAAGAGCTGGGCCTGTTCGGGGCGCGGTATTTCACCGACCATCCGACGGTCTCCCGTGATTCGATCGTCGCGCAGTTGAACATGGACATGGTGGGCCGCGGTCGCGCGGACGACGAGAACGGCGGTGGGGCCGGCTATCTGCAGCTCATCGGAACGCGGCGCCTGTCCACGGAGCTCGGCGACATGATCGAGACCGTGAACAAGGCCCGGCGCCAGTCGTTCACGTTCGACTATCAGTACGACGCTTCAGGACATCCGGAGCAGTACTATTGCCGCAGCGATCACTACATGTATGCGCGCTACGGCATTCCAATCGCGTTCTTCTCGACGGGCAGTCACCGCGACTACCACCAGGTCACGGACGAGCCGCAGTACATCGATTACCAGAAGCTCGCGAACGTGTCGCAGTTTGTGTACGACATCGCGGTAGCGGTGGCGAACCTCGATCATCCGGTGGTGGTCGACAAGCCGAAACCGAACCCGCGGGGGAACTGCGTGCAGTAAGCCTGGAAGCGGGCGGTGGGAGCGACGAGCTCCCATCCCCGGCTAGGCGCATGGGCTTTTGGCTATCGGCTTTTGGCTATCGGCTATTGGCTTTTGGGTAGTGGCGCTCGCTGTTTCGCGCGCAGCGCTCGCACCATTCCCGCCAGCAGGCGACGCACTTCCCCGCTCTTTTCCAACCCAGCTCCTGCTGTTGAGCGGTTCAAGTATCCAAGCCTCTCGGCAATGATGTATTGCGTTTCGAGTTCTACAAGCGAGCCGTTTGCAACCGACAGGTGATAAAGAAAGGAGCCCAGCCCGGACCGCCCTCGACCCTCCGCGATGTTCGATGGAATCGAAACCGCAGCCCTCCGGAGCTGAGCGATTAAACCGTACCGTTCCTCGCCCGGGAAGCACTTCGTGATTCGATACGTCTCGACAACGAGATCCATGGCCTTCTGCCAAAGCTCAAGGTCTCGGTAGTCCCGTATCTCTCTTCCACGTGTCGCCATCGTCGACCAATTTTGGTCGATGAGTTCAATCCAAAGTCACCCCGCGTGCCACTCTCGCGAGCACCCAGTACCCAATAGCCAATAGCCATGGCCGGCTACTCTGCGTGCGGGGGTCGCGCTCCCCACCGGCCTCGTAGACGTGAAGGTGGCCGCGATCGACGAGGTCTGGCCGGGCCTCAAGCTCGTCCGCCGCCTGCCATACCGGGCATCTACTTTGTGACATAAAGTACTTGACAACATGCTATCCCCCGCCGTAGTTTGGACCCCATGACGGCCCCACAGCCGCTGCACGACCGCGCGCTCGATAATCTCAAGTTCATCCGCTCCACCATGGAGCGGGCCGGATCGTTCACGGCGGTTCCGGGCTGGGGGATGGTGGCGCTCGGCGCCACCGCGTTCGGCGCCGCGCTGCATGCCGGATCGCTGCCCGTGACGTCCCCCTACGGCGCCGCGCACAACCACTGGCTGTGGACCTGGTTGCTTGATGCGGCGATCGCCGCGACAGTC
Source organism: Gemmatimonadota bacterium (assembly GCA_050264615.1). Taxonomy (GTDB): domain Bacteria; phylum Gemmatimonadota; class Gemmatimonadetes; order Gemmatimonadales; family GWC2-71-9; genus 20CM-2-65-7. The sequence continues at coordinate 2,756 of JBLNGI010000296.1, forward strand.
GGGACCGGCGCCATGCTGCTCAAGGCCCGTCAATCCGGGGATCCGCTCGCGGGCGGGCCGGCGCGGCGATTCGGGCTCGGCGTCCTGCCCCCGTTTCTGGTCGGGGCCATGCTGACCTATGCGCTGTGGAACGCCCGGCAGCTCACGCTGCTGCCCGCGGTGTGGCTGCTGTGTTACGGTGCCGGCGTGATGACCGGAGGCGCATTCTCACTGCGTGTCGTTCCGATCATGGGAGCATGCTTCATGGTGCTCGGCGTGGCGGCGATGTTCGCGCCCCCGTCATGGAGCGCCTGGTTACTCGCGGTAGGATTCGGCGGTCTGCATATCCTGTTCGGGCTGATCATCGCACGGAGGTACGGTGGCTAGACACAACACGGCACGAGACACTCGTCCGGAGTCGGAGCGTCCGGTGAAGACCAAGGCCCAGCCGGCGCCCGTCGAGTTGGACCGACTCATTCACGAGCGGGTGCGCTTGGCGATCGTGAGTGCGCTCGCGGCACGCGAGAGCCTCACGTTCAACGATCTCAAGGCCCTGCTCAAGACGACGGACGGCAACCTCAGCGTGCACGCGCGCAAGCTCGAGGACGCCGAGTACATCGCGTGTGACAAATCGTTCGAGGGGCGCGTTCCCAGGACGGAATACCGACTCACCGCCCTCGGCCGGCGGGCGCTCGAGCGCTATCTCGATCACATGGAAGCGCTGATTCGCGCGACGCGCGCTCGCTGACGTGGACGACTTTTTTTTGCGGGAAAGCTTTATGAAACAAAGTACTTCTTTCCATGTCGCCATCGTGATGGACGGCAACGGCCGCTGGGCGACGCGCCGGGGATTGCCCCGCGCCGCTGGGCATCGCGCCGGCGCGGTTGCCGTGCGGCGCGTCGTCAAAGTAGCGCCCGGCTGCGGCATCACCGACCTCACGCTCTACGCCTTCTCGTCGGATAACTGGAGCCGCCCGGCCGCCGAGGTCGCGACGCTCATGCGGCTGTTTGCCCGCCATCTCCGCACGGAGACCGCTGAGCTCGCCGCACAGGGGGTGAAGCTCAGCGTGGTTGGGCGGCGCGACCGGTTGCCACCCTCGCTCATCAACGCAATCGCCGCGGCCGAGGCCAGCACGGCGCAGGGCACGCGGCTCACGTTGCGCATCGCCGTTGACTACTCTGGTCGCGAGGCGATTCGTTCGGGAGCGTTGCTGCCCGACGTCGATCTACTGATTCGTACCGGTGGGGAGCAGCGCCTGTCCGATTTCCTGCTCTGGGAGAGCGCCTACGCCGAGCTGTGGTTTACCGAGCGCATGTGGCCCGATTTCGGCGCGTCGCAGCTCGCCGCCGCGATCCACGAATTTCATTCACGCGACCGCCGCTTCGGCGGCCTGCCCACGCAGGAGGCTGTTTGACGACTCTGACCCAACGCACCCGGCTCGCCCTGGAGATCGCCGGCTTCGGGCTGTTCTGCGGGTTGGCGGGCGATACGCTGCTGCGCGCGATGCCCTGGGGCCTGAACGTGATGCTGTGCACCGCCTTGCTCGTGGGGGGCGGCACGTGGCTGGTGCGCCGCCACGGCGTCAAGCCCGGACCCGACGCCGGCTGGCTTGCGATCACCGCCCTGCTGCTGGGCGCGGCGTTCCTGCGCCGCGATGCCGAAGGCCTCGCCGTGTTCGACACGCTCGCGCTGCTGGTCACGTTCGCCCTGGCCGCCGCCAGCGTGCAAGGCGAGGGGATCTCGAAATGGCACCCGCTCGATTACGTCCGCGGTGTCGTCACCGGCGGAGCCTCGAGCGCCGTCGGCAGCATCATGCTGCTGTTCAACGACATCAAATGGGTCGAACTGCCCCAGGATGGAAGGCTGCGCCACGCGCGCGGCGCATTGCTCGGCGCGCTCATCGCCGCGCCGCTGCTCGTGATTTTTGCCGCGCTGTTCGCGTCTGCCGATCCGGTGTTCGACAGTATCCTCGCGGGCCTGTTCGCGTTCGACATGGAATCGGTCATCCAGCACACCTTCCAGTTCTGTTTCTGGGCGGCGGTGGTGGGCGGGTATCTGCGGTGGGCGATGCTGAGCCGCCCGTTCAACTGGGAGGCGGCGACGGCAAAGCAGGTCCACACCATCGTGCCACTGGCGACGGTGATCGGCTTGCTGGACTTCCTGTTTCTCATGTTCGTCGTCGTGCAGCTCCGCTACTTCTTCGGCGGCGCCTCGATCGTGGTCGAGACCGGCGGGCTGACCTACGCGGGGTACGCGCGGGAGGGCTTCTTCCAGCTCGTCACGGCAAGCGCGCTCGTGCTGCCGATTCTGCTCACCGCCGATCACCTCGTCCGCAGCGGCACGCCCGCCCAGCAGCGCGTGTTCCGCCAGCTCGCCGGGCTGCTGCTGGCACTGCTCGGCGTGATCATGGCGTCCGCACTCCAGCGCATGCGGCTGTACGTCGCCGAGTTCGGATTGTCCGAGGATCGGCTGTACGCCACCGCGTTCATGATTCTGCTGGCCGGCGTATTCGCGTGGTTTGCGTGGTCCGTGCTGCGCGGCGCGCGCCAGCGGTTCGCCTTCGGTGCGCTGATGCAGGCGTTCGCCGTGCTCGCGGGACTGCACATCCTCAATCCCGACGCATTCGTCGTGAGGACGAACCTCAACCGGCCGACCCAGGTGCGCGCATTCGATGCGCGCTACGCCACGACGTTGGGCGCGGATGCCGTGCCGGCCCTGATGGAGGCTCTCCCTCGCTTCAACGCCGAGGATCGCTGCCTCGTCGTCACGCGGCTGCTGGATCGCTGGGTGGACGGCGAACGAGCGACCACCGATTGGCGCACCTGGAATTGGAGTCGCGCGCGAGCGCGTCGCCTGCTGGTCGAGCGCGCGCCGGAGCTGCGCGAGTCCTGCAAGGATTTCAAAGAGGACAAGAGGTTGCCTTCATGAGGGCTGCTGCCTCCGTGTTGGTGTACGGCAGCCTCGTCGTATTCATGGCCTTCGGGGCTTTCGGCCTATTTGTCGACGAGCTCACGGTGTGGGCCGGCCTCGCGTTCTGTTTCGTCACATTTCTCGTCGGTGGAATCCTGTTCCTGGGGTACGCAGCGTTTCGTCCGACCATGGCCAAGGTCAACGAGGTCATTCTCGCAGGCAGTGTCGCGGCCGTGTGCCTGAAGACTCAGGTACCGCTCAGCAAGTGGGGCGCGGATTTCTTCTGGAGTTTCCGCGAGACCGCTGCAACGGCATTCGTGGCAGAATTGCTCTCGTACGGGCGCATTTTCGAGATGGACGACGGGACGCGCCACTTCAAGAGCCTCAATTATGCGCCGCTCGGTCGAGTCTCCGGTCCGGCGGCGCTCACCTCGGAGTCCTCTCCGAGTGTGTTCCGCCGCGATAATATCGATACGCGTATCTTCGCCGAGTTTCGCCGCAAGTTGAGCGAACTGAATCTGCTTTCGGTCAGCGTGACGGACGGCTACGTCGCATTTGTGGACGACGGTTTTCTCGACAATATCCACGGCTTCGTCTGGGTGCGGCCAGGGCATCCGCCCCCTCGGATCGATTCCGAGTTCGTGGAGGCATCACGGCTGATCTACTTACGTCCTCTGCACAACGGCTGGTATTACTTCGAGACCACGTAGAGATTGGAGGCGTGAGCCTCCACATCACACAGGTCGACTCCTTCACCAATCGCCCGTTCGCCGGCAATCCTGCGGGAGTTTGCATCCTCCCCAAGGCGGCGGACGAGCAATGGATGCTCAAGGTCGCCGGCGAGATGAATCTCGCCGAGACTGCGTTTCTGGTGCCGCAGCGCGACGGATACGATCTCCGCTGGTTCACTCCTACTGTCGAAGTCGATCTCTGCGGGCACGCCACGCTCGCGAGTGCGCATGTGCTCTGGGAAGACGGCCACTTGAAGCCGAACGATCAGGCACGGTTCCACACCAAGAGCGGTCTACTGACCGCCGACCGGCGCGATGCCTGGATCGAGCTGGACTTTCC
>JBLNGI010000297.1:0-5269 GCA_050264615.1 Gemmatimonadota bacterium
CCCTTCACGTCCACATTATGGTACGATTCTACTCGCCAGACGCCGCTGTCCTTAGCGAAGACCTGCTGCAACCGTGTGACAATCCGGCCAGCCGCATTCGGCCTAACTCCCGGCGGCGCGCCACTGAGGTTACTCAACTCGGTTGCGAGGTCTACAATGGCGACGTCGGGCCGGACGAATCGGATGCGCGTGACTGACATGGCCAGCTTGCTGCCTTTGAAAAAGCCAGTGAAGAGTTCGCGGTGCCGATCCTCGAACGCCTTGTGGCCGTAGAAGACCGTTCCACGAATGTTGGTGAAACTCCCGTTGTCAGCGAAGCTTTTCGAGAATGCGACCGCGTCGCCCAGATTCCACGCCGTCACTTGCTCCTCGACGATCGCTCGGATCTGGGCCTCGTCCGTGGCACCAACTTGCGCGGCGCTCTGGCCTGGGGCCGTGACGAGGAATAACGCAGCGCTAGTCATTGATACGAGGGCGGTCCGCATCGCGGTTCTCCGTCGGTTAGGGGATGGTGGCGGATGTTATCCTGGGTCGATCGAGGATCCTATACCTTGGCTCGTGTGTGGCTGCCTAACGAGAATTGGACATACCTATCTAACGTACATGCGCCGTACCTCTTCTGCAGCATAACAACGTCTTTTGAGCACGGTACCACCGCTGTTACCGCCCGCACGCTTCACCTGTTACCACAAAGCCCCCGCAACCTTGCAACTGGTTACGGGGGCTTCTGTTTCACACCATGGGCCTGGGTAGAGTTGAACTACCGACCTCACGCTTATCAGGCGTGCGCTCTAACCACCTGAGCTACAGGCCCTACTGGGGACTAGGAGTTTGGAGTTAGGAGCCAGGGGAAAAGCGCTGACGTTACGTTTGCGGGTTGTTCCCCGGCTCCCGGCTCCCAGCTCCTAGCTCCTATTCCCATTCTCTTTTCGGTCCCTTCTTGGGCCGGAAGTCGTCCTCGTCGCCGTCGTCGAACTCGTCGTCGAGATCGTCGTAATCGTCCTCGTCCAGATCGTCTTCGTCGAGATCGTCCTCGTCCAACTCATCATCGAAGTCTTCGTCGAGTTCCTTGTCCTCTTCGAATTCTCCGAACTCCTCGTCAACGTCGTCGCTCCTGCGCTTGAGCGACCAGTCCGCTGACGTCTCGCGGGCCTGCATTGCCCACCTCCGGCTGAGGTTCGTGTCGAACGACTTGGGACTTGCCCTGCCCTACTCTTCCAGCGCCCGCTTTTCGCTGCGGGCCAACTTGCGCCGATCCGTGGCGCCCAACATCCGCTTGCGAAGCCTGAGCGAGGACGGCGTCACCTCGATCAGCTCGTCGTCTTCGATGTACTCCAGCGCCAGCTCCAAGGTCATCTGGCGTGGCGGCTCCAAGATAATCATCTCGTCCGCCGCCGTGGTGCGCATGTTCGTCAACTTCTTTTCCTTCGTGGCGTTGACGTCGAGATCACCGGGCCGCACGTGCTCGGCGATGATCATCCCCTCATAGACCGGATCGCCAGGCTGTACGAACATCGTACCGCGCTCTTGAAGGTTGAAGAGGGCGTACGCCACCACGACCCCCTCACGGTCCGCTACCATTACCCCACGGTTCCGGCCTGAGAGCGGGCCGGCCCACAAATCGTACTCGTAGAAACGGTGGTGGATGATCCCCGTCCCCCGCGTATCCGTCAAGAACTCCGAACGATAGCCCAACAAGCCGCGCGCCGGGATCTTGAACCGCATCCGCACCATCCCGAGGCCGGGGTTCTTCATGTCCAGCATCGTGGCGCGCCGCGGCCCCAGTTTCTCCATCACGACCCCCACATAACCCTCGGGGGCGTCGATCATCAATTCCTCGTACGGCTCCAGCCGCTCGCCGTTCGGCCCCTCCCGGGGAATGATGCGCGGCCGGCTGACCTGGAACTCGTACCCCTCGCGCCGCATCGTCTCCATAAGAATGCCCAGGTGCAGCTCACCCCGGCCGGACACCGTGAACGCGTACGGCGTGTCCGTGTCTTCGACCCGCAGCGCGACGTTGCGTTCCAACTCCCGGTACAACCGCTCGCGCAGCTGCCGCCCCGTCACAAACTTCCCCTCGCGACCCGCGAGCGGCGAGTTGTTCACGAGGAAGTCGACCGAGATCGTCGGCTCCTCGACCGCGATGCCCGCCAGCCGGTCGAGATGATCGGGCGCCGTGACCGTCTTTCCTATTTCGACACCGGCAAGCCCCGCAATGGCTACGATCTCACCCGCCGACGCCGTTTCGAGCTCGGCCCGCTCCAACCCCTCGAATGCGAACAACTTCACGATTTTCGCCTGCTCGAACTTGCCGTCCCCCACCGGACCCGGCTCACCGATCGGCAACAAGGCCACCGTGTCGCCTACGTGGACCTGCCCCCGCTCGATTCGGCCGATCCCGATCCGTCCCAGATAGGAGGAATAGTCGAGCGTCGATATCAACATCTGAAACGGCCCGTTCGGATTCGCCCCCCCCTTCGGCGGCGGGATCGTCTCCAGAATCGTCTCGAACAGCGGCTTCAGGTCCTTCCCCGGCTTGTCCAGCTCGAGCGTCGCGGTCCCCGCGCGGCTCGACGTATAAAGGAAGGGGCAGCTGAACTGCTCATGCGACGCATCGAGATCCATCAACAGCTCGAGTACCTCGTCATGCACGCGCATCGGCTCCGCGTCGGGCCGGTCGATCTTGTTGACCAGCACGATCGGCTTGAGCCCCAAAGCCAGCGCCTTGCCTGCGACGAACCGCGTCTGCGGCATCGGGCCTTCCGCGGCATCGACCAACAGCAGGAACCCGTCGACCATTCGCAGAATGCGCTCGACCTCGCCGCCGAAGTCGGCGTGCCCCGGCGTGTCCACGATGTTGATTTTTGTGTCGCCCCAGCGAACCGAAGTGTTCTTCGCCAGGATCGTAATCCCGCGCTCGCGCTCGAGCGGATTGGAATCCATGATCCGCTCCGCTACCTGCTGATTGGCGCGGAATACGCCCGCCTGGCGGAGCATCTGGTCCACCAGCGTCGTTTTCCCGTGGTCCACGTGGGCGATGATGGCGATGTTACGGATTTTCACTGCTTTACGGCTCCCATTATGAGGGGCGCAGTATAAACGGACGCCGAAGGGCGGCGCAAGACGCCGAAGGTCGCCGAAGGTACCTACGGCGTCCTACGGCGTCTTTCGGCATCCTCCGGCGTCCTCAGTCACACATCGGCTCCTGCTCGACCTGAACGGTTACGTGCGCAATCCCCAGAGCGCGCATCCGGGTCTGTACAGCCTCGAGCACCGGCTGGTTGTCCGTCGGGTTCTTCACCACGAGGTGCCCACTCATTGCCACCACCCCGCTCGTCACCGTCCACAGATGCAGGTCGTGGACCGACTCGACTCCAGGCACGGATGCAATCCGCTCGTGCACGTCCGAGAGCGCGATGTGGCGCGGTGTCGCTTCGAGCAGGACGTCGCTGCTTTCCTTGACGAGCCGCCAGGCGCTGATGAGCACGAGTGTACCGATCAGCACGGAGATCAGCGGATCGGCCAGCATCCAGCCGAGCGCCAGCACCAGCACACCGGCGACGAGCGCGCCAACCGAACCCAACAGATCGCCGAGCACGTGCAGGTACGCGCCCTTCTGGTTGAGCGAGTGCTCGTGCCCACGATGCAGCACCACCAGGGCGGCGAGATTCGCGACGAGTCCCACGGCGGCGACGCCCAGGAGCAGGGGGCCGTTGACGAGGTGAGGGACACGCAACCGCTGCCACGCCTCGATACCGATCCCGATCGCGATGGCGAACAGCACCGCGCCGTTGATCAGTGCGGCGAGAATCTCCAGTCGCATGAATCCGAACGAGCGCTCCGGCGTCGCCGGCCGCTGCGCGATCCACGCGGCGATCAACGCCAGCCCGAGCGCCGCGACGTCCGCCAGCATGTGGGCGGCGTCCGCCAGCAGCGCCAGCGAGCCGGCGAGCCAGCCACCGATCACCTCGACCAGCATCACGAGCGCGGTGATCGCCAGCGCCAGCGTCAGGCGGCGCCGGGTATCGACGTTGAGCGGAGCGCGATAGGTGCAGTGGGCTTCAGCGGGTAACACGAGTGTGTCCTCGTGCCAAACATAATACCTTTAGGTCGTGAGCGGCCTAGGCTGGCGCCTGCTGGCGGTCGTCGTGCTCGTCGCGGCGAACGCCTTCTTCGTAGCGGCGGAATTCGCGTTGGTGGCGGCGCGACGCACGCGGATCGAGGCGATGATCCGGCGCGGCGACCGCCGAGCGCGCACCGTCCGCCGCGCGCTCCAGGACCTCTACCGTCAGCTCTCCGCGGCCCAGCTCGGCATCACCGTCGCGTCGATTCTCCTTGGCTATGTCGCGGAAGACACCGTCGCGCACCTGTTTCGCGACTGGTTCTCCTCATTGCCGGCGAGCCTCGAGTTTCTGACGCGCGGCGGCGTTGCTTCCGTCACGGCCGTCGCGGTGATTTCCTTCCTGCACGTGGTCGTCGGCGAGCAGGCACCCAAGGCGTGGGCCATCACCTATCCCGAAGGCACGAGCCGCTGGGTCGCTGCGCCGCTGATCTTTTTCTCCTGGATCACGCGGCCGTTCACCGAGCTGCTCAACTGGAGCTCGAACGTCCTGATCCGCCTGCTCGGCATCAAGAAGGCCGGCACCGAGCACGACCGCGTGCATTCGCCCGAAGAGATCCGCATGCTCGTCGAGCAGAGCCGCAAGACGGGCGGGCTCGGCGCGGGGGACGCGCGGATGCTGGAAGGCGTGTTCGAGTTCAGCGAGAAGAACGCGCGCGACGTCATGACGCCGCGCACCGAGATCGTCGCCCTGCCCGCCGGGGCGTCGCTCGCCGAGGCGGCGGATCGCGTCGCGGCCGCGGGCCGCTCTCGCTACCCGGTCACCGGCGAGTCACTCGACGACGTCGTCGGCATCGTGCACGCCAAAGACATTCTCCGCGGCCTGCTCACCGGCGCCGAGGCCCCCGTACAGGACATCGCTCGCCCCGCGTTCTTCGTCCCCGGCACGCGGGAGGTCGAAGACGTGCTGGCCGACATGAAGCGACAGAAAGCTCACCTCGCGATCGTGCTCGACGAGTTCGGCGGCACCGCCGGGCTCGTCACGATGGAGGACCTGCTCGAGGAGATTGTCGGGGCGATCTCCGGCGAATACGAGCAGGTGCCCACACCGCCGGGTTTCGCCGCCCACGGCGGGACGGGGGGAGGGGGGGGGGGGGGGGGGGCGCGGCTTCGGGGCTGGGCGGGGGGGGGGTTCCGATTCTTCGGGGC
>JBLNGI010000298.1:0-11080 GCA_050264615.1 Gemmatimonadota bacterium
CGCGATGCGCGAATCGGCGCGTATCCCCCCGAGCACGGGCGCTGCGCGTAGTGGTGCCGCCGTCTATGCCGGCACGTGCGCCGCCTGTCATGACAACCGCGCGCGCGGGGCTCCTGCACTCGCGGGGGTGGTGCAGCGTCTCTCGCGCGCCGAGGTGCGAGGCATCATCGATTGGGGTCGCGGCTTCATGCCCTCGTTCGCAGGTCTCCCGCGAGCGGAGAAGCGCGCGGTACTCGAGCACCTCGGCTATCCGCCTGCTGCGGACACCGGGCACTATCCCGGGGAACGGACGAGCGCGACGCTCGCCCCCTACGAGTTCGTGGGCTACGAGCGCTGGCGGGACTCGAACGGTTATCCGGCCGTGAAGCCGCCCTGGGGCACCCTCAGTGCCATCGACCTGAACACGGGCGAGTATCGCTGGCGCATCCCGCTGGGCGAATTCGCCGAGCTCAAGGCCCGCGGTATCCCGGCCACCGGCACGGAGCTGTACGGCGGGCCGATCGTGACGCGCGGCGGCCTCGTGTTCATCGCCGCGAGCCAGGACGCGAAATTCCGCGCGTTCGACAAGAACACGGGCGTGCTGCTGTGGGAGGCGGACCTCCCCGCGCCGGGCTATGCGACGCCGTGTACGTATTCAGTCAGGGGAAAGCAGTTCGTGGTGGTGGCGGCGGGTGGGGGCAAGCTCGGGTCGAAATCGAGCGACACCTACGTCGCGTTCGCGTTGCCATAGCTACGACTCCCCGCGGGCGGTTTATGCGTATGAAATGCATGTCCTCTGAAATGGAGTCGATCATGGACCTGCCTTTCCCCCTGAAGAAAGACCCGGGACCGGTCAAACTCCCCGAACCGCCCAAACCGAGGCCACCTGAGCCTTGGGAGCCGGCGAAAATCCCGCGCGATCCTCCACCGCCAACGGTCCCAGGGCGATAACTTCAGTAGGTGGAGTTCAAGCTCTCCGAGGCTCTCGAAGTTCTGGAGCGCACGCCGACCACGCTGCGTGCGCTCCTTCACGACGTCAGCCACCCTTGGGAACGGGGAACTGAAGGCCCAAACACCTTCAGCCCATTCGACAACATCGGCCATTTGATCGACGGTGAGGAGACCGATTGGATGTCCCGCGCCAGCATCATCCTCGCTCAGGGTTCCAACCGGCGGTTCGAGCCGTACGATCGCTTTCGCCACAAAGCGCGTAATGTCAATCGGAGCCTTGAGTCGCTGCTCGACGAATTCGGTAAGCTGCGCGCCGAAAATATGCGGACGCTGCGCTCCTGGAGTCTGACCGAGTCCCAGCTCGAGCTGCGGGGCGAACACCCCGGCCTCGGTCCCGTGACCCTGCGGCAACTGCTGGCCGCCTGGGTCGTACACGATCTCGGACATATCGCGCAGGTCGCGCGCGTAATGGCGAAGCAGTACCGGGCCGAGGTCGGCCCCTGGGTTCCATACCTGCCGGTCCTAACCGATCACGAGACACCCCGTTCATGAGGTAAGGGATGTTCGACTTCGAGGCGTTCATGAAGGTCATCGTGGCCCTGGGCACCGCAGGGTTCGTGTTTCTGTTGTTCGGCGTCGGAGTCAAGATTCTGTTCTTCCGGCGCAGGCCGTTCGGCGCCGCCGCCGACCCGGAACAGCTCGAGGCATTGGAAGAACGTCTGCTGCGCACTGAAGCGAAGGTCGGTGAGCTGGAGGAACGGCTCGACTTCGCCGAGCGGATGCTTACCGCAGCACGATCCAAGGCGCAGCTCCCTGGTAGGTAGCTTGCGAGCGTCGTAACGACGACCGATTGACATACTCCCCGTCGAGATATACTGTATTACTACAGTAATACACAGAGTGGGGAGTGTTCGAGCGCATCGATCCGAGGAGTCCCACGCCGCTGTACGCGCAAATCGCGGCGCGCATCCGCATAGCCGTCGCCTCCGGTGAGCTGCGCCCCGCCGCTGCGCTTCCTTCCGTCCGCGAGCTGGCAGCCGAATTGCGCGTCAACCCTGCAACGGTAGTGCAGGCGTATCGCGATCTCGAGACAGACGGCTTCGTGGAGATCCGACATGGCGCAGGGACGTTTGTTCGTGAGTTGGCTCCAGGCCGGCGTTCGCGCGAGCGAGCTCGGCAGGCCAAGGCCCTCGTTCGGCGCCTGATCACGGACGCACGCCGCGCTGGCGTGTCGCTGCGCGAGCTGCGTGATGCGATCGATGCTGAAATCGGAGTGCCAATTTCATGAACCACGCCATCGAAACTCGCGATTTGGTGTATCGCGCCAGCAAGCACTTCTTGCTGCAGAATCTCTGCCTGAAGGTCCCGACGGGATCGATTTACGGATTCCTTGGTCCCAACGGTGCAGGGAAGACGACCACGATCCGTCTCGTGCTCGGGTTACTGCGCCCGCAATTCGGGCGGGTTCGCGTGCTCGACGGGACGATGCCTGACGACGCTCCACGCCTGCTTGCGCGCGTCGGCTACGTGCCTGAGCAGCCGCATCTCGATCCAACGTTCACGGTTGGCGAGATGGTGCGGTTCCAGGCCGCCTTCTACAAGACGTGGGAGAACGCGCGCGCTGCGGAGCTGCTCGCGCAGTTCCGGCTCGATGAGCATCACACGATCGGCCGTTTGTCCAAGGGGCAAAAGGCGAAGCTCTTGATCCTCCTGGCGCTCGCGCAGCGCGGCGAGCTGCTCGTGCTCGACGAGCCGACGGACGGCCTCGACCCTGTCGTGCGTCGCGACATTCTTGCGGCACTGGTCGAGTACGTCTCGCAACACCAGGCGACGATTCTCATTTCCAGCCACCTCGTCCACGAGCTCGAGCGTATTTGCGACTGGGTCGCCATCGTGGACGACGGCCGCCTTATCGCCGAGATGCCTATGGTGAAACTCAAAGACGGAACGAAGCGGCTGCGCGTGACCGGCGCACCCGCGACCGTGTCCCAAACGCCATTCGGGTTGTTGGCGAGGCAAGTAAACGGCACCGGTGAGACCTGGGTAGTTCGTGACTGGTCGCCGGATATGACGTCTTACTTCGCGAGCATTGGCGCGTCACTCGAAGACGTGATCGACCTCGATCTCGAGGACAGCTTCGTGGAGCTGCTGCGCACGTCCCGGGATCCCATTCCGGGTTGAGGAGGTGACCATGTTTCGCGCGATCCTGTACAGCCAATGGAAATGGTCCCGTCTCATCGTCGCGCTTGGAACGATCGCGGGTTTCGCCCTGCCGATCGTGTCACTCCAGGGCGCCGCACGCGCTGACCGCAGTCCGCTCGAGGCCGAGCAGCTGCTTCGCGCTGTTCAAGGGTGGGGTACGCTGTACCCTGTCCTTGCCGCCGCGCTGGGGCTTCTGGTGGCGGTGGCGTCGTGGGCGCCCGATCATCGCGGCCGGCACGTGCACGCGCTGACCCTGCCGTTGCCCCGCTGGCGCTACGTGTTGCTCCGCTTCGCCGCCGGCACCACGATGCTCACGGCCCCAATCCTCGGCGTGTGCATTGGCGCACTACTTGCGACCGCAGTCGCGACGCTGCCCCCTGGCCTTCAAGGGTATCCGTTCGCCCTCGCCCTACGCTTTGCGCTCGCGGTTCTCGTGGCCTACGGCCTGTTCTTCGCGGTCTCGGCGGGAACCGCTCGAACGGCGGGAATCATACTGAGCGCCATCGCGCTCCTCGTCGCGGTCCAAATTATCGCCACAGTGGCAAATCCCGACTGGGATATCGCGGGTCACGTTCAGGTCTTGCTGCTCAATTGGCCTGGTCCCCTCGCCGTTTTCACTGGTCGCTGGATGCTGATCGATGTGTAACACGCTGCTGTTTGGGGTCATCAGCGCGGTGCTCACGTCGAATGTCTCGGCTCAGGACACGACGGCGGCGCTTCTGCGTCGCCGGGCCGACAGCCTCGCCGCGGAATGGCGTCGCGCCGACGCGTTGGCCAGTGTCGCGGACAGTTTTGAGCGGGAACGAGCCTCGATTGGGAGGGACACAATCACCGCCGGGGAGCTACGGATCATAGCAAATCGCTCGCCGCTGCTGCTTGCCGAGGCGGCCGCTCGAGCGTGGCCGGTGCTCGACAGCCTGTATGGGACGAGCGCGCGTCGCCTGGTGAGCCGTCCATATTTCATACGCGCCTACGATCCCGACACGACGGCGACCAGGGCGGCGTTGCGAGTCGGCGTCGAGGTGCCTTGGGACCTCGACGTCGACCGTTTGACCGACTTCTTGCTCGCGACCGTACCGATCGAGTCTCCGGATCGGAGACTCGGCGACTGGCTCGGTGAGCCGATACGTCCCCTCCGCCGGCCCGAGCAAGAACGGGCTCGCGTGTACGTCCGATTGGTGACCGCGCCATCGCAAGTTGCCCGCGCCTGTTTCCTGGGTGAGATCGCTAGCTGTGGGACGGCGCTCGATCTGGTCGATACACCGGACGCGTTCATGCAGTGGTATCCGAGCGCCGCCGAACGACGCCACGTCTTGGAGGCTGCATTTACCGACTACTTCAATCGAACCGCGAGCGCGGCGCCGTGGCACGGGTGCGTCACGGGAAATGACACCGCATGCGTCGAGCTACTCCGTTCGCTTCCTCCAGGGTCCATTCCCCGAATCCTCGACCGCGATGCTCGTCGCTTGCTCGTGCATATGGCGCTGCGGATCGGCGGGCGCGAGGCGTACGGAAGGCTCCTCGCGGATTCCAATGCCTCGCTGGGGGAGCGTCTCGGGCGCGCCGCTGGCGTTCCGGCCGACACAGTTGTGGCGCGCTGGCGCGCCGCCATCATCGCATCGCGGCCGAAGGCGATGACGTTGCCCGGCTGGGCAATTATCGCGGCCCTCACATGGACTCTCGTTCTCGCCGTGTGCGGCATGCAGAGCTCTCGATGGCGCGTGACGTGAGGGCCTGGGTTGCCGCCACCCTCATTGTGTGCGGCATTGTGGCCGTGGTGTACCTGCCGCCCCGAGGAGATCGCGCCGACCGCTACCGTCGCTCGCGGACGGATGCGCGGATCACCGAACCGACGCCCGCGCGCCTCCGCGCTCAAGAATTGGCAGCAGTATGGCGGTCCGCCCAAGCGGCCGCGCGTTTGGCCGAGGAGCGGAACCGGCTTCGCGGCTCGCTGGCTGGGCTGCCGCGGACCACCGGCCCATCGCTTCTGCTGACCGGGGCCGATTCAGCCGAGCGGGCAGCGCAGTCTGGAATTGCAGCGGAGCTGGACACGGTGTGGCATCGGCTCCGCCTCGCCGAAACGAAGATCGCGGTTGGCTTCGTCATCGACCTCGCCGCCGCGTCACCGCAAACGGCGATACCGCTCGAGGAACAGTGGGTTGCGGCGTACCTGCTTCCGGATTCTACCGATCGAACGGTCTGCATTGTGCGGATTCCGGTGCGCAGCTACTGGCGGCGCGCACTGTTCGGCCTCAGGTCCCCAGCGGTGACCGAGCAGACAAGGCAGTGGTTGAGAAGCAACCTCGGGCCGTGCGCGTTCTTCGCTGCGTTCGGTGCGCCGGGCCGTGGCGTTCGGCAGTGGCTCGACCACCGCCGCTTCGATTTGGCGCTGTCCCCCAACTGGGATGCAGATACGCCGCAGCATCCCGATCAGTGGCCTTACCTCGGACCCGGCGGCGATCGCGGGATTTGGTGGGAGTACATCTACCACCAGTCGACTCCTGCCGTTGCCTGCATGGCTGGTCGTTCAGCGAGTTGTCGCGACGCCGTGCTGGCCGGTGCCACTACCGGGGGCGGCCGACCGGCACTGCGCTTTCTCCAAACCGATCGTGATTTTTGGCGAAGTCAGCGACTGATCGGCAGCGCGCACTACTTGTCGGATATTGTTTCCGAAGTCGGCCGCGCACGGTTTCTCGAGTTCTGGAACTCCTCGTTGCCCGTAGACACCGCGCTCGCGCGGGCGCTGAGGCGCCCGGTCGGCGACTGGACAATGGACTGGCAGCAACGATTCGCGCCTAGAGTCTCGCTCGGCCCTTCAGTGTCGCTGACCGCCTCACTTCTCGCGGTGCTGTTCGCTGCAGGTGCGGTGGCGTGCGTCGCTTTGACCGTTCGACGCCGTCAAGTCCTGCTGCTAGTTATTGGAGTCGGCGTGATCCCCGGGACCGTGAGTGCGCAAGAAAACCGTTGGGAACGTCAAGTGCGCACACAGCTCGACCGCACCATGGCATCACTGCAGCGATCCGTGAGCGTGCTCCGGGTCGCCGAGTTGAACCACGACGAAACGGCTACGGTTATGGTAACGCTCAAGGCGGGAGAGCCTTACGACTTCGTCGCCTCGTGCGACGAGGACTGTGACAGCCTGCATTTACGTCTCAGAAACGCCTCGGGCAGCGATATGGCGGTCGACCGATCCGGGGCGAATCTCCCTCATCTACGCTTCACCCCATCCCAGTCCGGCCGCTACCAAGTGGCGGTGACTATGGCTGGTTGTCGCATGAACCCCTGCTGGTATGGTACGGCCATGAGCCTGCCGTAGGGCAAATCGTACCTGGGTATGGCTTTAGCGGGTCGGATTGTTTACCTTCAACTGTTCACACGCCTGGCAGTGCCCCAGGCGAGGGGTCGAACCATCAGGCGGCGCCTGCGGGCCTCGGCATCGGGTCGAGGTAGCACGCACGGCGCGCCAAGGGTGACTCGGCGACCCTCCCCACGCACCAGCCAGCTTTAACTACGGCGAAACACGCCTTTACCACGAGCCCGACGCAGCAGACGAGCGTCGTTCACGTCCTCACCATGGGGAACGTGCTACGAGTTTGTCCCGCCTCAGGGCAGGAACCAAGTACGTTATGACACCGCAGCAAGCGCATAACCATTTACCACGCCCCGCTCACAAAGAACCACCCGCCCACGCGCCGAATGCGGCGCTGATGATCGACTTCGACAACGTCACCATGGCGATCCGCTCGGATCTCCAGACGGAGTTGAAGCGGCTGTTGCAGTCTGAAATCATCCGGGGGAAAGTCGCAGTACAACGCGCCTATGCCGACTGGCGGCGCTACCCGCAGTACATCGTTCCCCTGTCGGAATCCTCCATCGATCTGATCTTCGCGCCGGCGCACGGGGCCAACAAGAAAAACGCCACCGACATCCGGCTCGCGATCGACGCGCTGGAGCTGGTCTTCACCCGGCCCGAGATCGGCACGTTCATTCTGCTGTCCGGGGATTCGGACTTCTCCTCGCTCGTACTGAAGCTCAAGGAGTACGGCAAGTACGTCATCGGCGTGGGAATCCGCGAATCGTCGAGCGACCTGCTGATCCAGAATTGCGACGAGTACTACTCCTACAACGAGCTCGCCGGCTTCACCAAGACGAGCGACGTCGAATACATCAAGCGCGATCCGTGGGAGCTGGTCGTCGAAGCCGTCAAGCAGATGACGGCCCACAACGACGTCATGCGCTCCGACCGCCTGAAGCAAGTGATGCAGGAGATCGACCCCAACTTCGACGAGAAGGACGCCGGGTACTCGCGCTTCAGCAAGTTCGTCATCGAAGCCGCGCGGCGCGGCCTGATCACGCTGACCCGGCTCGACAACGGGCAGTACGAGATCGCCCTCGGTCCGGAGGTCGCAGGTGCGGCGGCGCAGCCGACACTCGCCGCGATGAGCGAAGCTCCGGAGCGCTCGCCGCGCGGTCGTGGCGGACGAGGCAGAGGTCGCGGCCGGGGTCGCGATCGCGAAGAGCAGCCGGTCGTGCCACCAGAGTCGGGGGAGGCCGCTCCGCCCGCGGCGACAGAACCCGACGCACCAGCGGCCAAATCAAGCTTCTCGTTCAGCGACGCCTTCGGTCTGTTCAAGCAGGCAATCACGGGCCCGAACGACGAAAAAACCGAAGAGGAGCCCGAAGCTCCGCAGCCGGTCTTGCCGACGCCCGCGACGGCAGCGACACCGGACCTCGACGACGAGGATGACATCCCGATGCCGGCGTCCTCGGCGCCTCCGCCGCCGTACAGCACGCCGGCTTCGACCCCTGGGATTCCGGCCCGCAGCGCGCGCTTCCGCCGTGGCTCGCGCGGGGGAGGTCCCCGCCGTGGTGCGCCCGAGATCCCGAGAATCGGCGTCGTCGAGATCGATCCCAACTTCCGGCCCCCCGCGCGTGGCGACGTGCCGCCGCCCAAACAGCAGAACGGTCAACCGGCCTCGCCGAATTCGTCCGGCGCTACCCAGGAACGCGAGCGTGGGGAGCGTGGTGAGCGCGGCGGTCGGGGAGGGCGCGGTGGACGTGGTGGTCGCGGCCGTGGCGAGAATGGTGAGCGTGGGGGGGGCGAGCGCGGTGAACGTGGGCGCGGACGCCGTGGTGGTCGGGGGCGCGGTGGCCAGGGCCACGGCCCGCGGCGCTTTGAATCCGAGTCCCCGGACGCCACGAACGGGGGAGGGCGCGGAGGGCCCATGATCGAGCCGCAATCAACGGCTCCAGAACTTCCACCTCCACCTCCACCCCCTGCGCCTTCTGCTCCCAGGGAGCCCGATGGTGATCCGGGCGAATCCTTCTGGTCGCGCGTGAAGCGCGGCCTGACCGGCGGGGGTAACGCCTGAGGTGAGAGACGCAGCAATTCGGGCAACATTCTACGCGCGACCCACGGAAGAGGTCGCGCGTGGACTATTGGGGCGGATTCTGGTCAGTGACGTGGGCGGGCGCCGGCAGCAGACCGCCGGGCGCATTGTCGAAGTGGAGGCGTACGTCGGCCCGCATGATCCGGCCTGCCACGCCTACGGCCATCGCCGTACGGCGCGCACCGAACAGCTCTACGGTCCACCCGGGACCGCGTACGTGTACTTCACCTACGGCATGCACTGGTGCCTCAACGCGGTGACCGAAACGCAAGGCTTTCCTGCCGCCGTCCTGATTCGGGCGCTCGAGCCGCTCGCAGGACTCGCCACGATGCGCCGGCGCCGCGGCAAGGAGCCGTTGTGCGCGGGCCCAGCTCGGCTGTGCGAGGCCTTGGGCGTGTCCGGCTCGTTGAACGGCGTCTCGCTGCAGCGCGGCCGGCTTCGGATCCTCGAGGGCACGCCGCCCCGCAAGCGGGAAATCGCGGTGGGCCCACGGATCGGGATCATGCAGGCGACCGATTGGCCGTTGCGGTTCTATCTGAAGGACTCGCCCTGGGTCTCGCGGTAGCCCCTCCCATCATTCTCGACGCACACATCGATACCGTCCAGCGCATGCTTGACGGTCCCGTCGACATTTCCGTCCGCCTGCCCGACGGTCACGTCGACGTGCCGCGCCTGAAAGCGGGCGGTGTTTCCGCCGCCGTGTTCGCGATCTGGGTGGACGACACCTACGGTCCGGGCACGGCGTTCAATCGCGCCATGGACTTGATCGGCGCGGTGCGCAGGCTTGCCGACAACGCCGAGGACGTGGAGCTCGTGACGAGCGCGGACGGGGTGCGGGCCGCCGTGCGCCGTGGGCACCTGGCAGCGCTGCTGGGCGTCGAGGGCGGGCACGCGATCGAGAATTCGCTGGACAACCTCGAGACGCTGTACGCCCAGGGTGTGCGCTACATGACCCTGACCTGGAACAACGGCAACGACTGGGCGGGCGCGTCGATGGATTCGGGCCGGCCCGGCGGCCTGAGCGATTTCGGGCGGCAGGTGGTTCGGCGCATGAATGAGCTGGAAATGCTCGTGGATGTCTCGCACGTGTCCGACGCGACGTTCCGGGACGTGCTCGCGACCTCAAACCGGCCCGTGATCGCCTCACACTCCGGGTGCCGCACCCTCGCGGCGCACCCCCGCAATCTCACCGACGCCCAGCTGCGCGCGATCGCCCGGAACGGCGGCGTCGTCGGCATCATCTTCTATCCAGTCTTTCTCGACGAACACTTCCACATGCAGTACGAAGAGGTCAACCGCAGGCTGGCCCCCGCATTCGACGCGATTCGCGCCCGTTATCCGGACCAGCCGGGGATTGCCGATTTCGAGGTGGACCGATACCGCGGGCAGAACCTCGAGCACCTCGACATCCCCGAGATCGATCGACTCTTGGACCATATCGACCACGCCGTGCAGGTGATGGGGGTGGATCACGTGGGCCTGGGGAGCGATTTCGACGGGATCAGCGTGCTGCCGCGTCCCATGAAAGACGCGACGTCGCTGCCGCTTCTCGTCGCGGGGCTTGGGTCCCGCGGCTACAGCGACAGCGACGTCCGGAAAATCTGCGGCGAAAACTTCCTGCGCGTCCTTAGTGCCTGTCGGTGATCCCTTCCTTGGACGTCCCCAGGCTGATGCGCACGCCACCCTGGAGCGTATGCGTGTTGCTTTCGAGCAGGAAGTTGGCCGCACCCGACGTGAGGATGTAGTGTGCGAACACGTTCAGCTTGCCCGAGTAGTTGATCTGCAGCCCGCCCATCACCCAGAAGAACGCCTTGCTCGCCGCATCTTCCGCGCGATCGAGAGCTTCCGTGGCCTCCGACAGGGAGCACGTCTGGCTGGTGCAGTCGGGTATCGGATTCAGTATCTGCTGGAGCGCGAACCCGCCACCGGCGAACGGCTCGATGACTTTCTGCGCGGGGTACGCCACGACGCCGAACATGAAGCGCCGCATGTCGCTGAAGTTCACATCCCGGAAGCCCGGCCCGACTGCGGAATTGACCGAATTGGGGTCTTGGATCACGGCCGTGGCCTCGGACAGGAAGAACGACTGCTCGTAGGCCACGTACAACGCGGTGCGGCGCGACTTGATTAACCAGTGGCCGCCGACGATTGGGTCGTAGACCATCGGTTGGACATTCGTCCTCGAGGCGAACGCGCCGCCCTGAGCGCCCCAGTACCACTGGAAGTTGGTGTTGAAGCCGCGCCCCTGGGCCGGCGGAATGAAGAAGTAGGAGGCGCCGAACGAGCCCTGGATCTGGCCCGTAAACGCGTCGGCATAGAACGGGTTATCGGGGCGGTATTGCGCGCGCACATCGCCGCGCAGCGCGACATGCCGGGCGACGAAGGCGCGGACGCCCAGCCCGCCGTTGATGAGGTGCTGGGTAAAGTCGTACGGCGGATCGGGGCCAAAGACCATGCGTGCATAGCCGCCCGAAGCGAGCAGCGTCACCTTGTCGCTCACGGGAAAGTTCCACACGAGATTTGCGCTGAGCATGTTGACGTCGATGTTCTGGAGGCCC
>JBLNGI010000299.1:0-10336 GCA_050264615.1 Gemmatimonadota bacterium
CGGCGCGTAGATTATGGAATGAGTCTTTTTGCAGCGCGCCGCAGCTTAAGCGCGATCCCTTAGGCAGCACGTTAAATGCACCCACGCACGCTGCTTCGTACCGCCGAGGTTGGACTCCTTGCATCGGTAACCATTGGCGCGGGGCTGCTGCTCAACCTTTGGGCCTCGCGCTTCGCGAGTGATCCCTATGGTGCGGAGTTTGGAGCCGTGATTATCCTAGGCACGTTTGGTGCCGTACCTCTGATTACGCTGAGCATCGCGATCACTTTCGGCCTCATCGCACTTCGACGAGACGCGGCGTTAAGGACTCGAGGCCCGACGGCGGTCCTAACACTTGGAGGGGCGATGCTCTTGTTGGGGACCGCGGCATATCTATGGATGATTCTCGCGTCGTAGGCGTGCTGCCAAACAAGCGCTTGAAGCTGACGGCGCGCGTAGATTAGGGAATGAACCCATCTTCAGCGCGCCGCAGCTTACGCGCTTTTCGTTAGGCCGCCAGCCTGGCCTCGATCGCGATCAAATGGAGCACCGGTTCGCAGTCGTCTTGAATGGCCGGAAGATCGGCACAGTGCTGCTGGATCCCTCCCGCAAAGGGAAGGTGACGACGCGCCTTGCACCATGACCCGCATTTCGGTCCGTCGCCCGTCATCGCCGGCGCCTCGCCGAGGCTGAAGCTCTCGAGTTGAGGGGACGGGATCTCAGTCCCGCCGAGCTCGCTGCCCTGGAGGGTGCGGAGGCGGTGATGGAGTGGTGGAGGCCCTCGGTTTGTGAAAATGAAAGCAACGCGCCGCAGCTTAGGCGCATTTCGTGAGGCCGCTGCGCTAGCCGAGACATCATGCCCATCAAGCGCACATCTCGCCTGAGCCATCCCATCCCAGCCGTGCTTGGCTTCCGAGTCAAATCCGGGTGGGCTTCCGCGGTGTTGCTCGGTGGATCCTCGAGCGCGCCCTTGCTGCTTTACCGCGGCCGTCTCGAACTCTCTGACCCGCGAGTGCCTCGGTCGCGGCAGCCATACCACGCCGGATTCGGGACACTCCAGAAGAACGACGCCGTGCTGCGCCGGCTCGTGAACCTCGTGTACCGGACCACGGAACGCTCCATCTCGGCGCTCATGCGGCAATGTCGGACTCACCGCCACTCGCCTAGCGCTGTCGCCTTGGTCGTCGGTAGTACGATCGAGCCCGAGACGATTGGCAACGAGCACATCCGAGCGCATGCCTACGAAGCTCAGTTGTTTCGTACGGCCCTTGAACGCGCCGTGCGGCGCCGACGACTGGTCTGCCGGGTCGTACGCGAGCGCGATCTCGCCGCTGCGGCCGCCACCGAGTTGCGTCGGTCGCATCAAGCGATCACGCGAGTGGCTGCGGATCTCGGGCGCGCCGCCGGCAAGCCCTGGCGCAGCGAGGAGAAGACAGCGGTCATCGCGGCGTGGCTCCTGCTCGCGCCTCGGTCGGCACGCAGCGGCCTAACAAGCGCTTGAAGCTGACGGCGCGCGTAGATTAAAGAACGAATCGCGTTCTTCAGCGGGCCGCAGCGTAAGCGCGATCCGTTAGGCCTCAACCACCATCTCGTTTGTGAGAGCACCTGTGGGAATAACCGTTCCGGAGAATCCAATGAAAACGTGTCTCCTCTGCCTCATTCTCGCTCTCGCCGCTCCCGCCCTGATCGTTGCCCAGCAACCGGCGCCCCTCCCGCCGAACCCGCTCACGGCCATGTTTCGCACACGAATGGTGACCTATCAAAGTCGGCTCGCGCAGGCGTTCGATTCGATCCCGGAGTCCAAGTTTGGTTACAAGCCGACGCCGGCACAGCAAAGCGTCGGCTACGTTGCTCAGCACCTCGCTGCCGACAATTACTTCTACTGCAACTCCTTTGGTCCGCTGAAGGGAACGCCGGCCGCGGCGGACACGACGACGGCCGACACCGTGAAGGCAACATGGCCCAGGGACTCGCTCCTCGTCAAACTCAGGACATCATTCAAGTTCTGTGAAGACGCGCTGGCGCAGCTCGACGACGCCAAACTCTCCGAGCCAATCGAGGTGCGACAGGGCAACAACGTGGTCAATATCACGCGCGCCCAGCGCGTGGTCGGGCACATCATCGACTTGGTCGACCATTACAGCCAGATCGCGATCTACATGCGACTGAACGGCATGCTGCCGCCGACGGCTCTGCCGCGCCCGCGACCCTAGAGGGCGCGGTTCGGCGCTGGGTCCGAGATCGTTCTCCCAGTTGAGGCCTAACACGCGCTTGAAGCTGACGGCGCGCGTACATTAAGGAATGAATCTTTCTTCAGCCCGCCGCAGCTTACGCGCGGCTCGTTAGGCTGCCCCACAACCGTCATGATATAGTTGAGTATGGCCGAGCCGGAACGGATTCCAGAGCCTGAACCGAGCAGCCAGCTCGTCCCGCCGCCTCGCCAGCCGCCGACCGCGATCGGTCTACGGGAGCCGGGGCGTGGTAGGTCACCTGAAGGTCCACCGATTCCGCGGCGGCTCAGCCGCATGTCCAGAGCTTCACACTACATGCTGGGGACGCTCTTGCTCGTTTCGGGCATCAGCCTCGCTTTCGTCTCTCCCGTTGGGTTTGTTGCGGGCGGGGCGGCAATTGCTGCGGGCACGCGATTGATCGGAAAGACTTCTGCGCGGGCAGCCTAACATGCGCCTGAAGCTCACGGCACCACCTTCTAAAGGACGTCTTCTGTTTGAGAACACCCGCCGCGCGCCGCGCCTTAGGCGCTTCGCGTTAGGCGTCACTTCTCCCAGCGAACATGGCTGACCCAAGCAATCCACACTTCGAGCAAGCCGTCCGTGACAGTTTCACCGCGCAGCAATTGATGGCTACGATCAGGCAGAACCTCAACTCGCCCAGCCTCCTTCGACGGGAACGCGGCTCGCGTCCTCCAGCTTGCGGGGATCCAGGACGCGGAATACGGCGACGATCCGTTCACCATCTGTCGCGAAGAACGTGGCGGAGAGGGTGCGGGTGCCGTCGCGAAGGAGCAGCGCAAGCTCGCCATTCAAGGTCGCGACTCCCCATGCGGACACTGCGCGCCGCTTCTGCTCCAAGGCGCGGAGCAGCCGAACCACACGATCCGCACCCCGTATGACTTGGCGAGCCGACCCGCGCCTGCCTCCACCGTCGCTCGTGAACGTCGCGTCGGGTGCGAAGAGGGCGAGTAGTCCCGCGGCGTCCTCCGCCTGGAGCGCGGCGAGAAACCGCTCCAGTACGTCATGACGGTCGAGACCCGAGCCCCTGAACCGCGCGCGATCGGCCCGCACCCGCGTGCGCGCGCGACTCACCACCTGGCGAGCGGCCACCTCGCTGCGCTTTAGGACGGTCGCAATGTCGGCATAGCTGCTGCCGCAGATGTCGCGCATCAGGAACGCGGCTCGTTCCTCGGGGGCGAGCCGTTCCATCAGCACGAGGAACGCCATGGACAACTCCGAAGCGAGCTCGGTGGCCTGGTCGGCTGACGCTGCGAGCCGGTCCGGCGCGATCGGTGTTGGCAACCATTGCCCGGGGTACGCCGCGCGCTCCGCCCTGCGGGCCCGAAGCCGATCGATGGCGAGTCGCGTGACGGCCTTCACGAGCCATGCCTCGGGATTGGACACGTCGGCGCGGGATGCCCGGTGCCAGCGCAGGAATGCCTCCTGCACCAGGTCCTCCGCGTCGTGAGTGTCGCCGACCATCCGGTACGCAACGCCGAAGAGCCGGGGGCGGAACTGCGCTACGCCGATCGCCATATGCTGAGCGGTCCTCGGGTCGAGATCGGGCTGCCCCATGCAAGCGAAGACGGGGACGAGTCCCTCGTGTGACAGCACGGCCTGTCACAACGGGCCGAGTCGGCCGTCCTAGGTGTCGAGACAGCCACCTCAGCCCGGAGCGCTATCGTGCAGCGCATGCGCCTTTCACAGGTGAATCCCGCCGCCTATCAGGTGTTCAAGGCCGTGGAGGATTACGTCGATCAAAGCGGACTGGATCGGGCGTTGCTCGAGCTCGTCCGCCTGCGAGCATCATACATCAACGGATGCGCGTTCTGCGTGGACAAGCATACCCAGGACGCCGCGTGCGCCGGCGAGACCGCGCAGCGGCTGCACGCCGTGCCTGTGTGGCGCGAAACGCCGTTCTTCTCGCCGCGCGAGCGTGCCGCTCTGGCCTGGACCGAGACGATCACCGAAATCTCACACGCCGGCGTTTCCGATGCAGCGTATGCCGATGCTCGCGCGACCTTCGAGGAGGCGGACCTAGTGAATCTCACGCTGGCAATCGTGGCCATCAACGGGTGGAACCGGTTGGCGATTGCGTTCGGGAGTCCGCCGGGCACGTACCAGCCCACGCGCGCGGCCGCGCGCAGCGCGTGACTCTATCACAACCGCCAGACATGACCGAGGAATCATGGCGACTCGAAAAAAGCCGAAGGTCCACGAGTACTACCACAAGGACGGCTCGCTCTATGGCCGCGGCGAGCTCACCGCCGGCGTGATGACGGGCTACTGGGAGTGGTTCCGGAAAGATGGCTCGGTGATGCGGTCCGGGTCGTTCGACTACGGGGTACAGGTTGGCGAATGGAACACGTATGACAGGCGAGGCCGCGTGGTGAAGTCGACGATAATCAAGCCCGCGGCGGGGCGTCCCGCCCGAGCGGGGCGCCGCGCGGGGCGCCGCGCGGGCGGCGCGTCATGAGTAGGACGGAACAGCATGTTGCGGTGATCCTCAACGTCTTCCGCGCTATCGAGCATCGTGATCGCCTGCCAGATCCTCGAAGGGCGTTGCAGCTGTTCCAGCCAGACGTCGAGTTCCTCTGGCCGCCTTCACTTCCCTACGGCGGGACTTCACGCGGACTCACACCCGCGGGTCCGACATGGCGAACAACCTGGGATCCCCTGCAACCCACCGAGGCCGAGCGTCGGCTCGACCCCCGCGTCGTTGCCGCCGGAGAAACGGAGGTAGTCGTGCTCTGGCGGCAGAGGGGCGTCAGCCCATCGGGAATCCGCATCGACACGCCGGTACTTGGATTGTATCAACTCTGCGAGGGCAAGCTGGCCCGCGCCCAGATGTTCTACTTCGATACCGAGACGGTGATCGACTTCTTGGCGAAGTCATCGGCACGCCGGTCCGGTACCGGCCGCGTCGATGACAGTCGAGTGACGTGAGGTGTCGGTTTAGGTTTCTGCATGATTCGGATTTCTGCATGATTCGGATGACCGAAGCATTCATGGTGAAAGCTGCGGGCTCTGATGTCAGTCATGCAATACCTGCCATGGTTGATCATCCTCACCCTGGTGCCGATCACCAGGCTTGCGATCTCCTCTTCAATCGCGGCCGTGTTGCGGGCGCAGTACCGTGCACTCCGTCTCAATTGAGCCACTGCCTAACCTGCGGCTGGAGCTGACGCCGCCCCTCGTGGTAGAATTGCGTTTGTGAACAACACAGCCACGCGCCGCAGCTTAGGCGCTTCTCGTTACGCCGCAACACGAGTTCTCGTATGATCCGCAGCTCACTCCTGCTCCTCGCTACCGCGACGATATGCTCTGCGACTGTTCAAGCCCAAGCACCGTCTCGTGGCGACGGTGGCAGCACGGTTTGGTCTGTCCGGAGCGGCTTGGGCTCTGCAAGGTGTCATCGTGAGGGGGGATGCGGGCATTCCGCTTGTTCCCCAAGATGTTATCGTCCGGGCCTCCGTGGAGGGTACGTTGCGTCTCGTCGCCAGACAACGTTAGAGCGCGTTGCGGCCTAACACGCATGTCGTCACGAATTCATTCAATTCTTGCGCGCATAGCGCTTGGCCTGGCGATCCCGCTTTTCGCCCTTGGCGTCTGGGGGTACGTCTGGGTGAACCGCACCTACGAGGTGGTAAAGGGCTCTGACGTTTTCGATGTCGTGGAGGGGCGGTGGGCTTGGACAACCGACAGTGGAGGCTGTGCTGCCACGTGGCACGTGATCTCGTTTAGTCCGGACCGGCAGACCATGACGATCACCAGCTCTGAACCGTACGAACGCGCCGATGGAAAACTCGAGTCCGTGGCGGTCTACGACATTCTAGAACACACCCGCGGTCGAATCCGCGGCGCGATTCGCGGTGAGACCCGGCTGACAGCGGATGGCCGCCCCGTGGTCTGGGATTTGGTACTAAGGTCGCACGATCGTTATGCGTGGCATCGTACTGATTGGATTACGGGTGGGTTCACGCGCGATATCCAGCGGTGTGAGTGAGCAGCCCCAGGTCCGCCGGCTCTCCTGAGGTTCGCTCCGTGAACTACTGCCGTGCGGCGGCGCTGAGCGTGATCATGACCCTGGCTGTGTGCGGCAGCGCATTCGGCCAGATGATCGAGGTCTCTGGTCGGGTGACCTCGCAAGCAGGTCTGCCACTCCCCGGCGTCACCGTGCGCCTTCGCGGAACCGATACCGCTACCACGACGGATGTGGAGGGGCGGTACTCGCTCGCCGTTCCGAGCGATGGCGTAGTAGTTTTCACCCTCACGGGATATCGTGGAATCGGCGAAACCATCCGCGGCCGTACGATAATCGATGTAACGCTGGAACCCGCCGTCGCGGTGTTGCCTGAGACGCTGGTCACGGGCTATACGACGCAGCGACGGGCCGACATCACCGGCGCCGTCGCCACCATCAATGTCACGGGCCTGTCTCGGCAGGCCTCAACCAGCGTGCTCCAGCGCCTGGAGGCCCTAGTGCCTGGTGTGACGGTCGAGAACGGCGGGTCTCCCGGTTCACGGACCACGGTACGCATCCGCGGGGTGACCTCATTCCACGACAACGACCCGCTCTACGTCATCGACGGGACGCCGGTGCAGGAGTCATACCTCAACTGGCTGAACCCGGACGACATCGAGGCGATCCAGGTCCTGAAGGATGCTGCAACGGCCTCCATCTATGGCTCGCGGGGCGGTAATGGCGTCGTCGTTATCGAAACGAAGCGCGGCCGCCCGGGCCCGCGCCGGGCTACGCTGGACGTGAGAACGGGCGTGGCCACACCGGTGCGTGGCTATGACGACTTCCTTATCCTCGACGCGCTCGAGTACTTCGAGGTGGTGAAGGCCGCCTATCGGAACGCCGGGCTGAACGTCCCGACGAACATCTACGGGAACGATACGCTGGGAAACAACCCAGCGGTGCCGGCGTACATCTGGCCGAACAATTGCGGGACGACCCCGTGCACCAACGTGGATACCGCTACGTACTCCTATCCCGACAGCCTGATCATGCCGGGGAGCCCGGGCACCAACTGGTGGGACGCGGTATTCGGTACCGGTCGCTACGCCGATGCGAACCTTGCGATATCTGGGGTCGGGGCAGACAACGCGTACCACGCCTCCTTCAATTACTTCGATCAAGAAGGAACGGCGGCGTATAACCGGCGCCAGCGGGGCAGCGCGCGCGTCAACACGTCGTTCACCACGGGGCGCCTGACCGTGGGAGAGCACCTCGCCGCGTCGCGCGAGCGCGGCTACGGCGGGCTCGACGACAACGCCCTCGGCGAAAACAACATCATCGGCAAGAACATGCTGCAGCAGCCGGTCGTCCCCATCTATGACGTCGGGGGCAATTTCGCCTCGGGCAAGGCCTCGGGTCTGGGCAACATGACCAACCCTCTCAAGGTCGCCTATTTCGGGAAGGACAACGTCACGACCAACGACCGCGTTTTCGGGAACGCGTTTGCCGTTCTGGACGCCGGTCGTGGCTTCGCACTGAAGACGCAATTCGGGATCGACGGTGCGCGAACCTCCTTCAGCGGCTTCTCGCCCATCACGCCCGAGAACTCAGAGCCGCTCATGGTCGAGGTTACAACGGAGCGCGACGGGCGGGCCACGGATTGGACCTGGACCAACACGCTGACGTATTCCCGGACAACGGGCCGACACCACGTGAGCGCACTGCTCGGCCACGAGGAGAACCGGAGCAACACCGAGTCCGAGGAACGAAGCTGTGCGAATCTGCTCGACCCACCGGGCACGCCGTGCGATCCGAGCGGTCCGAACGCGAACTTCGGCAGCGTTGGCGCGAAGTGGGCCCTTTTGTCCTTCTTTGGGAAGGCCGACTACAACTACGCCGACAGGTATCATGCGAGCGTCACGCTGCGGCGCGACGGCTCGGAGAAATTCGCGACGGGCCGTCGCTGGGGCACGTTCCCAGGATTCAGTATTGGTTGGAGAGCGTCCCGGGAGGCGTTCCTCGAGGGCAAGACTCCGTTCTCCGACCTCATGCTGCGGTTCGGGTGGGGGATCACGGGCGCGCATCCCATTCCTTCGGCCCGGATCTTCAATGGGTCGGGCGGCGGCGAGACGTTCAGCCGATGGGAAGAGAACCGCACCATGAACTTTGGAGTGGACCTCGCGATCCTGGACGGCCGCGGCACGTTGAACCTCGACGTCTATCGGCGTGAGGCGGACAGCCTGTGGCTCGCCCCGACGGTTGCCCATGCCGGGAAGGTGAGAAACACCGGTATCGACGTTTCCCTCGGCTACCTGGAGACGATCGGCACGACCGTGTTGAGCGTCACCTTCAACGGCAGCCACTATCGGAACACGATCCTCCGCATCGACGACCTCGGGACGGGGGTTTTTTTCGGGCCCATTTCGCTGCGCGACCAGACCCCGGTGATCAACAGCATCGGCCATCCCATCGGGGCGTTCTATGGGCTCGTGGCGGAGGGTTTCTACCTGGACTCCCTCGACGCCGCTCCCTATTGGGCCTACGGGGCGCGCCCCGGCCGGATCAAGTTCCGCGACGTCGACAACGACGGCGCGATTACCGCCGCCGACCGGACAGTCATCGGAAGTCCGCATCCGGACTTTGTGGCCGGCTTCGACCTCGGCCTGCGCCGGGGGCGCTGGAACCTCGACATCACGCTCTTCGGGACATTCGGCAACGACATCTTCAACGCCCAGAAGTACTGGTACGTGTTCCGGAATTTCAATACCAACGTGCGGCGCGACTTGTCGGCCAATTCGGCGGTTCTAGACGGGCCTTGTTCCGGCAGTGCCTGTCCTGGACGCGTGACGAACCCGAACGCCACGTACCCGAGGTTGGATGTGACCGATGCGTTCAGCCGGCAGTTCTCGAGCTATTGGGTGGAGGATGGCTCGTACGTTCGCCTGCGCTCGATCCAGGTCGGATACGATTTGCCTCCGGCCTTTGTGCGCTGGATCCCGGCCGCTCGCATCTACCTGCGGGCCGAGAACCTGTTCACGATCACCGGGTACTCGGGGCCCGATCCGGCCCTCCCGGCGTGGGACGTGCAGGCCGCGGGTCTCGACCTCCGGGACCAGGTGCGCGGCGTGGACGGCGGTTCATATCCGGCCAACCGAATGCTCAGCATTGGCATCATGAGCACGTTCTAGTGACCTAGTTAGACGCCAAGGAGACATCTTGACTGTCGAGCGTATGGACAACGTCGGCATCGTGGTGGAAGACATCGATGCCGCCATTGAGTTCTTCACCGAGCTCGGCCTTACGCTCGAAGGGCGCATGCCCATCGAAGGCGAATGGGCCGGCCATGTCACCGGAGTGCGTGGCCAGCGCGTCGAGATTGCTATGATGCGCACCCCCGACGGCCACAGCCGCCTCGAGCTCTCGCGCTTCGACGCGCCGCCCGTCGTAGTAGAATTGCGTTTGTGAACAACACGGCAAGGCGACGACAGCTCAGACGCATATCGTTAGACGGGCGCCGCTTCCTATAGCCCAATGGACACTCCCGTGAACGCCAGGCAACTGCCGGTTGGGAGTTGGGTCGCCTACGCCGCAGCGGTTTGGGCAGCCGTCTTCGCTGTCTTCCATATCATCTGGGCCGCGGGCTGGTACCCCTTGCTGGATGCCGAACAGGCTCGCCTCGCGTTTGCGACTCCGTGGAAATGGGCATTCGATGTGGTGGTTGCTGCGATGTGCGTCATCGCGGTGCCGGTGGCACTGGCTCCTGTGATGGATTGGGACCACCGATTCCCTCGGCGCCTCGTGTACCGGGTTGCGTGGATCGGTTCAGCACTGCTAGACCTTCGGCTGGCGGCTGCGCTCGTCCAGACGGCGTATTTTGTTGTGACAGGGCGGTTCCGCTTCTCGATTATTGGAATCTGGGATTGGTGGTTTGTTCTAGGCGCTATTCTGTTCACCCTGAGCACCTGGCGGTCGGCAAAGATGCAACTTGCGCAGGGCGCCGCCTAACAAGCGCCTGAAGCTGGCGGCGCCGTCTTGCTGGGGAGGCCATCTGTTTGTGAAATCGTCCAGGTCGCGCCGCAGCTTAGGCGATTTCGTTAGGCGGGCGCCGCTTCGTATAGCCCAAAGGACACTCCCGTGAACGCCAGGCAACCGCCCGTTGGCA
>JBLNGI010000300.1:0-4822 GCA_050264615.1 Gemmatimonadota bacterium
AGTGCTGGATCGCTCGACGTACCGCGAACCGACGCTCACCCCCATCGGCATTCAGCACGTGATCGTGAACGGCGTCTCCGTGGTCGCAAACGGACAGGCAGTCGAGGGCGTCGCACCGGGAAAGGCCGTCCGGGCACCATGACTGAGTCACAGACGGATCCCGATCTGTTGTACGTCGGGACCTATACTGAAAACACCCGGTCCGCGGGCGTCTATCTCGTCCGCATGGACCGGAGGTCCGGGGAGCTGCGGCACGTCGGTGCGGTGAACGCCGGCACCAACCCGTCCTTCCTCACCATCCACCCGAACGGGCGCGTGCTCTACGCCGTCAACGAGCTCGGCAAGGGCACGGTGAGTGCCTTCACGATTGAGAAAGGCCTCGACGCGCTCACGCGGATGAACGAGCAGCCGTCGGAAGGGGGCGCGCCGTGCTACGTGAGCGTCGACAAGAGCGGCCGCGCCGCGCTCGTCGCCAACTACACCGGCGGCAACGTCGCGCTGCTGCCGATCGAGGCGAATGGAGCGCTCGCGCCCGCGCACGTGGTGCAGCACACGGGAAAAGGTCCTACGCCCTCGCGTCAGGAAGCGCCGCATGCGCACTGCATTCTTCCCGACCCCTCGAATCACTTCGCGCTCGCCGCGGACCTCGGCGCTGACCGAGTGTTCGTGTACCGGCTCGACCTGGATGGCAAATCGCTGCGCCACGTAGAGGGTGGTGACGCGGTGATGCGACCCGGCGCGGGTCCGCGCCACATCGCTTTCCACCCAACCCTGCCGCTGGTGTTCGTGGCGAACGAGCTCGACTCCACGGTCGCCACGCTGCGTTTCGACTCAGCGCGCGGCATGCTTACCGTGCTCGACGCACGCTCGACTCTCCCGGCTGGTTGGACCGGCACGAATTACCCGGCCGACATCCACGTCGCACCGAACGGTCGGACGCTGTACGTGTCGAACCGCGGCCACAACAGTATGGCCGTGTACTCCGTGGCTGAATCAACCGGCGCGCTCGCGCTCGACCAGGTGATCCCCACCGAAGGCGACTGGCCGCGCAATTTCAGCCTCGATCGTTCCGGGCGGTGGCTGCTCGTCGCCAATCAGCGCTCCGACTCGGTCATCGTGTTCGAGCGCGATCCGGACAGTGGCCGGCTGACGCTCACGAAACAACGCATCGAGATCCCGAGCCCCGTCTGCCTGAGGTTCCTAGGGGCGCATAGCTAGCTACGCGGTCTGGAGAATCGGGCGAGTAGCGTCGTCACTTGCCTGCGCCGGATCACGAGCACGATCGTCGCGAGGACGAGTGGCACGACCTCACTCGTCATGTGGCGGCCACCTTCGAAGATCAGATGCGTCGCCGTCCCGCCGAGCATCACGAGGATGATCATGATCGCCCCGAACGCCGCCGTGCGGCCCGCAATAAGCAGGATCGCCGCCAGCAGCTCGAGCACGCCGATCGTGACACGAAACCAGTCCGGGTATCCCCACAGTCGGAAGGCGCGCGCCCAGCCGCTCGCGTCGTCGAATTTCGACAGCCCCTGAGGCACGAAAATGAGGACCAGAAGAACTGCGGGTAGCCAGGTTCCGACGAACTTGGCGGCGGTAATGACGTGCGCGCGGGTCATGCGAGCATGATGCGACGGACGTTCTCCACCCACATCGGTCGAACGACCTAGGCTCGCGCTCCAGTTTGCACCATCTTTGGGCGTGATGAGCCGAATTCGATTGGATCGAGCACTCGCCGGCGGCGTAGCGGCGATCGCGGTGTTGAACACGCTGTCGGCGCTGTCCATGCCGGTCCATGACCGCCGCCCTGCCCTGCCGGTCGTGGTGGTCTGGCTCGGACTCCTGTCGCTGCATGCACTGGTCTATCTGTTCGGCGACCGGATCCGGAAGCGGTTCGATCTGCTCGGCTACACCGCGGCACAGGCAGCGCTCCTGTTCGGCATCGCGGTCTCCCGTGCGCCAGCGCCGGTCATCGTCGCGCTGTTCATGGCCGCCGTCTCGCAGCTCGTACTGCTGGCCGGATCCCGGTGGGGGACGATTCGCATTACACTCGGCGCGATCGGACTCTTCGTGCTGGCCGCCCTGATCACGTCAGACGTCTACCGGGCGACGACCGCCGGGCTGATGCTCGCCGCCACCGGATTGATCGCGCACGCGATCGCGGCGCTGGTCCCCCGGCCGGTCACGGCAGGGGCGCGCGAGGCCGCGGTCCCAATCAACCACGCGGTGAGCCTCTCCGGACGTGAAATCGAGATCCTGCGCGAGCTGGTGGGCGGGAGCCGCAACGGCGCGATCGCCGTGAAGCTCGGGATCGCCGAGCGGACGGTAAAGGCGCACCTGGAGAGCATCTACCTGAAACTCGGTGTCGACTCGCGCGCGGGCGCGGTCGCCGCAGCCCTGCAGCGCAAGCTTGTCTAGTGTCGTGACCTCACAAAGGCACGATCTCCGCCGCGTCATAGGACTCGGCGGGGGCATCGCGCTGATCGTCGGCATCACGATCGGCAGCGGGATCTTCCGCACACCCCCCACCATCGCCGGCCTCGTCCCAAATCCGCTGGTCATCATGGGACTGTGGACGGCGTTCGGGCTGATCAGCATCTGCGGCGCGCTCGTGCTGGCGGAGCTGAGCACAATGCTGCCGCGCGCGGGTGGTGTGTACGTGTTCTTGCGCGCGGCCTATGGCGATGCCGCCGCGTTCGTGTTCGGCTGGTTGTACGTGCTGATCACGACGCCCACCACGATTGCCGCCCTCGGCGTCGTGTTCGCGGAGTTTCTGCTCAACCTGCTCGGCCTGTCGTCAGGCGCGAGGATAGTGCAGCTCGTTGCGATCGCCGCCATCGTTGTCCTGACGTGTGCCAACGTGCTCGGTGCACACGTCGGTGCAGCCGTCAGCGGCGTGACCACTCTGGTCAAGGTGACGGCGCTCATGGCGATCATTCTGGGCGCCTTTCTGCTCGGGCAGGGCAGTCTTTCCAACATCACCGCCGGCGGTCCAGTGCAAGGCGGTGGGCTGGCACGCGCGGTCGCGGCGGTCATCTGGACCTACGACGGCTGGGTGGCCGTCAGCATGATCGCAGGTGAGGTCGTCGCACCCGAGCGACTCATGAAGCGGATCATCATCACCGGGATGCTGGTCATCGTCACGCTTTACGTCGGCGCGAACCTGGCGTACCTGTACATCATGCCGGTCGGCGTCATGGCGCAGCAACAGGAGGCGATCGCGCGCTCGGTGATGACGGCGATTGCGGGACCGGCCGGTGGCGTCCTCATCATGCTCGCGATCATGACGAGCATTTTCGGCGCGCTCAACGGCAACCTGCTCGCCAAGCCGCGCGTCGCCTATGCCATGGCACGCGACGGACTGACGTTCGCCTTTCTCGGAAGAACGCATCCGCGCTGGGCCACTCCATGGGCGGCGGTGCTGATCCAGAGCGTGGTCGCGATCATCATGGTCCTCGCGCTCAAGGATTACGATTCGCTCATAACCTATTTCGTGGTGATCGAATGGGCCGCGCTGATATTTGCGGTCGGCGCGGTGTTTGTGCTGCGGCGGAAGATGGCTGAGGCGTCGAGGCCCTTCCGCACTCCGGGCTATCCGTGGGTGCCCGTGCTGTTCGTGCTGGGCACCATCGTTGGATTGTCGGCCATCGTCTGGGGACAGGTCCAGGTGGGCAACTATTCGCCGATCTATGGACTCGGCATTGCGGCGGCGGGTTTCCCCGTGCATCACCTGTGGAAACGACTGAAAAGGGTCTGAACGCTCTCCGAATTGGGAGGTTCAGACCCTTCAGCCATCTCCTGCGAAGAACTACGGCTGCGTTACGGCCGTAGCGTTGAGTGTCACTGCAGTCTGCGCCAGAGCCCGGCCTGTAATCGACGCGCCGGTGTTGAAGGCAATCAACGTCTTGGAAAGAATGATGCCCTTGAAATCTGAGGTGGTGCCGAGCGTCGCCTGTCCCGCGACCTGCCAGAACACATTCTTGGCCTGTGCCCCACCGCTCAACGTCACGATGGCGGCATTGCCCACCGTGAGATTCTGCGCGATCTGGAAGATCCAGACGTCATTCGCGCCACCCGAAAGCGTCACCGCGCTTGGGATGGAAACACCCGTTCCCCACTTGTACAGCCCGGGGACGAGGGTCATCCCCTGGATGTTGCCGGCACCGAGCTCGGTGTAGCCGGGCGACGTGCGGCCCGCCGCGTCCGTATAAGCGCTTTGCATGTTGAGGACTGCGGCGGTCAGATTCGCCGGCGTCGGCACTGCGTAGTCGGCTGCCCATACCTTGCCGGTAACCTGCGCGGACGTCGTAAACGTTGTCGCGGGACTGGACAGCGCAAATCCGGTGACGAACGACGCGGCGGCCGGGCTCAGCCCGATATCGCCGACCACGGCCGTGACACCAGTGGTGGACACCCCGGCCTTGGCCAGAATGACGTAATCGCCGGCGGTGCCGAGGCTCACGGCTTTCGGACCGAGGCCATTGGGATTGGGTGGGTTGTTCTGATTGCCCGAGGAATTGCTGCTGCCGCAAGCCGTGCCGAGCAGGGCGAGCGACGCGAGGAGGATCGTGAAGCGTTTCATAGGACTCTTTTCAATGAGGGTGATGGTCGAGGGAGTCAATATCGACCCCACCCCTCGGCGCATCCCGCTGCGGTATTCACCATCTCCCGAAGCGTACGGACAATAGAGCGCGCTGTACTATAGTAGTCAAGTAACTCAATTGTAGTACGCCATGGTTAACTGTTTGCAGTTAATCACTCTCGGCCTCAACGGTAATCCCAGGACAGCGGCGCGTGTCCCTAGCGTGCCGCGTTCCAGATC
>JBLNGI010000301.1:0-3591 GCA_050264615.1 Gemmatimonadota bacterium
TGGTCGAGGAGCACCTGAGCGTCAGCAAACGCAAACTGCTGGGTATGGCGCAGGAATTGGTCCCACGTCGCGGCGTCGAAAGCCGGACGCAGACTGGCTTGGTTCTCTTCGGCAAATATGACAGCGCTGGTGTCAAAATCGGCAAAAAGCTTCGTGAGCTGTGCGGCAACGGTGCGGGTTTGCGTCACGGAAACGGCAGGAGCGGCAGGCGCGGCAGGCGCTGCCGCGGTGCCCAATGCGAGAGCGGCTGGGAGCCGGGCTAGCAACGGATCAACAGCGGCAGCTAGCTGCGCGAGCGCTCGATCGGTTGCGTCTGCACCAGACCGATCGCGCAGCAGTCTTTCCACGGCGGCTGCGGCATCCTGCACGTTCTTGGCGCCGAGGTTGCCCGCCACACCCTTCAGGGTATGAGCCAGGCGGATGGCGCTCTCGAAGTCATTGGTGGCCAGTGCCGCACGAATCTCTTCGACCGCGCCCTCTTGCTGGCTGGCAAACTGGCGGAGCAATTTCACGTAGAGCCTGGCGTTGCCTCCGACACGGCGCAGCCCGTCCGCGCGATCAAGCCCGTCAACCGGCGGCAACTCGGGCGGCGCGAGGTCGGCGGCATCTGGCACTGCGTCCGCGCCGGGAGTGGCTACCTCCGGGGCTGGGCGCACCATTTTGCTGAGGGTGCCGTAGAGCAGCGCCGGATCGATGGGCTTGGCGATGTGACCGTTCATGCCATTGGCGAGGCAGAACGCGCGTTCTTCCACAGTGGCATGCGCAGTCATGGCGTAGATCGGCAGCGCCGTGAAACGCGGGTCGCAGCGGATCGTAGAGGTCGCTTGATGCCCGTCCATCACGGGCATCTGCAGGTCCATGAGGACAACGTCGTAGGGAGGCGGCGTCGGCCCGCCGAGCAGCTTGTCAACCGCTATCCGTCCGTTGTTGGCGACGTCCACCATCGCCCCGACGCCTTCCAGCAGCTCAACGGCGATCTGCTGATTGATGTCGTTGTCCTCGACTAGGAGCACGCGTAGTCCACTCAGGCTTACCCCCTCGGCCGTGGCGCTTGTCACGGCGGCCACTTGATCATCGGCGTCAACAAACGCGCTCACGAGCGCATCCATGAGCATCGACCTGGTCACCGGCTTGACCAGGAAGCCATCGAGATGCAGATGTTCGGCCTCCTCTCGCACCTCGTCCCGGCCGAACGCCGTGACCATGACGATCGCCGGAGGATGTTTGAGGGTCACATCGGCCTTCAAGGCCCGCGCCGCCTGCAGCCCGTCCATGCCGGGCATGCGCCAGTCCATAAACACGACGTCAAACGGAGCGTCGGCGTCGGCTTGCTTGATAGCCGCCAGGGCCTCCGGCGCCGAGGCGACGGCGTCCCGCTCTGAAACGATTCCCTTGAGCAAGTCGTCGATGATCTCGCGTGCGGCAGCATTGTCGTCCACGATCAGGGCCCGAATGGTCGTCAGCCGGTCGGGTATGACCCTGCCGGAGCCCTGCTGCTGGCCGACGCCGAGCCAGACGGTAAATGTAAAGGTGGTCCCCATGCCCGGCTCGCTGTCGAGCCAGATCTGCCCGCCCATGAGTTCGACCAGCCGGCGGCAGACCGTGAGCCCCAGACCCGTGCCGCCGTGCTTGCGCGTCGTGGACATATCGGCCTGCATGAAGGGCTGGAACAACTTCGCCGCCTGCTCTGTGGACATGCCGATGCCTGTGTCGCGCACCGAGAATTTGAGTTGGCACTTCTCCCCGGTGTGCTGCAACATGTCGACGTTGACGCAGATTTCTCCGCGCTCGGTGAACTTCACGGAGTTGTTGACGAGGTTGGTCAGGATCTGCCCCAGCCGCAATGGATCGCCGAGCAGCACCTGCGGTATGTCCGGTGCGACATGCGCCAACAGCTCGAGGCTTTTGTCGGTCGCCTTCTGACCGGTGACGGTCGTCACCGAGCCAATGACGTCGTCGAGCCGGAAGGTCGTCGATTCGATCTCGAGCCGGCCGGCCTCGATTTTGGAGAAGTCGAGGATGTCGTTGATGATCGCCAGCAGCGAAGTGCCCGCGTTGTGCACTTTGCTGATGTAGTCGCGCTGCTTGGCCGTCAGTGAAGTCTTGAGGGCCAGGTGCGACAGGCCGATGATGGCGTTCATGGGCGTGCGGATTTCATGGCTCATGTTCGCCAGGAACATCGACTTGAGGCGCGTGGCTTCTTCGGCTTTCCGCCTGGCCTCCTTCAGCTCGATTTCCGCCTGTTTCCGCTCGGTGACGTCGCGTACGGCGACAGCCACCTGAATTCCCACACCGCCGGGCGCCGGCACGGGACTTAGCGCGATATCCACAGGGACCAGCGAACCATCTTTGCGACGACCGAAGAGGTCACGCAGCGCGCCCATGGCGCGGGTGGTGGGGTCCCGATGGAAGGACGCCCGCAGGTCCGCGTGATGCGGGCGAATCTCATCCGGTACTAGGATCTCCACTTTCTGGCCGACGAGTTCGAGGCGCGTATAGCCGAACAGTTTTTCGCATTGCTCATTGGCCAGATGGATGACGCCGCCCTCATCGACGACCAGGAACGCATCCGGCGAGCGCTCGAGGACGCTGCGATAGAACTCGACTTCGAGCAGACGTTCTGCGCTCACTCAGGCGGTCCCCCGTCGCTCGTGTCCAATCTGCGGCGCGTCCGAATACTGTTCGCGTATCGCCAGGATTTGCGGCAGCAGGGCGACGAACTTTTTGACCAGCTCCGGATCGAAACTTCTGCCCGCTTCGCGCTGAATCAAGGTGACGGCGTCCTCGACCGGCCAGGCCTTCTTATAGGGGCGCACCGAAGTCAGCGCGTCGAACACATCGGCGATCGACGTGATGCGCCCAACCAGCGGGATCTCTTCCCCCTTGAGTCCCCGGTGATATCCCGTGCCATCCCACTTTTCGTGATGCGTCAGGGCGATGATTCGAGCCATGGATAGCAAGCCATCGGAATGCTCACCGATGATCTCGGCGCCGAACGGTACGTGCTGGCGCATGATCTTGATTTCTTCGTCGTCCAGCTTGCCGGGCTTGAGCAAGACGTTGTCGCGAATGCCGATCTTGCCGATGTCGTGCATAGGCGCGGCATGGAACAGGAGATCGACATCTTCCTCGTTCATCCGCACGGCCTCGCCGAGCAGACGGCAGTAGTGTGCCACACGGATGACGTGCATCCCGGTCTCGTTGTCGCGAAACTCGCCGGCACGCCCCAGGCGCTTGATGATCTCCAGGCGCGTGTGACGCAGCTCCGCCGTGCGCTCCCGCACAAGGCGCTCGAGCTCGCGATTCTGGTCGTAAAGCGCCAGATGCGTTTTCACCCGCGCCTTCACGATCGGCGGGCTCACCGGCTTGGTAATGTAATCGACAGCGCCCAGGGCGAAGCCCTGCGCCTCGTCTTCGACCTGGTTCATGGCCGTCACGAAGATGACAGGCATCTTGCGCGTGCTGCTCTCGGCTTTGAGGCGCTGGCACACTTCATGGCCGCTCATCTCCGGCATCATCACGTCGAGCAAGATCAAGTCCGGCGGTGGATCGCTGCGGGCAATTTTGAGCGCACTGGTTCCGCCCGTGGCC
>JBLNGI010000302.1:0-3464 GCA_050264615.1 Gemmatimonadota bacterium
TCGGAGAGCTCACCGGCGTCGTCGTTCCCGTCGACCCCAAGGCCGCGCAGCAGGTGCTGGCGGAGCAGCTCCCGGTGATCTGGTTGTATCATGCGCGCGGCGTTCAGGGGATGAATCAGCGTGTGCAGGGGGTTCAAATGGACGTCCGGGGCGAGCTCCCCACCGTCACGGCCTGGCACATTCGAGCAGCGCCATGAGACGGGGGCGGGATCTTCCAACCGAGTTCCACGCGGCGGCGCCAATGCGGCTTGATTTTGCCGGCGGCTGGACCGACGTGCCTCCGTTTTCGGCGCGCGAGGGCGGGGTGGTGGTCAACGGCGCGATCGGGTTGCGCGCCCATGTCGAGTTGAAGCTCGGCGGCACGCTGCTGCGGTTCGTGGCGGAGGAGCTGGGAACAACCCTCGAGTGCGCGAATTCCGGTGGGCTGGTGCCCGGCGGCAAGCTGCCGCTCCTCACCGCGGCGCTGCGGATGTTCCCCGTACTGGGCGGGTTTACGCTCACGACCCGGAGCGACGCGCCCACGGGGTCGGGTTTGGGCAGCTCAGGCGCCCTGGGGGTCGCGCTGGTGGGCGTACTCACCAAGGCGCGCCAGGAGTCACTCGACGGGCGCGAGTTCGCTGCGCAAGCTTGGCAGCTGGAGACGATCGAAGCGAAGCTGCCGGGCGGGAAGCAGGATCAGTATGGCGCGGCGCTCGGCGGCTTTCATCGGTTCAGCTTTCGCGACCCGGACGTCGGCGTCGAGCCCCTGACGCTCGATCCGGCGTTCGCCAATGCGCTGGAGCGGCAAATCCTGATTTGCTACACGAACAAGAGTCGCGTATCGGGCGACACCATCTCGCGCGTAATGGGCGCATATGAGCGAGGCGATTCCACGGTGACGGGGGCGCTGCGTGCCCTCAACGATGTCGGCAACGCGATGGCAGAGGCGTTGCGCGCAGCGGACTTGGCGCGCGTCGGCGCACTCCTGAGCGAGAACTGGAAGCATCAGCAGGCGCTCGATCCCGGCATGCGCACGGCCGAAATGGCCCGCCTCGAGCAGGCGGCCGCATCGGCCGGGACCCTCGGGGGGAAAGCCGCCGGGGCCGGTGCCGGGGGGTCGATGTTCTTCATCATGAAAGGCGCGGCGCGCGAAGCGGCTCCGGCGCTGACTGCCGCGGGCGCGACGGTGCTGCCGCTGACCTGGTCTCGTGAAGGCGTGCGCGCATGGTGACGGCCGAAGAGCTGGCGGCGCGCGCCGCGGTCATCAGCGGATCGGACGATCTCCGCGCTTTGCTCGAGCAACTGCGGCGCCGGGCGCAACCCGTCCTCGAGCGCATGCCGCCGATGCCGGACCACAAAGCATTGTTGTCGATTGATGGGGGAGTCTGTCCAGAGGACGCCGCGCTGCTGCAGTTCGATCCGTGGAGTCCTCAGGAGCACCGCTGCACGCGCTGCGGAAAGACGTGGCGTGGTGAGCGACACGACCGGAATTGGGCGCGGTTCCAACACCTGTGGCTCGCCGAGCGGGCCGCTCAGCTTGCCACGCTGGCGGGTCTGGGGGGGGGCGGGCCAGGCGATCGCGCCGCGGCGCAGCGGGCGCAGGAAATCTTGACCAGGTACGCTGAGCGATACTGGCGTTTCCCCAATCGCGACAATGTGTTGGGTCCGAGCCGGCTGTTCTTTTCCACCTACATCGAGTCGATCTGGACCTGTAACTATCTCGCTGCAGCGGTGCTGCTCCGTGGCGCCGGCTTGCTCGAGGCCGCGGCCGAGAAGGCGGTGCATCAGGTCGTTGAAGAGGCGGCGACGCTGATCGGCGATTACGACGAGGGATTCTCGAACCGGCAGACGTGGAACAACGCGGCCCTCGCGGCCGTCGCGGTGTGGTTCGAGGACGAGGAGCTCGCGCGGCGCGCGATCGAGGGTGACACAGGGCTCATCGCTCATCTGCTGCGCGGCTATGGCCGCGACGGCATGTGGTACGAGGGCGAGAACTATCACATGTTCGCGCTGCGGGGGTTGTTGATCGGGGCTGGCTGGGCGCGCCTCGCCGGCGTGGATTTCGGCTCGGATGAGCGACTGGCGAGCCGGCTTCGCGCGGCACTGCGCGCGCCGTCGCTGACCGCGCTGCCCGATTTCACCTGCCCAGCGCGCAAGGACGCCCGCTTCGGCATTTCACTCGCGCAGCCTGCCTACCTCGAGCTCTGGGAAGTCGGCCTGGGGCGGCTTGCGGACCTGGAGACCGCGAGCTGGCTCCAGACGCTGTATCGCGATGCGACGCCGCCCGTGCTGGAATTGTTCGAGTCCTACCTGCACGATGCTCCGCTCACGAACACGCCGACGCCGGTGTCCCGGTCCTCGCTCTCATGGTGGTCGCTGCTCGAAATGACGCCGGTGCTGGAGGCTCCTGCCGAGCGACGGAAGTTTGGGAGCGTTCTGCTCGAGAGCCAGGGCCTGGCGGTGCTTCGGCACG
Source organism: Gemmatimonadota bacterium (assembly GCA_050264615.1). GTDB lineage: Bacteria > Gemmatimonadota > Gemmatimonadetes > Gemmatimonadales > GWC2-71-9 > 20CM-2-65-7. The sequence continues at coordinate 2,453 of JBLNGI010000302.1, forward strand.
ATGGTCGCTATGTCGGCCTGGAAGCGGGTCCCACCGGCGGGGGCCACGGGCACCCGGATCACTTGCATCTCACGCTGCATGCCGATGGCGTCCACTGGCTGCCCGATCCCGGCACGGGCCGCTATGTGACGCGTGATCTCTTCTGGTATCGCTCGACGCTGGCGCATAGTGCGCCGCGCCTGGATGGCCAATCACAGACACCCGGGCACGCGAGCTGCGAGTGCTTCGACGTCCAGGAGGACTGGGGCTGGGTCCGCGGCCGGTTCGAGACGTTGAATCGGATTGTGACGGCTGGGCCGGCCTACATCGTGGATGTCACGGACCTGTCGGCGCGCGACGACCATCTGCTGGAGCTTCCGTGGCACATCGCCGGCCGCGGGTCGGTGGAAACACCGGGCCGGTGGGTGAGCGACGAGCTGGCCGATGAATTCGTGACGCGGGTCCAGCGGTTTGTGCCCGACGCCACCGGCCCGATCGTCGTGACGCACCTTCAGGGTGGAACGCGGCTCACCCTGCACGTGCTGTTCGATGGCGCGCTGCTCGAGATGGACGGTCCAGGTCTTCCGGGCCACCACGACCGTGTGCCGTTCTACGTGGTGCGAGCGCGGGGCCGCAATGTGCGCGTCGTCACGGTGCTGGAACCCGCCACGGGAGACGCCGTGGTGCGGAGCGTGCAGACGCGTGGCGACGCCGTCGAAGTCACGACGACGTCCGGCATCGACCATCACCGGTTCACCGGGAGTGAATGGACGATCGAACAGGAAGGGCAGAGGCCCATCGTGCTGAGAGGAGCGCGCGAGCCGCGCCCGCCGTTCGTGCCGCTCCTGCAAATCGATCCGCCGACGCCCGTCGCCGCGCCGGCGTTTCGCGTCGCCGGCCCTCCGCCCCTCGACGGCTCCCTCGCGGGATTCGAGCTGGCGGAGCCGCTGCAGCTCGGGTTGGAAGACCAGTACCGCCGCAGCGAGGATGCCTATCCCGGCCCCGACGATTTCTCGGCCAGCGCGTACGCCGC
>JBLNGI010000303.1:0-6572 GCA_050264615.1 Gemmatimonadota bacterium
GGGCCAGGCAGCACGCTTCGTGCCGATGGCCGAACTGCCCCGCCTAGACCTGAGCCCGACAGCAGCAGCGGTGCTGCATCGAGCCTTCGGCGCGGCCTTGGTAAGGCCATCGAATTCAGGCAGCCCAGGGAGCCTGATCAATTGCTTCAAGGACAAGGTCAACCAATACAACCCGCGTGACCCTGCACCGACACCGCCGACATCCTGTTCGCGCGGACTGGGAGGACTGGCGGCGGAAGCGGTCGCAGCATAACTGCTACCAACGAAGCCGAACGGCCGCGCCCTTTCACCGAGGCGCGGCCGGCTGGTCGGGATTTCGGGCGATGGCCGGGCCCCGTGCAGGGCTGAATGTCCCGAGATCTAGGTGTACCCGGCGATCGAGGGGGTCAGCGGCGTTCAGGAACCGAGGACGTTCAGCCGCGACAGCGCCTCGACGCACAGTGCCGTCGTGAGGGACCGTGATCCGTAATATCGAGGATGCATATCACGAAACAGCGGCCTGCTTTCCCAGCCTCCGTCGGGCTGTTGCCGTCTCAACAGGTACTCCGCGGCCCGATCGGCGGCCGCGCCAGGGTCACCGGCATTCAACAGTGTCAGCAGCGCGAGTGCGCTATCCAAATCATCGCCCCACCCGCCGTCCGACTGCTGGCGACCTGCCATGTACCTTCCCAATCCATCCATCGGCGCATGGAAGGCTGGGGCAACGCCATATTGGTTGCAGCGCGAGATCAGGTACGGGACAAGAATGGTCGAAACCGCAAATAGGTTAAGCACATGGTAGGTTTCGGTCTGGATCGCCCGCGCGAGGTACTCCATCACCCGCGAGTCCGGCCTTCCAACCATGCTCTGCAGGAAGAGTATGTTGGCGTTGACGACGACATCGGGCAAATCGAAACTCTCCTCATTCCACGACGCGTCGGCCCAAGTCTTGTAAAGCCCGGATTCACTGCGGACTCGCGTCAGCGTCTCCAGCCATTCATTCGCCTCTTCCGTTAACCGCCTATTGAACGGCCGCGTGGCACTGAGAAGAGCGGCAAACGCTACCGAAGTATCATCCGCATCGTCGGGCGGATCCACGCGATCCGGCCCGTAAAACTTCCACCAACCCGACTTCTCCTGGGCCGACCGAAGATACTCCGCGGCCCGGCCAACCAGATCTTCGATCAGCGGCATCTGCCCGTAGACACTGGTCAGTGCCTGGAGGATGTACGCGTGAACATAGACCGATCGCTCCTCATGGCTATCGCACATACTCGGGGTCAGCGACACGTCACTGGGGAAGTGCCCGTCGGTGGCTTGGCGTCCTCCGATGAACCTGAGCCCTCTCGAGATCCCGTCGTCGATACTCGTGCCCGTCGGGGCCGCCGGTGCCCGTTCGACGGACGGTGTGAGGCGTGCGCCAAGCCATTCGCGCAGGCACCTTCTGAACCGCCTGGGCGAACGAAGCATTGCGGCGTGCGACCGCACGGTCATCTCGAACTTGGAGGCAAGCCGCTTCACCGTGAGGGCGACATCCGGGGCGGGCGGCCCATCCCCGTCACGGACGACCAGGTCGTCGGCGATACCGAAGAGCTCGACGATGTCGGTCGCCAGGCGAACGACCGACTCCGGGCTGACTCCCTCTCGCAGGTTCATCTGGAACGGGAACGGGAATAGGCCGGTTCCACTGATCCGCTCGTCATCGGGCTGCGTGGCCCGCACGGCCCACAGGGCGCACAAGTCCGCGGCCTCCTGTCCGTGCGTGTCGTCGATAGTGAGCTGGTACACCAGTTCTGCGCCAACGGAGAATCCATATCCCGCCGTGCGTGCTGATGACCGCCTTCGCTGCTCCGGGGTCTCGTCCAGGAGACCGCATCGGGACAGCGCCCGATATCCGTCCCGGGTCAGTTGCTCGACCAGCCTACGTGATCCGTTCGCCGGGGGGCACACGCCGCCGTCGACCTCACCAAGGAGTTCGCGAAGGCGATCTGTGTACGAATCCACGGCCGAACCTCATATCTATCCCAGGGATCACGCTTGCGCATAGGGCCACTGCACGCGCGGGCTCACGCCCAGCGCGCCGAACCTCGTCAGGTACGCACGGCCCGGAAAATAGACGGCGACGCACGGATCGGCTCGGTGGTCACGCTTGAAGGTGACCCACGAATGAATGAGTGTCTCGCCCTCGAGGTCGCGTTGCCCCGCGAGCGCATCGAGCGTTGCGTCGTAGAGTCGTCGGTCGATGCCGTAGTGCCGCAGGGATGCGCGAACGCACCGCCGCACCAGGGCATCGTTCGGCAGCAGCGGGTAGGTGGTGAACTGGAGTGCATAACTGATCGGCCTTCGCGATCCTTCGACGAGATTCAGCTCGATCAGGTGCGGTCGCATCACCGGAAAGCCGTTCCATCGCAGCGACGCCCAGAAAGTCTCTAGATCGCCCGGTACATAGTTTGTCGCCAGCGCGGCCACCTGCGCCAGTGACGCAACATCCGGGTTCTTGACCCGCAGGTACATCTTCACCCGTGCGGCGTTTCTTCGGCCGAGTTCAAGGCCGAGGAGTAAAGCCGTCGTGCTGGGGAGCTGCTCGCTGATCCAGCGCCACGTGCTGGCGAGACCGAGGCGTTGCATGACCTCCCGGCACAGCGCACCGGTCTGCTTGACGCCCTTGCAGTCGGGGTTGAACCAGAACTTGAATCCGCGCCGCTGGCCGCTGAACACAGCGCCGTATCCGGCACAGCTGGCGCCCTCTTCCTCCGTGGGCTGCGGGCCGATCTCCGGCTCGACCAGGTCCTCGATGCGGCGTAGCCGGACGAGGTCGGCACCCCACTTGTGCTCCAGGACGTCGAAAAGTGCACGCGTCTGCTCCCAGTAGCTGGCCGGGCTGGGCGGCTCGGCTTGCGGCTCGATCAGGAAGCGCAACTCCTCCGCACCGGTGGGGCTGGCCGCGACCGAAATCTCGAACGGGGTCAGGTCACAGGTCAGACCCGACCACGGGGGACGCGCGTCGACGCGGCGAGCGCTCCAGGACGCGGACAAGTCACGGTAGACACCGAGGATCTCGTCCTGGCGGGCGGAGAACGACGTGTGCTCACAGACGGCGGCCAGCCGGTCCTCGCAGAATCGGCCGAGCGTGTCCGGGCCCGGGTTCGGTCGCGGGCGCCGTGCCGGACTCCCTGCCCTGGTCAGCACGTCAGTCCCCCGGTTCGAACGCGATGACGCCAAGCTGCTGCAGTTTTCGCAGATAGGAAGCGAGATGGCGGGAAGCCTCCGATGGCAGCCCCGCGAACATGTCGGCGACGGATCGCCCGGTCGCGACGGCGTCGCCGATGAGCGCATGCACCGCCGTGGGAACCTGGACGCACTTTCCACGGTGGTGCAGGTAGAAGTACGGCTCGTCACCGCGGTGAAGGTTGGATGCCCGGGCCGCGGCGCCACGATAGGACGCGTAGGTTGCCGCGTGCGCATCGCGTTCGGAAAGCGCAAGTTGCTGACGCCACCGTTCGAGATTCGCCAGCAGCAGGCACAGGTCGAACCAGGATTGGCCCACGCCGGCACGCAGGCGCGTGGTGCTGTTGACGAGCGCCTCATCCTTCACCGGTACCGGCGGGTGTGCTGGGTCCGCGAGTGGATGCGTGCGGAAGAATGCTCTTCCGTGCCGGTGGTAGTAAACCATCGAGTGCAGCGTGTCGGCCCCTCCGGCCCAGGGGCGAGGAAACGACCGTGGGAAGAGGCGCCGGGCGTACGCGGTTATGTGCTCGTCGTCTCTCGCGTCGGTGCCCTCCGGCTCAACGAACTCGAAGGCGCGAATCGCGTTGATGTCGCAACCGTTGATCGGCCGGAGCCGTATCCCGAAGCGTTGGGGCGCCTTGGCGATGATGGACCCGTCGAGGAGCACGAACGATCCCAGCCCGCCGTTCGACCAGTGGTCCCCGCACTGCGCTAGGAACTCGATAGTCTCTCGTCGATCATCGGACGTCTCGGTCGGGAAGCCCGAGAAGACCATCAGCTGCACGGCGATCCCCGCGTCAGCGAAGTTGCGGATCGACTCTCTCATGTGCTCGACCTTCGTACCCTTGTTCATGGCATCGAGCACTCGTTGAGAGCCGGACTCCATGCCGAAGAGTGCGCTGACGCACCCGCTCTGCGCGAGCTTCTCGCAGGCGTGGCGTGGGAAGGCCCTCTCCAGCCGCATCTCGGCGCTCCACTTGAACCGGGTATCGCGGCGAATGAGCGCGTCCGACAGCTTGCCCAGATACGCGGGTGAGATGGCATCAACGGCGAGATACACGTAACCGATCCCATGCTTGCGGCAGGTGTCCGCGAGCTCGCCGGCGGCCCACTCAACGGGACGGGTACGCCACGGTGCCGTGGGCGCATCGTCGCTGAGGCCATAGCTACAGAACGCACAGCGGTTCCAGTAGCACCCGCGTGTTGGCGAGTAGTTGACGGCGCGTACCGGTGACAGATAAAGATCCCAAGGCGGGTCGTAGTCAGGCGGGGCAATTGACCGGAGATCCTCGTAGGCGATCGTCGTCGGCAGGTATACCTCGTCGCGTTGACTGTCGTAGGTGACAGTGTTCTGAATCCTCGCGCCGGGGGCAAGCTCGAAACCGGCTTCGGCGATCTCGCCGATGGCCGTCTCACCCTCGCCAATCACTAATCCGTCACACACGGCAAACAGCGACCGCAACTCGGCTTTGTCGCGGATGCTTCGATAGATCTGCGACACCTCCGTGCCGCCGAGCAGCACCTTCCGGTCGGGCCAGCGCGTGCGGAACCAGCGGGCCAGCGCCAGCGCGTGGAACAGCTGATGTTGGTAGGTAATGCTGATTCCAAGGCAGGTGGTTCGATCGATCACGGGGTCACGCGCCCACACTTCGTCGAGGAAGCGATAGAACGGCCAGCAGACGCGGCGACTGAGGTCGACATTGGACAGGTCGGCCAGGCTCGTGAAGGAAAAGCGTTCGTTGGTGACCAGCGTGAAGTCGTCGATCGCGCCGGGATGCGAGAGCACGCCAACGAGTCCGAAATACGTGCGTAGCATCCGAACGCTGCGTTCGTAGGCGTCGAAATCCAGAAAGCGGTCGAGGTTCCGTTGCGTTGTGACCGCGTCCGCGACGGCGTCGTATCCGATCTCGTCAAGGCGCCAAAGCTCGTAGAACTCCGCTTGCTCGTCGAGCCGAAGCTCGCTCTTGGCCGCAAGGCGCTCGCGGCGATCGCGGGCCTCTTCAACCAGGCCGGCGAACGTGCGCTCGGAAAGACACCAGTCCACGAACTCGATGTTGGCGTCTCGCTGGGTCACGTCGCGGAAGCCCCTTGCCTTGAGACTGCCGGCCAGATAGGCGGTCGAGTGGTACGGCACGGTGGGGTCGGCCAGTGGCGGATGAACCAGGGTCAGTCGTGCGCGCTGCGGCGGTATCATCGCTGCCCGCCAGTCCGCTCGGCGACGATCTCCTCGAGCCGCTCACCGAGGTGGCGCAGCGCCGCCATCTCGCCGTCGAACGCCGTCGCCAGCTCGGCCAGTCGTGGCACGACGTCCGCGGGTCGCTGCTCAACGGCGCTACAGGCCGCCCGCAGGTAGCGCGGAAGAACAACCAGGCCGAGCCATTCCCGCAGCCGCTCGGTGTAGGAGGCGATTTCTCGGACGGTTCCTGCGGTGCCTTCGGCGGCGCAGAGGCCCTCCTTCCGCATGATGATGCCGCGCTGCTTGAACACCACCGGCATGCAGGCCTGCAATCGGTTCGCAAACTCGGCGAGCGCCGCCACGCGGGAGTCGCGGAACCGGCAGGTGGTGCCGTCCTGCTCGAGGGCGCCCTGCGCGGCAAGCGTGCCCGCGATCGGCAACCAGGGCGCGACGAACAACGTCTTGAACGGCAACCCATCGGAGTAGGTAAGCCACCGTTCCTTCCGGACGAACTCCAGGAAGTCGAGGTTGCGGCGGACATCGGCGACGTTCATCAGCGGCTCGAAGAAGATGAGATTGACCTCGCAGGCGATGCCGATCTCGCCGATGACCTTGAGGGCAGGACGGATCGCCTCGGCGCGGTAGCCCTTACGAAACAGCGAGAGGGAGGCCTGGTTCATCGACTCGACGCCGAGGCCCACACGCGTGAGGCCGGACAGTTTCATGGCGCGCAACGTCTCGGCGTCGACGTCGTTCACGCGGCAGGCGACGAAGTACTCAATCTCCAGGCCGCGGCGAAGAATCTCTGCGGCCAACCTCCGTGCGCGCTCGCGTCCTGCCTGCCCGGGGCCGAAGAAGTTCTCGTCCTGAAACACGAACCGTCTAACCCCGAAACTCTTCGCGATCAACTCCATCTCGTCGACCACGAGCGCGACACTGCGACCGCGCCACGGCCGGGCGGAGGACGACTGCCGGGTGAAGGCGGGCACCGAGCAGAAGCCACAGTTCGCGTAACACCCGCGGCCGCCGAGCAGAAAGGCAACTCGGTGCGCCGGCGGTGACTGCGCAAACAGCTGCTCGAGGCCGTCGAACGCCATCATGCCGAGCTCGTCGAGGTCGGTGATTTGTGTCCTTGCCTGGAACCCTGCGTCTCTTACCCGAAGCCCGGGAATGTCCGTGATGGGCCGGC
>JBLNGI010000304.1:0-2909 GCA_050264615.1 Gemmatimonadota bacterium
GCGCCGCGCACGGCCGCCTTCAGATCGGCATCGGCGAAGATGATGTTGGGACTCTTGCCGCCCAGCTCCATCGTGACGCGCTTGTTTGTCTCCGCCGCCATCTTCATCACCTGACGGCCGACTTCCGTCGACCCCGTAAACGAGATCTTGTCGACGTCGGGGTGCCGCACCAGCGCGGCGCCGGCCGTCGACCCGCCCCCGGGGACCACGTTGAACGCCCCCGGCGGCAATCCTGCTTCGAGCGCGATCTCGCCAAAGAGCAGGGCGGTGAGGGGCGTTTCAGAGGCGGGCTTCAGGACGACGGTGCAGCCCGCGGCGAGGGCGGGGGCGAATTTCCAGCTCGCGATGTTGAGCGGAAAATTCCACGGCACGATCGCGCCGACCACACCGATCGGCTCGCGCAGCGTGTAGGTGAAGAACGGCCCCTCGACCGGCAGGGTGTCGCCCACGATCTTATCGGCCCACCCCGCGTAGTAGCGCAGTGTGCTGATCGTCATGCCGATTTCGATCTTGGACTCGAACAGCGTCTTGCCGTTCTGCGCCGTCTCGAGCCGGGCGACTTCGTCGAGCCGCGCTTCCAGCAGATCGGCGGCCCTGAACAGGAGTTTCCCCCGTTTCCTTCCTGACATCTCCCGCCACGCTTGCGAATCGAAACAAGCCTTCGCCGCGCGCACGGCGTTGGCGACGTCCGCCGCGTCGCCGGCTGCAACATCGGCCAGGTTCTCCTCGGTGGCGGGGTTCTCGACGGGGAAACGCTTCCCCGAGGTGGCCGGCCGCCACTCGTTATTAATGAAGAGGTCGGTCCTCACTTCCCCTTGAACTCCGCCACGCGCTTCTCCTGGTTGGCCGCGAGGCCTTCCTTCGCGTCCTCACTCTGGAACAGCTGCTGCTGCAACTCCCGCTCGATCGCGAGCGCGGACTCGAACGGGACCTCGGCGCCTGACTGGACGGAACGCTTGATCAGGCCCACCGCCTTCGAGGCCTTGTGGGGCGGGCAGAATTGTTTGGCGTAAAGGAGCACCTGCTCCCAGAACTCCTTCGCGGGGAAGATCTCGTTCACGAGCCCGATTTCCTTGGCGCGGTCGAAGGAGAAGAGCTCCCCCTTCACCATCAACTCGATGGACAGCGGCTTGCCAAGGATGCGCGCCATCCGCTGGGTGCCGCCAGTTCCCGGCAGCACGCCGAGGTTGACTTCGGGCAGTCCGATCTTCCCGGCGTTCTCCTTCGCGAGGCGGATGTCGCACGCCATGGCGATCTCGAGCCCGCCACCCACCGTATGCCCATTGAGTGCGGCAATCGTGAGCTTCGGCGTCTGCTCGAGGCGGTTGAGCGTTTCGTTGGCGTGCAGACAGAAGAAGTATTTGAAGCGCGGCGTCACCGTGTTCAGCATGCCGATGTTCGCGCCGGCGGAGAAGAACTTGTCGCCATGGCCGCGCAGCACGATCACGTGCACCGAATCGTCGAAGCGCGCCCGGAGGATCGCCTCGTCGAGCTGGCGCATCATGTCATAGGTATAGGTATTCGCGGGAGGATCGTCGAGCTCGATGATCGCGAGCCCGTCCTCGGCGCGGTATTGCACGAGGGCCTTCAGCTGCGGTTCAGTCATCGTTGCCATTGGATTACTTAGCCTCCGAATGAGTCTCGACGAATCCGCCGAGGAAAATGCTCGCCATGAGATCGGCCAACCGGTCCGGATCGATTTCGCCGGCCGGGTCGTACCAGTTGTAAATCCAGTTCATCATGCCGAACAGGATGTAGGTCGCCGCGCTGCGGTCCACCGCGTGATGCTCCGGCGCGGCCTCCTTCAGAATCGACTCCAGCAGATCGACGTAGCGCCGCTTGATGGCACTTACAGCCCGCGGCGAGGATTCGTGCGACAGCACCTTCATCTCGGCCATGTGGTTGGCGAAGAACGTCACGTGATGCCGGATGAACGCCTGGAGCCGCTCGTGGGGATCGGTGGCTTTGGCAACCGCTTGGCGGGCGCCTTCCAGCACGCGGGTGAAGCAGCGCTCCTGAATCAGCGCCAGCAGGTCCTCCTTGCCCCGCACGTAGTAGTACATCCCCGCGAGCGACATGCCGCTGGCGGCGGACAAATCACGCATCGTGGTGGGGTGATAGCCCTTGTCGGCAAAGACCCGGGCCGCGCGGGCGAGGAGGTGGTCGAGACGCTCGTCGTAGGGTCGCATGAGTTCGAACGTTTGTTCGAATCGGAAGCTATTCCCGCCCTTAATATTTCGCCATCCCCCACGTCAAACGCCTGAGTCCATGACCGTAGCGGCCACGGCCGAGCCCCCTCGCGATGCCGCGCTTATCGCGGCCTGGCGCGACGGCAACGAGCAGGCAGCGGCCGAGCTCGTCGCACGTCACGCCAAGGCCCTGGCGCGCTTTCTCGCGGGCGCGGGCGCGCCCGAGGCGGAGTTGGACGATCTGGTGCAGGAGACGTTCATCCGCGCGTTTCGCGCCGTGGACCGGTTTCGCGGGCAGTGCCAGTTCCGGACGTGGTTGCTGGCGATCGGCGGCAATGCGCTCAAGGACTTTGGGCGCAAGCGCGGCCGGGCGGGCCGCCAGATCATGCCGCTCGATGACGGCGTGCGAGACGAGGGCGGGGATCCGCATGAGCACGCCGAAGCCGCCGAAGCGGAAGAACGGCTCGCGGACGGGTTGAAACAGCTGACGCGGCTGCAGCGCGAGGTGTTCCTGCTCCGGGCGCAGCAGGGACTCGAATACGAGGACATCGCCGCGGCGCTCGCGACGACATCCGGAGCGGCGCGCGTGCACTACCACCATGCGGTGCGGCGGTTGAAGGAGATCGTGCAATGAACGAAGACAAACTGATGCGGGCGGCACAGCAGCTGGGCGCGCGCGCGGCGGAGCGGCTCGATGTGGACGCGACGGCGCGGAAGGTG
>JBLNGI010000305.1:0-21935 GCA_050264615.1 Gemmatimonadota bacterium
GTCTGCGACGACGCGATCTTCATGCGCACGATGATCAGCGACATCCTGGTCCAGGCCGGGTTCGAGGTCGTGGGCGAGGCCGAGACCGGGGTCCAGGCGGTCCAGAAATACCGGGAGCTCAACCCCGACCTGGTCACGATGGACATTGTCATGCCCGACATGGGCGGCATCGACGCCGTCCGCGAGATCGTCAAGCAGGACCCCGACGCCAAGATCCTGATGTGCAGCGCGATGGGACAGCAGGCCCTGGTCGTCGAGGCCATCCAGGCTGGCGCCAAGGACTTTGTCGTCAAACCGTTCCAGCCCTCCCGGGTCCTCGAAGCCGTCCAGCGCGTCCTCAGGTAGCGCATGGACCTGTCGCAGTACGCCGAGCTGTTCCTGGCCGAGAGCCGCGAGCACTTGAGCGCCTGCAACCAATTGTTGCTCGAGTGGGAGCGGAATCCGTCGGCGGTCGAGCCGGTCGGCGGGATCTTCCGCGCGGTGCATACCGTGAAGGGGATGGCGGCGACGATGGGCTACGGCCGCGTCGCCGATCTCGCGCACCGCATGGAGAACCTGCTCGATCAACTGCGGCGCGGCGGCAAGGAGCCCACCGCCGAGGTCATTCAGGTCCTGTTTCGCGCGACCGACGCACTCGAGAAAGCCGTCGAGCTCGCGGTCGCGGGTCGCGAGCGTGACGCCGATCTCAGCGTGCTCGACGCCGTCGATCAGGCGGCCCGCCAGTCCCGGCAGGCGCCGTTACCGAGCGCGCTGGCGCGGCACTTTGCGGAGCCGGAGCCGACCACTGACGCGCCGGGCACCGAGGCCGCGCCGCCCTCGAGCGGGCAGACGCAGCTCGTGCAGGTCACGATTCGTCCTGAAGCGCCGCTCAAGGGCGGGCGCGCGATGCTCGCCATCCGCAAAGTGCAGACGCTCGGCAAGCTGCTGCGCGTGCAGCCGCCGCCGGCCGCCTTCGAGTCCGACGATTTCGATGGCCGCTTCGTGTTCGAGCTCGACACCGCTGCCGCGCCGGCGGCGATCGAAGGGGCGGTTCGCTCGGTCGGCGATATCGAACGCGTCGTCGTGGGCGGCGGGGAAGAAGCCGTCGCGCCCGCCGAGAGCGCGGGCAGCACGACCCCGGGCCGCGGCCGCCACATTCGCGTGGATCTGCGGCGGCTCGATACCCTGATGGATCTGATCGGCGAGCTGGTCACCGAGCGGGGGCGCCTCAACGAGCTGGCTACGCGCTGGTCCGCCCGCGATCCCGAAATCGACGAGGTCGCGATTCAGATCTCGCGCCTCTCGGCCGACCTCCAGAACGAGATCATTCAGGCGCGGATGACGCCGGTGTGGCAGGTGTTCGACCGGTTTCCGCGGCTCGTGCGCGACGTGGCGCGGCAGCTCGGCAAACAGGTCGCGTTCCGCGTCGAAGGGAAGGAGATCGAGCTCGACCGCGAGATTCTCGACGACCTCGGCGATCCGCTCGTCCACCTGCTGCGCAACGCCGTCGACCATGGCATCGAACCGCCCGCGGAGCGCAAGCGGCGCAAGAAAAATCCCGAGGGAGAAATCGTCCTCGCCGCCGTGCGCGAGCGCTCGAGCGTCGCGATCAGCATCACCGACGACGGCCGTGGAATCGATCGCGCCCAGATCCTCGAAAAGGCGAAACGCGATGGCATCCTCGCCCTGCAGGTGGAGTCGCTTTCGGACGATCAGTTGCTGCGCGTGCTGGCCCGGCCCGGGTTCTCGACGGCGGATCAGGTGACGAGCGTCTCCGGCCGCGGCGTGGGCATCGACGTGGCGATGACGCGCATCCGCGCGCTGGGCGGCTCGATCGAAATCCGGACGGAGCCGGGGAAGGGGACCGCGTTCGTGCTGCGCCTCCCCGTGACGCTCGCGATCGTGCGCGCGCTCATCGCCGCCGTCGGCCATGAGCGCTATGCACTTCCGCTCACCTACGTGGCGGAGACCGTGGAATACGGCACGACGCCACTCACGACGATGGAAGGGCGTGACGCCATCGTGCTCCGCGACCGTGTCGTCCCCCTGGTGGATCTTCGGAAGCTGCTCGGGACGAACGGCGCCGCCCCTGCGCCGCCCCCCCCCGCGCGCCGCCCGGTGATCGTCTTGGAAATGGGAGAACGGCGCGCCGGCGTCGTGGTCGATGGAATGTTGAGCCAGCAGGAGATCGTCGTGAAGGGCTTCGATGCCCCTCAGGGCACATTGCCGGTGTTCAGCGGCGCCACGATCATGGGTGACGGGGTGCCCGCCTTGATTCTCGACGCCGCGGGTCTGGTCTAGGGAGCGCCATGGAAGATGTTCGAGAGTTAAAAGCGCTGCAGCTCGACGCCCTGAAGGAAGTGGCGAACATCGGGGCGGGCCACGCCGCGACGGCGCTCTCGCAGCTCACCCACCGGCGCATCATGATCTCGGTGCCCGAGATCAACATCGCGCGGCTCGAAGACGTGCCCGGACTGCTCGGCGACCCGCAGGAAGTCGTGGCGGCGGTCCTGATGCACATGCTCGGCGATCTCACGGGCCGGACGCTGCTGCTCTTTCCCGAGCCGGTCGGCCGCCAGGTCTGCGACATGCTGCTCAAGCGCCCCCTGGGCACGACGCAGGCGTTCGACACCATCGAGCAGTCCTGTCTCAAGGAGTGCGGCAACATCCTCTCGGGTGCGTACATGAACGCGTTGTCCGAGTTCATGGGGATGTTGCTGTTGCCGTCCGTGCCAAGTCTCGTGGTGGATCTCACGGCCGCCGTCCTCACGACGACCTATCTGAACTTCGGGCACGACCGCGATGTTGTGTTTTGTGTCGAGACGGAGTTCAACATCGATGCCCAGGATGGGCTGCGCGGTCATTTCCTGCTTCTGCCCGACTTGGCGTCTCTCAAAGCCATTTTCGACGCCATTCGCCTGTCCTAGCCTGTGACGGCCTCCCCTCCGGTGGTCTCGGAGCGTGACCTGACGGTCCTCCGCTCTTTTGCCCGCCGGATCGACCCGTCGGATGCGGGAGCGCACAACAACCTCGGCGTTCTCTATTATCAAAAAGGCCTCGTCCCGGAGGCCATCGAGCAATTCACGCGCGCGCTCGAGCTCGATCCGCGCATGCAGGTGGCGCAGCGCAACCTCGAGATTTCCTACCACAACACCGGTTACTATGACCGGCGCGTCGCCGAGCTCCAGGAGCGCCTGCGCGGCGCGCCCGACGAGCGCGATGCGCGCTGGGAGCTGGGGCGCACCTACGCGATCCTCGGCGCGTACGAGGACGCGGTCACGGAATTCGAGGAGCTGCTCGCCCACAAGCCCGCGGACGTGGCCACGATCATTCAGCTGGGACTCGCGGAAAAAGCGCGCGGCCGCCTGGAGGTCGCGACCGAATGGTTTCTGCGCGCCGCCGAGGCGGAGCCCCATTCTTCGGTCGTCCACTTCTATCTCGGCGAGGTCTACTACAACCGCGGCCTCAACGAGCCGGCGCTGACCGCGCTCGAGCGCGCCGTCTCGGTCAATCCCGACAACGCGAACGCGCACTATCTCATGGCGTTCGTCCTCGGCGACATGGGCCGGCACCAGGACGCGCGCGCGGCCTCGAAGCGCGCGATCCAGCTGAACCCGCCGCTCGCGCGCGCGCAGACCAATCTCTCGCTCGAGCGCTATCGCGCCGAGCGCCAGTCGGCGGAGCATCGACTGCGCGAGCAGCCCGTCCCCGAAGTCGCCGAGGGGAGTGAGCTGGCCCACTACAATCTCGGGCTCGCGTTCCGGCAGAAGGGCTACTACACCGAGGCGCTGCGGGAATACCGGCTCGCCATCGAGCGCGGCGAGGACCGGCACCTGGTCCGCCAGGCGATGGCCGAGGTGCACCTCCTCAAGCGCGACTACACCGAGGCACTCGAGTTCTACGAGTCGCTGATTCACGAGGTCCCCGAATCGCCCAAGCTCTGGAACGAGCGTGGCGTGGTCCTGCATCAATCGGGCAAGACGCCGGAAGCGTTGGCGTCGTACCGGCAGGCGACCGACGTCGATCCGCGCTACGCACTGGCGTGGAACAACGTCGGCGTGGTGCTCGCGCACCAGAGCGACACCGACGAGGCGATCGAGGCCTTCCGGAAAGCGCTCCAGCTCGCGCCGCAGTTCGTCGGCGCGCGCTTGAATCTCGCGCTGCTGTTGACCCATCTGCGGCGCTTCCAGCTCGCGCTCGAAGCCTATCGCCACGTGCTGGGGGAGCAGCCGGCGTCGGCGGCGGCATGGAACGGCGTGGGACTGGTGCTGGTCGAGCTGAAGCGGTTCCAGGATGCGCGCAATGCATTCGTGCGCGCCGTGGAAGCCGACCCGCAGAATGCGGGCGCGCATTACAACCTGAGCTTCACCCTGTCCAATCTCGGCGACTACGACGGCGCGTTGCGGGCGACCAAGCGCGCGCTCGAGCTCGATCCGTACTACGTATCGCAGAAGTTCGCGCTGGCGATCGACCTGCAGTACGAAACGGTGTCAATCGGCATCGTGCCCGAGATCTCCGCCGACGTCGCCGCAGAGAATTTGGGTGGCGAGTTCGCGTTCGATCAGCGCCTGCTCGACAACATCTTCCAGGAGCTCGAGCCTGCCGCAACCGCCCCGCAGGCGCCGCCGCCGGGGCTCGCGAAGAAAATAGAGGACCCGCTCGCGCTCGCGCGCGATTACGTCAGCAAGGGGATGATGGACCTCGCGGTGGCGGAGGCGAACCGCGCCGTGCAGCGCGGCGCCGACCGGGGCCAGGCGGCCACGCTGCTCGGCGACATCTACGCGCGGCGCGGACTGCACGGGGAGGCCCTGGAACGCTACCGCGAGGCGCGCACGCTCGATGCGACGAATGCCGCGGCCGCGCTCGGCGAGGTGAAGAGCCTGCTGGCCGCGCATCGCGGCGCCGAAGCGCTCCCCATTGCCGAGGAGCTGGTCACGCAATCGCCGGACGACGTCGAAGTGCTCGTCGCGGCCGCCAAAGCGCGCGCGGCGACCGGTGACGCCGCCGGCGCCCTCACCGCGTTGCGCCAGGCGCAAACCCGCGCGCCCGCCCGGGCCGATCTGCACAAGCTCCAGGGCGACATCGCGCTCACCGTGGGCGACCGGCAGGGCGCCCGCGCAGCGTACCGCACCGCGCTCGATCTCGATCAGGGCTTCGGGCAGGTGTGGCTGGACCTCGGGAAACTGCACGAGCGGGACGAGGAGTGGCCGCAGGCGCGCAGCGCCTACGAAGCGGCGCTCGATGCGCTCCCCACATTCCACGAAGCGAACCTCGCGCTCGCCGATTTGCTGCGCCGGACCGGCAGCGTGCGCGGCGCCATCGTGCGGCTGGCCGAGATGCTGGAGCAGGATCCGTACGACATGGATGCGCTGCTCTTGCTCGGGCGCGCGTTGCTCGACGGCAAGCGCAACGAGGAAGCGCTGGAGGCGTTCCGGCGCGCCTTGAAGTTCGATCCCGAGCGCGCCGGCGCCCTCTTCTATCTGGGCGCGACCCTGGCGCGGCTCCAGCGCTATGCCGAAGCCGTCGCCGCCTGGGACCGGGTGACGCGCATCGATCCCGCGGGCCCGTTCGCGAAACGCGCGCGGATGCACGCGCGCACCGCGCTAGACCTGCAGCATATCTTCTCCACCTCGGACGCGGCCTAGCGCATGCCCATCGAAGGGCCGCTTCGCGAGCTCGGCATCCACGATGTCTTCCAGCTGCTCGATCTGAGCCGGAAGACCGGAGCGCTGCGCGTTACCTCGGAGCTGCGACACAACGAGGGCAAGATCTACTTCGACAACGGCGTCGTGGTCTCGGCGGAGATCCGGAGCAATCCGCATCCCCTGGGCGCGATGCTGCTGCGCACGGGCAAGATCACGGAAGCCGATCTCGAGCGCGCGCGCGACATGCAGCAGCGTCAGGGGGACAAACGCCGGATCGGCGAGATTCTGGTCTCGCTGGGCGTCATCACGCAGCGCGAGGTGGAACGCCAGATCCGGTTTCAGATCGAGGAAGTCGTGTTCGAGGTGATGAGCTGGAACGAGGGCTACTTCTCGTTCGCGGACGAAGTCGAGAGCACACTCCCAACGGAGCTGACGGTCCGGATTCCGGTCGAGGCGTTGCTCATGGAAGGCGCGCGTCGTATCGATGAGTGGTCACGCATCGAGAACCGGATCTCACACGTCGGGGTCGTGCCGTCGCTCGCACCGCCGCCGGAAGGCGGAGGAGGGGAGCTCGACCTGTTGCCGTCCGAGTGGGAAGTACTGGCGCTGATCGACGGCGATCGCTCGGTGCGGGGGATCGCGACCGAGCTGGGTCGCTCCGATTTCGAAGTCGCCAAGACCCTGTTCGGTCTCGAGAGCGCCGGCGTGATCGTGCTCGTCGACCCGGGCCCGAACCGGCGGGCACGCGGGGGAGCGAGCGCCGCCGGCGAACTGACGGAGCTGGTGGCCAGGGCCGAACGCGCGCTGGTCGCGAAGGACCTGGACGCCGCGCGCGCCGCGGCCGAGCAGGCGAGCGCCACGCAGCCGCACGACGCGACGATCCATCTGCTCCTGGGTCGCATTCATCTGGCGCAGGGACACGCGTCCGCCGCCGCGGATGAGCTGCGCCGCGCGGTGCGGCTCGATCCACTGCTTCCGGGGGCCCATCGCCTGCTCGGATTCGCGCTCGTCGCCATGGGCCGGTTCGCCGAAGCCGTCGCGAGCTGGGATCAGTGGGACCGGCTCGCGGCTCGCAGCGCCGAAGAAGAAGCGCATCGTGCCGACGTCGAGCGCGCGCGGCAGGCAGCGCGGGTGTTCGCCAATGTCTGACGACATCCGCGCCCTGTCCGCCCAACTCGCGCAGGATCCGCAGAGCCTGGTGTTCTTGCGGCTGGGGGAGGCCCTGCGCCGCAAAAGCCAGCTCGACGCCGCGCTGCGCGTCGCGACGATCGGACTCGAGCGCCATCCGCACCTGGCGGATGCGCACGACCTGTACGCGCGGATCCTGACCGACAAACACGACTATGAGCGGGCGTTCGACGAATGGGACATGGCGGTCCGCATCGCTCCCAATCACACTGGGGCCCTGAAAGGACTCGCGTTCCTGTATTTCAAGGTCGGCGACCTCGCGCAGGCCGAAGCCCATCTCGAGCAGGCACGCAAGGTCGAGCCGGACGATCCGAGCATCGACCAGGCATTCGAGATGATCCGGGGAGGCGGGAAGACCCTGCGGCCGCCCTCCGCCGCCGCTTCACCTGCCGCCCCGGCAGCGGCGACGGGAGCGCTCGATGAGGCTCGCGTCTTCGCCGGCCTCGACGGCGCCAACGAAGGACTGCTGCTGGTCGATGGTGCGGGACGGGTGCTCGGGGGTGCGCTGCGCGATAGCGGCGGCGGCGATGTCACCGATACCGTCGCGGCCTACCTTGCGGGCGTGTCCCAGGAGGCCGCGCGGACCGCGAAACTGCTCGGCCTGGGCGCGTGGAACGGGCTCTCGGCCGAAGGGCAGCACGGCAACGTGCATCTCGCGCATCCGACGTCCGATGCGCTGTTGCTCGTCGTGCGGGAG
Source organism: Gemmatimonadota bacterium (assembly GCA_050264615.1). Classification (GTDB taxonomy): domain Bacteria; phylum Gemmatimonadota; class Gemmatimonadetes; order Gemmatimonadales; family GWC2-71-9; genus 20CM-2-65-7. Next base: position 7,510 of record JBLNGI010000305.1, read on the forward strand.
CGCGGGATGCCCCTGGGCCGGCTGTCGATCCTGGCGCAGCGCGCCACGGCCATGGCGCGACGCTGGCTGGAGCGGGAAACGTGAACAAGGCGCTCGACCTGATCACGCGCGTGCGTGGCGTCCGCGGGGCGATGCTCGTGTCGGCCGAGGACGGTCTCGTCGTCGCCGAGCAGCTGATGGAAGGGATCAAGGGCAGCGCGGTCGCGGCGCTGGCCGCGAGCCTCGCCGGGAAGCTGCGCCGCGCCATGGAGGCCGCCGGTACGGGCACCAGCGTGTTCTGGCACCTCCAGGCGGAGCAGGGGGCGCTGCTGGTCGTCCCGGGTGGCGGTGCGAACGCCGACGGTGGAATCCTGGTCGTTGCCGTCGCCGAACCGGACGTCAACATCGGGCTCGTGCGGCTCGAGCTGCTGCGCGCCGCGGAGGCGGGCGTATGAGCGCGCCCACACGTGCCGTCGAGGGCTGGACCCTCCAGCCGCTCACCGATTTCGTGCGCGAGTCGTCGGTGCGTCTGGTGCTCGTCCTGACGCCGGCGGGACAGGTGCTCGCGCAGTCCGGTTTCTCGCGCGCGGTCGACGTGATGTCGGCGGCGGCGCTCGCCGCGGCGATCGTCGCGTCTACCGGCGAGCTCGCGCGCCAGCTCAAGCAGGCGCCGTTTGCGGCGCTCAGCCATCAAGGTCCCAAGATCGGATTCTTCCTCGCGACGTTCGCGACGGATCGCGGGACGCTCGCGGTACTCGCCGTCTACGACCTCGATGTTTCGTCGCTCGGCCTGGTGCAGTTATTCTATGAGCAACTTGCGGCGGACTTGCGGGCGGCGAGCCCCAAGGGCGCGGCACACAAGCAGGTCTTGGCCGCGGACTTCGAGCGCGAGCTGACGGACAGCCTCAACACGCTGTTTGGGAGATAGCCCGTGTCCCTGGTCAACTTCACGGCCCGCGAGATCACGTGCAAGATCGTCTATTACGGACCGGGGCGGTCCGGCAAGACGACCAATCTCCATTACGTCTATGAGCGCGTGCCGGAAACGCGGCGCGGGCGCATGGTGTCGCTCGCGACGCAAACCGACCGCACCCTCTTCTTCGATTTCCTGCCGATCGATCTCGGTCAGATCTCGGGATTCTCGACGCGCTTCCAGCTGTACACGGTGCCGGGTCAGGTCTACTACAACGCGACACGCCGCCTGGTGCTGCAGGGCGCGGACGGTGTCGTGTTCGTGGGCGACAGCCAGGCGCGCCAGCTCGATGAAAACATCGAGAGTCTCCAGAACCTGCAGGGCAACCTGCTGGAGCACGGGGTCGACGTGCGCGCCATGCCGCTCGTGATGCAATACAACAAGCAGGATCTGCCCCCGGAGCTGATTCTCACCCCGCCGGAGCTGGACGACGCGCTCAACTTCCGCAGCGTGCCGAGCTTTCCGGCGGACGCATTGCACGGCAAAGGCGTGTTCGAAACGCTGAAAGCCATCTCCGAGCTCGTGTTGAAGAAGCTGGCGGCGGGGAGTCCCACGGTATGACGAGCACGCTGAATCCCCGCTTCACGTTCGACACGCTGGTGGTGGGCGCGGCCAACCGGCTCGCGGTCACGGCCGGCCGCACCGTCGCCGAGAACCCGGGATCGGCCTACAACCCCCTCTTCATTTATAGTGGCTCGGGCCTCGGCAAGACCCACGTGCTCATGGCGATCGGCCACGCGTCAAAAGCGATCGCGACCCAGCTCAACATCGAATACCTCACGCTCGATGAGTACGTCGAGGCGTTCCACGCGGCGATCGCGGCGGGGCAGGGCGACGCGTTCCGCCGGCGGTTTCAGAACGTCGACGTCTTGCTCGTCGACGACGTGCAGTTCCTCACCAATCGAAAGGAAATGCAGGCCGAGCTGTTGCGCCTCACCGAAGCGCTGCAGCAGGCCGGGCACCAGATCGTGCTCGCCTGCGATCGCCCGCCGGCCGAGATCCCGGACCTCGACGAGCGGCTGATCTCGCGCTTCTCGGGCGGGCTGGTCGTGGACATGGGGATCCCCGATTACGAGACGCGCGTCGCGATTCTGCGCCGCAAAGCGGAAGAACGGAGTCAGAACTTCCAGCCGGGAGTGCTCGAGACCGTCGCCAAGGTCGACTACCCGAACGTGCGGGAGCTGATGGGCGCGCTGAATCGTCTGATTGCCTTCCAGGCGGTGAATGACACGCCGATCAACGAAAACGCGGTGCGCAAGGTCCTGGGGATCCCCGCGCGCTCCGGCGCCGTCTCCGCGGGCGCCGCTGCGCCTGCCGCGGCCTCACCTGCCGCCGCTGCTCCCGACGAGTTTTCCCAGTTCCTCACCGACGTCACCGTCACGGTCGGAAAAGCCGTCGAGGCCTGGCGCGCGCGCGTGTCCGAAGCGGTGATGCGCTGGGACGGGGAAGGCTATCGCACCGGCCGGCTCGAGAAGCTGCTCGATCAGGAGACCCCGGCCGCGGTGGACGAAGCGATCGCGTCGTACGTGCAGGACGTGGAACGCCTCAAGGCCCTGGAGGGGGAAGTGGGGATGCTCGATCCACAGGCGGCCGGGGACAAGGTCTTCCGCGACCCCGACCGCGTGGCTGCGGCCGAAGCCGTCGCGGCGAAGGTGCGCGAGGGCGCCGCGCCGCCACCCGCCCCCTCCGCGGTATTCACGCTCGACAGCTATTTCGCCGGGTCCTCGAACGAGATGGCGCTGAATGGGGCGCGCGATGTGATCGGCAAGCCGGGCAAGAAGTACAACCCGCTCGTCATCGTGGGCCGGAGTGGTCTGGGGAAGACGCATTTGCTGAACGCGATCGGACTCGAGCTGGCAAAGAAGAAGAACGCGATCGTCGCGTGTCTCTCGACCCAGCAATTCGTGGACGAGCTGATCGCCGCGATCGACGGCAACCGCATCGACTGGTGGCGCGCCCGCTATCGGCGCGCGACCGCGTTTCTGCTCGATGACATCCAGCTGCTCGCGGGCAAGGAGCGCACGCAGGAAGAGCTGTTCAATCTGTTCAACCAGTTTCTCGACGCCGATCGCCAGCTCGTGTTCACCGCGCCGGCGCATCCCAACACGCTCGAGGGACTGGAAGAGCGCATCGTCTCGCGACTCGAAGGCGGCCTCGTGGTCGAGATCCAGGGGCCCGACAAGGAACTCAAGCGCACGGCCCTCGAGCGGCAGCTCAAGAGCCAGCGGGTGACCACCGAGGCGGCGTTGGTCGATTACCTGGTCGATCGCCCGGTCGAATCGGTCCGCAACCTCGGCGCGCTGGTGCAGCGCGTGGTCGAGGCCGCGGCGGCGCAGGATGGGCCGGTCACCGCGGGGCTCGCGCGCGAGGTACTGGAAGGCGCGCCGGCGCCGCGCCGTCCGACCGGTGCCCGCACCAGCGGCATCGTGGTGTCGAGCGCGGGTGGGGTGCGCAGCCGCGAGAAGATGGTGTGGGATTGGCCGGCGGCCGCCGACCGCGTCATCGAGGATCTGCGCTGATGGCGATCAAGGGTTCGCTCAAGGAAGCGTCATTGCCCGACGTGCTCCAGCTGCTCGCGCTCGGGCAGAAGACCGGATGCCTGTCGATCGCCGACCGCTCGAACTTCGGCTACATCTACTTCGACAAGGGCCGGATCTGCTACGCCTCCATCGTCAACCGCCGCGACCGCCTGGGCGACATCCTCGTGAAGCACGAGAAGATCACGCAGGAGCAGCTCGACGCGGCCATCCACCGCCAGGCCAGGGAGCGCGACAAGAAGCTGGGCGAGATCCTCGTCAACCAGAGCGTGCTGTCGCAGCAGGAGCTGGAGCGCTACATGCGCATGCAGATCGAGGAGTCGGTCTATTACCTGTTCACGTGGACGCAGGGCACGTTCAACTTCGAAGCCGACGTCCGGCCCGAGCAGCAGGACTTCCTCGTCTCGATCAACCCCGAATCGCTCCTGCTCGAAGGCGCGCGCCGCGTCGACGAGTGGGGCCTGATCGAGAAAAAAATTCCGTCGTTCGACCTCATTTTCCTCGTGGATCGCGACCGGCTCGCGATCAGCGACGCCAAACTGACCGAAGTCCAGGAGCGGCTGCTGTCGCTGCTCGACGGCTCGCGCGACGTCAATCAGGTGATCGAAGACTCCGGGCTCGGCGAATTCGAAGTCGGCAAGGCGCTCTACGGACTGGTGACGGCCGGATTCCTGCATCGCGCGGGGCGCACGAGCAGCGCCGAAGACGTGAAGATGACCGACGCCCGGGTCGAGGAGCATCGCAATCTGGGCGTCGCGTTCTACAAGACGGGCATGCTCGACGAGGCCGCGCGCGAGTTTCGCCGCGTCGCAGAGCTGCGCGCGAGCGACGCCAACGCTCACTTCTTCATCGGGCTGGTGGCGCTGAAGCAGGCCCGCTGGCGCGAGGCGATGGAGGCGCTGCGGCTCGCGGCCGAGAAGGGCGGGTCCCGTCCCGCGGTGCTGCACAATCTCGGCTTGGCGTATGAGCAGCTCGGCCGGCTCGAGGACGCCGAGGCCGCCTACGCGGAGGCGGCGTCACGCGCCAAGACCGATCCCCGCGTGTTCATGGGCTGGGGCATTGTCGCGCTGAAACAGGGCGACCACGCCGGCGCCGCGGGGCGGTTGGACCGCGCCAGGGAGCTGTTCGCCGAAACCGTTCCGCCGATCTGGTACTGGGCCCGGGTGCTCGCCGCCGCGGCGGCCGGCGACTTCGAAACGGCCGAACAGGTCGCGGCGCAGGCGGTCGAGGCCTACCCGCAGAACGGCGTGCTGCGCAACAACCTCGCGGTGCTGCACGAGCTGGCGGGAGATCTTTCCGGGGCCGAGGAGCTGGCCCGCGCCGCGGTGCACGATGAGCCCTCGCTGCCGCAGCTGTCCAAGAACCTGGGCGACCTCGCCTACCGCGCGGCGCGCTACGACGAAGCCTGGAGCCTGTACCAGCGCGCGATCGATCTCTCCCCCGAGCTGGGGGACGACGTCTACTTCAAGCTCGGCAACATCGCGTACAAGCGAAATGACCGCGAGCAGGCCCACCAGCTGTGGCGCCGCGCGCTCGAGCTGAACCCCAAGCACGAACTCGTGAAAGCGAATCTGGACACATTGAGCGCGCTGTCGTGAGCGCGGGGGGACCACAGGACGAGAACGCGTTTCTGGCGCTGACGGAAAAGATTTCGCGGGCGCGGGGCGTGAGCTGCGAGTCGTACAAGGACAAGTGCCTGAAACGCCGCATCGCCGTTCGCATGCGCGCGCGCGGCGTGCATACCTACGCCGACTACGGCAGGCTGCTCGATCAGGATGCGCGGGAGTATCAGGACCTGCTCGACGCGCTCACGATCAACGTCACCAAATTCTTCCGCAATCCCGAGACCTGGGCCGCCCTCCGGCCCTGGCTCGAGATGCTCGGGAAGTCGCGGCCCCACGTGCGGATCTGGTCCGCCGGCTGCGCCTCCGGAGAAGAGCCGTACACGATCGCCCTCGTGCTGCTCGACACGCTGGGCGAAGGCCGCGCCTCGATCGACGCGACCGACATCGACCGCTTGAGCCTGGAGCGCACGCGCCAGGCGAAATATCCCGACGCGGCATTCAGCGAAATGCCGGCCGACGTGCAGCGGCGCTATTTCCGCGAGGGACAGCCGATCCAGGCCGTGCGCGATCTCGTGCGCGTGCAGGCGCATGACCTGACCCGCGACCCGCCGCCGCGGAGCGGCTACGATCTGATCGTGTGCCGCAACGTGGTCATCTACTTCGAGCGGCTCGCGCAGGAACGGCTGTTCCAGACGTTCGTCCAGACACTGTCGCCGGGCGGCGTGCTCCTGCTCGGCAAAGTCGAAACATTGTTCGGACCGGCGCGCCACCAGCTCACGCTCGAGGATCCGCGCGAACGGATCTACCGGAAACCGGATCCATCCTCCCGTTCCCCCTCTCCGTCAGGAGAGGGGGCCAGGGGGTGAGGACGGGTGAAAGAAGTCATCGTCAAGGTGGCGGACTGGGCCGCCGAACGGGGCGCAGCGGTGCTCGTCACGCTGGGCGTGGGGTCCTGTGTGGCCATCATGCTGTATGACCCGCAGGCGAACGCCGCCGCGATGGCGCATGTGCTGCTGCCGTCGACGAGGCTCGCGCGCGACACCACCAATCACGCGAAGTTTCCCGAGACGGCGGTCCCGTTGCTGGTCGACCGGCTGACGCGCCTCGGTGCTGATCCGCGGCGCATCGTGGCGAAGCTCGCCGGTGGCGCGTCCATGTTCACCCAGCTCGTCACGCCGGGCACGATCCAGATGGGCGAGCGCAACGTGCTCGCGTCCCGCAACGCGCTCCGCGCGGCCGACATCCCGATCCTGCGCGAGTCCGTGGGCGGTGAGCGCGGTCGCAGCATCCGGTTTTACGTGCAGGACGGGCGCGTGGAAATCCGCTCCGTCGGGGCCGACGTGCATGTCATCTGAGCGGCCCCCGCCTCCGCCCCTGCCCCCGCCCCCGCCGCCCCCCCCGTCCCTCCCGTCGGTGCTCGTCGTGGACGACAGCGCGCTGATGCGGCGGGTACTGGTGGACGTTCTCGGCGGTGGAGCCACGGGACCGGGAGAGTTTCGCGTCGTCGCGACCGCGCGCGACGGCCTGGACGCCATCCGGAAGATTCATCAGTACGAGCCGGACGTCGTCACGCTCGATCTCGAGATGCCGCAGCTCGACGGCCTCGGCGCAATCGGCTACATCATGTCCGAGGCTCCGCGGCCCATCGTGGTCGTGAGCGCGCACGCCGGCCCCGGCACGGCCACGGCGATTCGCGCGCTCGAGCTCGGCGCCGTCGAAATCGTCGCCAAGCCGCCGCCGGCGCCCGATGCCGGGGGAGTGTCGGGGGGGGGGCACTCACGCGCGGCCCTCGCGGCGCTCGCGCCGCAGCTCATCGCCGCGCTGCGCCGCGCGTTGGCGGTCGATGTGTCGCACGTCAACGTGCTGGCGCGGCCGCCCGCGCCCGTCGTGCATCCACCCGAGCTCGCGCTGCGCGGCCGGGCGGCACTCGCCGTGGGCATCGCCGCCTCGACCGGGGGGCCGCGCGCGCTGGCCGATCTCGTCCCGCGCCTGCCCACCGGCCGCGGTGCGGCGGTGCTCATCGTGCAACACATGCCGCCAAAATTCACGCGCAGTCTCGCGGAGCGCCTCGATTCGATGAGCGCATTGCGCGTGGTTGAGGCGGATGACGGCGCGCCGATCGTCGCCGACACGGCATACGTGGCCCCGGGCGATTATCATATGCGAGTGCAGTCCGCACCCGATGGTCCGGTCATCATCCTCGATCAGTCCGCGCCGATCCACGGCGTGCGCCCCGCGGCCGACCCGCTGTTTCGCTCCCTGGCGCAGGTGTACGGCCGGCGCAGCGTCGGCGTCGTGCTGACCGGAATGGGTCGCGACGGCGCGGACGGGTTGCGGGCGATGCGAAACGCGGGCGCGACGGGGATCGCACAGGACAAGGACACGGCGATCATCCCGGGGATGCCGAATGCGGCCGTGCAGGCGGGCGGCGTCGACGTCGTGCTCCCGCTCGGCCAGATCGCCGACCGCGTCGGCGCCGAGCTGCTCCGCCGGACCGGCGGCGTGGGGGGCCGATGAAAGGCTATCTGCTGGTGCGCGCCGGCGGCCGGCCCTACGGGTTACCGGTCGCGCGGGTGCTCGAGGTGGGCGACGCGACCGAAGTGCTCACGATCCCCCGCAAGCTTCGGTCGGTGCGAGGGCTGACGCCGCTGCGCGGACGACTGGTTCCGCTCGTCCATCTCGGTGCCTTCCTCAGCGGTGCGGATATTCCGGTCGCTGATGAGGAGGGCGGGGGGGGCGCAGGTGTGCGCACCGTGGTGCTCGTCGAGCTCGGCGCGAGCGGAAAGCAGGTCGCCTTCGAGGTGGACGACGTCGATGCCGTGGTCCGGGAGCAGGCGCTCCCGGTGCCGCGGGGGCAGACGCTCCCGTGGGCCTCCGGCGTGGCGGAGCACGAAGATCGGTTGGTGCCGATTCTCGATCTCGACGCACTGGGAGATCGCATCTGATGGCAGCGACCACCAGCGGCGATGACGTCCAACTGGTCACGTTCAAGGTGGGCGGGCAGGACTTCGCGTTCAATATTTTTCAGGTGGAGCGTATTCTGCGGTACGAGGCTCCCGCGCCGCTGCCCAAGGCCCCCGCGTTTCTCGAAGGGGTGCTGCAGTATCAGGGCGCGGCGATTCCGTTGGTCGACCTGCGCAAGCGGCTGAACACGGCGGCGCCGCTGCGCGAGGACACGCGCACGGTGATCCTCGAGTTCGAGGGCGGCAAGATCGGTCTGGTCGTGGACGCGGTGACGGAGGTGTTGCAGGTGGCGGCGCAGGCGGTCAGCCCGCCCCCCGGGATCGTCAAGGGGCTCGCGGCCGAATACATCGCCGGCCTGGTGGTGCAGAACGGCCGCACGATCGTGGTGCTGAACACGAACAAGTTGCTCAGTTCCAAAGAAAAAATGGAGCTGCAAGCCGTTCAATGACCGATACGTCGATCACAGTCCTGCGCCGGGAATACGACGCCATCGCGCGCCAACTCGAGGGCGCATCGGGGGCTGCCGAGCGTGAAGCAGCGAAGCGCGAGATCATCGCCTACTTCAAGAAAGTGGACGGCATCCTCGCCGATCTGACGCAGCTCAAGGAAGACATCCGCCAGCTCGTCGACAAGTACAAGCAGCTTGCCGCGGACACCAAGCAGGCCGCGGCGCCCGAGTTCACCGGTCAACGCCCCGTGGTGCACGCCGACCACATCGGCGCCACCACCTTCATTGAAAAGGGATGGAGTCTCATCTCGCTCGGCGACCACGCCGGCGCGATTCAGGCGCTCGCCAAGGCGCTGCAGCTGTCGCCGGGAGAGACCCAAGCCGAATCGCTGCTCGGCTGGGCGCAGATGCTGCACGAGGACTACGACGACGCGCTCGGCACCTTCCAAAAAGTCCTGATGAAGGAGCCGGCGAACTCGCTCGCGCGGATCAACGTCGGCTACATCTGCCTGAAGAAGCGGATCTTCGGCGAAGCGATCGAGCACCTGTCGAAGGCGATTCGCCTGGACAACGACAAGAAGGCGACGCTGTATGCGCATTTCTATCTCGGACTGGTGTACCTGCAGCGCGAGATGTACGAGGATGCGGAGACATTCTTCGAGAAGACGCTCAAGCTGGGTCCGAACCTGATCGAGGCGTACTACGAGCTGGGCCGGGCGCACTGGCTCGCCGGCGATCAGGACAAGGCCAAGTCCACGTGGCAAGACGGCTTCAAGGCGAACAAGTTCAATCCGTGGGGCAAGAAGTGTCAGGAGATGCTGGAGCTCGTCGCCAAGGGCGGGGAGCCACCGCGAGACTAGCCCTCATCGCCCTGCTGCTGCAGGGTCTTCCTCCGAGTGCGACACAAGTCGGTCGCGTGTCTGCGGTAGCCTGGCCGGGACAGGAAGCATTGGCGGTTGCCATCGCGGAGGCGGCGGATCACGCGCGCGATTTCCCGGGCATCGGCGCGCTCCCCGACCGTCCGCTTCGCATCATCCTCGCGCCCAATCGAGCCACCTACGACTCGCTCACGCGCGGCCGCCTCCCGCTGTGGAGTGAAGGCGCAGCCTACCCGGATGCGGGCACGATCGTACTGTTGGCCGACGGGCCGTCCGGCCGTCCGGCCGGCGCCCTTCGCCACGAGCTCGCCCATCTCGCGCTCCGCTGGCACGTTGGGCAGCGCGCGCCATTGTGGTTCGAGGAAGGGTACGCGGCCGTGGCGGCCTGGGAGTGGGACCGCCTCGACGCCCTGCGGCTCAACTGGCAGCTCGCGCGCGGCGAGCGGATGAATCTCGAGGACGTGGACCGGGCGCTCCGGGGTGCGCGGGGCGACGCGGAGACGGGGTACGCCTTGTCGGCCACGGCCGTGCTCCTGTTACAGCGGTGGGGCGGGGAGCGCGGGCTCGAGCCGCTGCTCGCGAGTCTGGCCACGGCGGAGTCCTTCGATGCGGCGCTGCGCGCCACCTACCATGTCACGGAGGGAGACTTCGAGCTGCGCTGGCAACGGGATGTAGCGTCCCGGTACGGCTGGTTCTCCTGGGCTACGGCGATGGGGTTCTTCTGGCTGGCGATTGGAGCGCTGCTGGTCGCGCTGGTGATGCTGCGCCGGCGGCGCGACCGCGCCAAGCGCGCCGCGTTGGAGGAGTCAGAACGTAAGGACATGGCCCAACTGCTTGACGAGCTTGGGATTAACGAATAGACTCAGCCGCCTATGGCAGATCAAAGTCTCGCACGTTCGCGGCTGCGGTTCGGGCCGAGGAACTATATCGTTCTCGGTGGAGCGCTTTTGTCACTCGCGGTGGGCTACTGGTTGTTGTCGCGGGGATCGACGACGCTCGCGCCGGTGCTGCTTGTCCTCGGCTACTGTGTGCTGTTCCCAGTAGGCCTGGCCCTCTAGCGCCCCCGCGTCCCCGCTCGTGCAAATGAAACGGGCGAATAGCTCAGCGGTTCAGAGCGCCTGCCTTACACGCAGGATGTCGGGGGTTCGAATCCCTCTTCGCCCATTGGGGTAGCAGCCTGTAACGGAGGAATGAACACGGTGAGAGCAATTCAGTTTGTTGTGGCTCTGACGCTCGGAGTGACGACGTCGGCGCTCGCACAGCTCGCGGCGCCGCAGGCACCGAGTCAACGACTGTTGGTGCTGCCCTTTCAGGCTTCCGCTGCCGATTCGGCCGGGAGCATTGCGCTGGCGAACGCGGTGCGCGATCGCGTCACGGCGCTGGCGAAGAACAAAGTCATGGTGGTGCCGAGGGCGAAGCTGTGCGAGGCCCTGGGCGCGTCCGGCTTCCCGTGCGACGTCCTGCTGGACGATCAACAGGCCAAGCAGCTCGCCCGCTTCCTTCAAGTGCATTCCTATCTGACCGGCACGTACTCGAAGAAGGGTGCCACGCTCCAAGCGGAGGTGCACCTGAACGACATCGCGAGCTCCGGCATCTCGGGCGCGTTCAACGTCTCCGATGCGAATCCCGGGACGACCGCGGCGCTGGCCGAGCTGATCGCGCAGAAGGTCGCGGCGATCGTGCGGATCAGCGAGCCGATTCGGAACTGCAACGAGGAACGCAAACAGCAGCGGTTCACGCGCGCCCGCAACGAAGCGAACAAGGCGCTCACCGCCGATCCCAACTCGACCGGCGCATGGCTCTGCATCGCGACGATTCACGAAGCGACGCGCCAGCCGATCGACAGCGTGATCCACGCGTCCTACAATGCGCTCAAGGGCGACTCGTGCAACGCGACGGCGTGGGAGAACATCGCGCGCGGGTATCAGCAGAAGGGCGACACCACGAAGATGGTGGACGCTTTCATCTCGCAGCTGTGCGCCGAGCCGCGCAACATCGGCAAGTATCTGGGGATCGCGCAGCTGCTGCGCCAGCAAAAGAACTTCACGAAGTCCGTCGAGGTGCTCGACCGGGGCCTCAAGGTCTCGCCGGGTGAGGTGCAGCTGCTCGATCTGAAGCTGACGATCTGCAATGAAGCCCTGGATTACCGGTGCTCAGCGCGGGTCTTCTACGAGAAGGCGCAACGGGACACCACGCTTCAGGGCGACACCACGTTCTTGAAACCGGCGATTGGCGCCGCTCAGCAGGCCAACGACACGACGGTCTTGTTGTTCTTCACCGGGGCCGCGGTCCGTCATTTCCCCCAAAACCCGAGCTTTACGAAGGCGCGCGCAGGCGCGTTCGAGCTCGCGGGCACCACCGACTCCGCGCTGGTCTATTATAAGAAGGCGCTCGCGATGGACGCGAACGATGTCGCCACGAGTCTGCAGATCGCGAAAATCCTGATCGATCGGCCGGTCTACGATACGGTGGAGGCGCGCAAGCGCCGTGAGGCGAAGGACACCGTGGGGCTGCGCCGGCTGCAGGAAGCCTTTGCCACCCGCGTGGATTCGGCGCGGCCGTACCTCCGACCCGGGCTGAACGCGTCCGATTCGACACAGCGTCTCGCCGCGGCGGTGATCATGCTGACGGGCGGCTCCAAGCTCGCGCAGGCCCAGGCGTACGACGCCGGCTATGTCTGGCTCGACACGCTGCTGCAAGTCGTCGCCCCAAAGAGCGCGGCGGATACGACGGGTCCGCGTTTCCAGGTGCGCTTGAACGGGAGCTTCTGGTTCGGCCTGTCTTCCATCCTCACATTCGGGAAGGAATACGGGCGCGTCGCGAAACTGGTACCGAAGGATCGCCCGCCGCGCTGCCAGCAATATCGGGAGCTGCAGGATCGACTCCAGCGTACAAGAACGGCGATGACTCTGGGGACGCGCGTACACCCGCCGACCGCACAGCAGATGCTCGGGTTCATCGCCCAGTACGAGAAGGCGCTGCCCCAGATGGGGAAGGCGTTCAAGTGCTCGTAACCGCCGTTGAATTGACCTGAACCCCGGTCTATATTCCGGCGCTCCGCAAGCGGCTTGGCGCTGGGGGGCTGGGGGCTGTAGCTCAGCTGGTTAGAGTGCCGGTCTGTCACACCGGAGGTCGCGGGTTCGAGCCCCGTCAGCCCCGCTCTTGGAATTCTGTGTACGAACCCCCGCCCCTCGATGGCGGGGGTTTTCTTATTATGGAGCGTGCCCACGGCCGCTTCTGACCCGATTTCCTACCACGTTCCGGTCCTCGCCGCGGCCGTGCGGGCCTGGGCCGACGGCAGCGCGCGTGCCGTCGACGCCACGCTCGGCGGCGGCGGGCACGCGCAGATCCTTCTGGGACTCGGGGCTAGGGTCTTGGGAATCGATCGGGACCCCGAGGCGATCCACGCCGCACGGCGCACGCTTGGCACGGATGGGATCGAGTACCTCGAAGGCTCCTTTGCCGCCCCTGCCGTCCTTGCCGCGATTCGATCGTTCAACCCCGATCGCATCCTGCTGGATCTCGGCGTGAGCTCGCATCAAATCGATACGGTCGAACGAGGCTTCACTTTCCGTCCAGGGGCGCCGCTCGACATGCGAATGGAGGGACGGGGGACGGGGGACGGGGCACGGGGCATTGCGGCGCGGGATGTGCTGAACGCCTGGCCGGAAGAACGGCTCACGCTCGTATTCTCCGAGTACGGCGACGAACGGCGCGCGCGCGCACTCGCGCGCGAGGTGATCCGGCGCCGGCTCACCGAGCCGTTCATCGTGAGTGACGATTTTGTGAACGCGATCCGCGCCGTCCTCGGGCCACGCTCTGGCCCTCCCGATTTTGCCAGGCTGTTTCAGGCGCTGCGCATCGCCGTCAACGACGAGCTCGCGTCGCTCGAGAGCGCGCTGCCGCGCCTGCGTGATGCGCTCGTGCCCGGTGGCCGGCTGGGCGCGATTACCTATCACTCGGGCGAAGACCGCATCGTGAAGCACACGTTCCGCGAATGGAGCCGCGACTGCATCTGCCCGCCGCGCCAGCCCGTGTGCACGTGTCGCGGCCACGCCCTGGGGCGCGTGCTCACCAAGAAGCCCGTGGTGCCCGACCCCCGCGAAATCGGCGACAACCCGCGCGCGCGCTCGGCGCAGTTCCGCGTCTTCGAGACGTCGCCCCGTGCCGTTTAGAGGCCGGCATTGGATCGCCTTCTGGCTCGTCGCCCTGCTCGCGGCGCTGTGGCTGGTCATCGCGCGCCAGACGTCCGCGCTCAACGCGGCGCGCGAGCTCAACGATCTGCGGCAGGAGCGCGCCTCACTCGAGGGCCGGCGCGACGATGTGGCGCGGCGGGTGCGGGCGGCGCAAAGCCGCGCCGTGCTGCTCCCCAAAGCCCGAAAACAGGGACTCCGGCTTCCCGCTGACACGGAGATCATTCTGATCCCGACCCCTGCAGAACGTCCACAACCGTCACCACCACCGGACCGGTTCTGATGGCGAAGCCGCTCGTCCGGTTACGCGTGGTGGAGATCGGGCTCGGGCTCGCGCTGCTCACGCTCATCGTGCGGGCCGGGCAGGTGCAGCTCCTCGAAGGTCGCCGCTACGCGGCCGCGGCGAGGGCGCAGCGCACCGAAGCGGTCGTGCTCGAAGCCCGGCGCGGCACGCTGTTCGACCGGCACGGGACCGCGATTGCGCTCACCCAGGAGACGTATCACGTCGGCATTGCGCCCAACGAGCTGCGCGATCCCGGCCGCGACGTTCCCAACATCGCCCGGCAGCTTCGTCTGCCGGTTGCGGCCGTGCAGCACGCCATGCGCAAACGCTACGCCTGGTTCGCCGGCCCGTTCACGGCTCTCGATGTCCAGCCGATCCGCGCGCTGCGGGGCGTGCACCTCGAACCCGTGCTGCGGCGCTTCTATCCCTCCCGCGAGTTCGCGCGGGCGGTGATCGGGAGGGTGGGGGACGATGGTCGAGGCTCTGGAGGTGGTGGCGGTGGGCTGGAGCGGTTGCTCGACAGCCTGCTCGCCGGGACGCCGGGTGCGGCGGTCGTCCTCAAGGATCGCTCGGGGCGCGAATACGAATCTCCCGCGCGCGTGGTCG
>JBLNGI010000306.1:0-7792 GCA_050264615.1 Gemmatimonadota bacterium
AGTGCGCCGCCCGTCGTGGTGATGACCGCCTGGGCCAGCATCGACGGCGCGGTCGAGGCGATGCGGCGCGGCGCGCGCGATTACGTCGAGAAACCCTGGGACAACCGGCGTCTCCTCACGACGATGCGCACGCAGGTCGAGCTCGGTCGCGCGCTGCGCAAGAGCCACCGCCTCGAGATCGAGAACCGCACGCTCCGCAGAGAGGGCCTCCCTGAGGTCATCGCCGAATCGCCCGCGATGCAGCCCGTGTTGCGGTTGATGGAACGCGTCGGTCCGTCGGACGCGAATGTGCTCGTCCTCGGCGAGCACGGCACGGGGACGGAGGTGGTGGCGCGCTGGCTGCACGCGTCGTCGGCACGGGCGGAGCGGCCGATGATCGCGGTGAACCTCGGCGGCATTCCCGACGGGCTGTTCGAGAGCGAGCTGTTCGGGCATGTGCGCGGGGCATTCACCGACGCGAAGACGGACCGCATCGGGCGCTTCGAACTCGCCGAGGGCGGCACGCTGTTCCTCGACGAGATCGCGAATCTGCCGCTCCCGCAGCAGGCGAAGCTGTTACGCGTGCTCGAGACAGGCGAATTCGAGCGCGTAGGCGCGTCGCGCGCGCGGCGCGCCGACGTGCGGATCATCGCGGCCACCAACGCCGATATCCAGGCGGAGGTGAAGGCCGGCCGCTTCCGCGAAGATCTGCTGTTTCGTCTCAATACGGTGGAGATCCGGCTGCCGCCGTTGCGCGACCGGCGCGACGATGTCCCGCTGCTCGCCGCGCACTTCCTGCGCCGCTACGCCGCCCGCTACCGCAAGGCGGGGAATGAGTTTGCGCCGGATGCGCTGGAGCGGCTGCTTCGCCATTCCTGGCCCGGGAACGTGCGGGAGCTCGATCACGCGGTCGAGCGGGCGGTGCTCATGGCGGAAGGCGGGCGCGTGCAGGCCCGGGACTTCGGGTTGGGCGGCGCGGACGGCGCCGGCGCGGCCGCGCTCGATCAGATGAGTCTGGAGGACGTCGAGCGCGTACTCATCCAAAAGGCGCTCGCCCGGGCGGCAGGCAATGTGAGTGAAGCAGCCAAGGCCCTCGGCCTGTCGCGCAGCGCGCTGTACCGCCGCCTCAAACGGCATGGCCTCTAGGCGCGGTCCGAGGCACGAGCGGCGCGTGTTCTGGCTCGCGTTGCTCGGCGGCTTCCCTGCTGTCGCGCTCGCGCTCGGCCTTCTCTGGTTCGGCGACTTCACTCCCCGCACACAATGGACGCTCACAGTGCTGGTAGTGGGCGCTTGGCTCGCGTGCGCCGCCATCGTGCGGGAGCATGTCGTCCGGCCGCTGCAGACCGTCTCGAACGTGCTCGCCGCGCTGCGGGAACGCGATTACACGCTCCGCGCCCGGGGGTCGAATCCCGAAGACGCGCTGGGACTGCTGCTCCTCGAGCTGAACAGTCTGGGCGACGATCTGCGCGCGCAACGGCTCGGCGCCCTGGAAGCAACCGCGCTGCTCCGCCGCGTCATGGAAGAGATCGACGTCGCCATCTTCGCGTTCGACGCCGATCACGCGCTCCGGCTCGTGAACCGCAGCGGTGCGGCGCTGCTCGGCCGCGCGCCGGAGCAGCTGCTCGGCCGCGACGCATCGAGCCTCGGTCTCGCCGGGTCCCTCGCGGGCGAGGCGCCGCGCGTCGATACGCTAACGTTCCCGGGCCGCGCCGGGCGCTGGGAAGTGCGTCGCGGCATGTTCCGGCAGGGCGGCCTCCCGCATCAGCTGCTGGTGCTCACCGACGTGAGTCGCGCGCTCAGCGACGAGGAGCGACAGGCGTGGAAGCGCCTGATTCGTGTCCTGAGCCATGAGCTCAACAACTCCCTCGCACCGATCAAATCCATCGCCGACAGCCTGCTCGCGCTCATCACCCGCGAGCCGGTGCCGTCCGACCAGCGCGAGGACCTCCGCAAAGGGCTCGGCGTGATCGCGACCCGTTCAGAGTCGCTCAGCCGCCTGATGGCAGCGTATGCCCGCTTGGCGCGTCTGCCGCCGCCCAGGCTGGAGCGCGTCGCGATTCAGGACTGGGTGCGTCGCGTTGTCGCGCTGGAGACACGTCGATCAGTCGTGATCCGCCCCGGTCCCGACGTGACGATCCAGGCTGACGGCGGACAGCTCGATCAGCTCTTGATCAACCTCGTTCGTAACGCGGTGGATGCCACGCTCGAAGTAAGTGGAGCAGCAGTAGAGGTGGGCTGGGAAACGCGGAACGGCCTGCTCGATGTCTGGGTGCGGGACGAGGGCGCCGGCCTCGCCGACACCGCCAACCTGTTCGTGCCATTCTACACCACCAAACCAGAGGGCTCAGGGATTGGTCTCGCGCTCTCGCGTCAAATCGCCGAGGCGCACGGTGGCGCGCTGACGTTGTCAAACCGAGTATCCGGGCCAGGTTGCGAGGCTCGCTTGAGTCTCCCGGTGGTATTGAAGAGGGAGTAAGGGCATCTGGCGAAGCTGTAACGCATCCGATACAGCGGCTGCGTTCGGTTGTGCAGCGCGTCTGGTTCTCAGCGTAACTCAAAGTTCAGCAACACGATACGCTGGGCGTGACCGGACCGACAACTGGCTTGGCGCTTGCAAGGCTACGCCACGCCATGGCTTGGGATCACGAGACGCCGCCCATCCGTCGCCTGTTACTGCTCCTCTCAGTGACAGGCGGTTCTGTCTTACTGACGACCTGCAGTGTCGACAAGCTGTTAAAGCCGCCGGCAGGCGGGATTCTCCAAGTCACTCCCGCGCGGCTCGAGGACTCGGCCGCCGTCGGCAGCTTGGCCGCTCGGGTCGTGAGTTTGCAAATCTCCAACGGAGCCTCCGGTGCCTTGGGCTGGACGGCGGCGGTCTTGGAAGCGAGCCCGTGGCTCCGGCTCGCGGCGCCGAGCGGAAACGCTCCGGGGGCGCTCGCAGTGAGCGCTGCGCCGACGGGACTCGGTGTAGGCGTCTATCGCGATACGATCGTCGTAGCAGCGATGACGGGTGGTGGCGAAGCCCGCATTCCGGTTCAGTTCACTGTTCACCCGTGTGCCATCCAGCCATTGGCGATCAACTCCGAGCTCTCCGGCTCGCTCGGAAGCGTCGACTGCGGGGCGCCACACCGCGACTCCAGCTTCGCTGACCTGTACCGCTTCCTGGGGTCGGCCGGCGACAGTGTGTCGATCGAGCTGGCGGCGAGCAAGTTCGCCCCCTATCTCATTCTCGACACGACCGCGACGCCTCCAGCCGCCGCCGGAGTTCCACTCCCCACGGGGACCGGCTGCGCCGGTCTGCCCGGCACGACGTGCTTGCGCTATCAGCGCCTGCCTCGCAGCGGGACCTTCGTCCTCGAAGCAGCGACCGTCTCGCGCCACGACTCGGGAAGTTACACCGTGCGGTTGTTCCGCCCGCGCGCGCCGCAGGCGCCCGAATCCCTCGAACAGTTTGGTGCCGACTCAGTAACCGTCGTGACGACCGGCGGTGTGAGCGTTGAGCCGGCTGTCGTGCTTAGTGGCGTGGTGCGCGATCCCGATGCCGGCGACTCGCTCCGGCTGGAAGTGGAGCTGCGTCCCGTCGGCGTGGCGTTCACTGGCGCCGCGACCGCCGCCAGCGCACCGGTCGCGGCAGACGAAGAGGCTCTGGTGCTCGTCACGGGCCTGACGGACAACACCTCGTATCACTGGCGGGCTCGCACGTTGGACCAGACCGGCCGCGTGAGCGCGTGGAGCAGCTACGGGGCCAATGCGGAGGTGGCCCCCGATTTCCTGGTGGCTGTGCCCGACGCGCCCGCCGTTCCCGCAGGGCCCGGGCAGTTCAAGAGCGACGCTCTGACCGCAATCGCCGTCGGTGGGCAGACCGACGAAGCGACAATGGTGTTGAAGGGCACGGTGTTCGATCAGGATCCCGGAGACAGAGTGCGGCTCGAGGTGGAAGTCCGGCCCTTGGGAACCGCGTTCACGGGCCAACCAACGGCGTCGAGCCCGCTTGGGACGAGCGGAAGCATCGCCGCCGTGACGGTGGTGGGATTGGCCAATCAGACTGCTTACCACTGGCAGACGCGCGCGGTCGATCAGGGTGGGCTCGCCGGTGCCTGGAGCTCCTACGGCGGCAACAGCGAGGCCGAGGTGGACTTCCGCGTCGCGGTCGCTCGGTCCCCCAATGCCCCGACGAGTCTCACCCAACTTCGCATCGACGCCGCGACGCTCATCGACGTCGGCGACACGATTCCCGAGCGATCCTTGTACTTCCGCGGCGGGCTCAGCGACCCCGATCCCGGGGACCAGGTGCGCTTCGAGGTGGAGCTGAAGCCGGTGGGAGTCGATTTCACCAACGTTCCCAGCGGCTCGAGCGTGCCCGTGCCGAGCGGCAGCACGGCGACGGTCGCGCTCACCGGCCTGGCGGACAACGCCTCCTACCACTGGCAAGCTCGCGCGGTGGACCAGACCGGCCGCGCCGGTCCCTGGACGGCATTCGGTGAGAATCTCGAGACCAGTCCCGACTTCCACATCCGCGTCCCACCCAGCCGGCTCGTCTTCACGGTCCAACCCACGACCGTTGTTTCGAACGTCGCCATCGCGCCCGCCGTCACCGTCAGCGCGCAAGACATGAACGGTGCGACCCTCACGAGCTTTACGGGTGAGGTCACGATTGCGGTCGGCTCGGGCCCCCCCCCCGGGGGCGCCGTCCTCTCCGGCACGACGGCGGTGGCGGCGGTTGCTGGCGTAGCCACGTTCAGCGATCTCCGCATCGACCGCTCCGGCTCGGGCTACACGCTCGTTGCGACGTCGCCCGGCCTGGCCCCGGTCACGAGCTCCAGCTTCGTCGTGACCGCTGGCCCTGCGGCAAAGCTGGTCATCACGACCCAGCCCGGCACCCCGGCACAAAGCGGCGTCCCGCTTTCGCCGCAGCCCGTGGTCCGGATGCAGGACGCCGCGGGCAACAACGTGAGCCAGGGCGGGACGGTGATTACGGCTGCGATCGCTTCAGGCGGCGGCACGCTGGGCGGAACGCTCACGGCCAGCACCAACTCCTCCGGTGTCGCGTCGTTCACCGATCTCAAGATCATCGGAGCGGTGGGCACCCGCGCGCTGCGATTCACCAGCCCCGGCTTGACGGACGTCACGTCGAGCGCCATCAACCTTACCGCCGGGCCCGCGAGCACCATGGACGTCAACGCCGGCAACGGGCAGTCAGCAGCAGCCGGTACCGCGGTGGCCGTCGCCCCCTCGGTCATCGTGCGTGACGCGAGCGGCAATCCGGTAAGCGGCGTTGCGGTAACGTTCGTGGCCCCGGGCACGTCCAACGGCTCCGTCGCGGGTGGATCGCAGACGACCAACGCCGCCGGGATCGCCCAAGCCGGCGGCTGGACGCTCGGCACCATCGTCGGGACCGATTCGCTCCGGGCCACGTCGCCCGTGGTGAGCGGCCCGGTGTACTTCACGGCGAGCGTGACCGCAGGCCCGGCCACCACTATCGCGAAGTTCTCCGGGGACAATCTCACCGGGCAGGCCGGCACCACGCTCCAGACGCCGCACGTCGTGCTGATCACCGACGCGTACGGCAATCCCGTGACCAGCGTCTCGGTCACCTGGGCAGCGGTACTGGGCGGCGGCTCGGTGGAGCCCGCCACGGCGATGACCGACGCAAACGGCCTGGCCAGCACCGTGCGGACGCTGGGACCGGGCGCCGGGACGCAGACCACCAGCGCGAGGGCCACGTTCGCCGGTGGGTCGAGCACGGTGACGTTCGGCGTGAACGCCACCGTGGGCGGCGCCACCCAGATGACCATTCAGGCCGGGAACAACCAGGTCGACACCGTGGGCCAGACGCTCCCGGCGGCGCTGGCCGTGCGCGTGGTCGATGCGTTCAATAATCCCGTGGCGGGCGTGCCCATCGGCTGGACGGTGCTCAACGGCGGCGGGACGGTCAACCCGCCGAGCTCCACCACCAACACCAGCGGGATCGCCACCACCAGTTGGACAGTCGGTACCGTGACGACGCCCACCGACAGCATTCAGCTGGTGCAGGCGACGGGCGTCGCGTCGCCGCTCACGTTCACGGCGTTCACCGTGCCGGGGCCTGTGAGCGCTGAGCAGACGATGGTGACGGCGACACCTGGCACCATCACGGCCTCGAGTGGGAGCAGCGCGAGCACGATCACCGTGACGGTGCGCGACCAGTTCGGCAACGCGATCAAGGGAAAGTCGGTAACGCTCACTGCCAGCGGTGCCGCGAACACCCTGACTCAGCCGGCGACCTCGAGCGATGCCAATGGAGTCACTACGGGGGCGTTGAGCTCGACCAAGGCGGAGACCAAGACCGTGTCGGCGCTCGCCAATGCGGTTCCGATCAATCAGACGGCGGCCGTGACGGTCACGCCCGCGCTGGTCTCGTCGGCGCTCTCGAGCGTGACCGCGACATCGCCGATCGCGGCCGGGACTGGGACGTCGACGATCACGGTGACGGGTCGTGACGCGTTCGGCAACCTGATTCCCGGCGCGACGGTCGCGCTGACAGCGACCGGGACGGGGAACACGCTGACCCAGCCCTCGGGGCCGACGAACGCCAATGGCCTGGCGACGGGAACGTTGAGCTCGACGGTGGCGGAGACGAAGACCGTTGCAGCCACGATTGACGCGGTCGCGATCACGGAGACCGCGGCAGTGACCGTGTCGGTCGGCACCGCTACGAAGCTCGTCGTCACCACGGAGCCTGTGGCCACCGCGCAGAGCGGCGTGGCGTTGACCATACAGCCGGTCGTGCGGTTGCGCGACGCGCTGGACAATGATGTGAGTCAAGCGGGCGTGGTCGTGACGGCGACGCTGGCAACGGGACCAGATGGCGGCACGTTGACCAACGCCGCGGCGACGACCAACGCGAATGGTGTGGCAACCTTCAACGGCCTCGCGTTGAGCGGCCCGGTGGGTGTGTACCGGCTTCGCATGGCTACCGGTGCCCTACTGCCCGACACGACCACGACCATCACGCTGAGTGCGGGTCCGGCCGCGAAGTTGGCCATCACGACGGAGCCGCCGGCCATCGTGCAGAACGCGACGGTCCTTTTGCCGCAGCCCGCGGTCCAACTCCAGGACCTGGCGGGGAACGCCGTGAGTGTGAGCGGGACGGCGGTCACGGTGTCAATTGCCTCGGGTGGCGGGACGCTGGGCGGGACGCTCGCCGTGGTGACCGACGCCAACGGGCTCGCGGCGTTCACCAACCTCACGATCACCGGTACCGTGGGGCCCCGCACGCTCGGGTTTAGCGCCGGCGCGCTCACCAGCGCGACGTCCGGCACCGTGAACGTCACAGCCGGCGCGCCCAGCACAGTGGCCCGAAATGCGGGGAACGGTCAGACCGCACCGGCCGGAACCGCGGTGGCTATTGCGCCGTCCGTGGTGGTCCGGGACGTCAGCGGCAATCCAGTAAGCGACGTGTCCGTCACGTTTGCCGCCGCGCCGGGGAGCGGAACCGTGACGCCCGTAACACCGGTGGTGACGACGGGCAGCGGGATTGCGGCCGCCACAAGTTGGACACTCGGCACCAGCGCCGGCACCCAAACACTCACGGCCACGACGACGCCCGATCTGTCGGGCAGCCCGGTAAGCTTCACGGCGACTGCATCAGTGGGCGCGCCAACCACGATGGCCAAGTTCTCGGGCGACAACCTGAACGGCGAAGTGGGTACCACGCTCGCGACCGCGCATGATGTTTTGGTCACGGACGTGCACGGTAACCCCGTGCCCGGCGTGACGGTGACCTGGGCCGCGGCGACCGGCGGCGGCTCGGTCAACCCCGCGGTCTCGGTGA